>JAFGHX010000022.1 GCA_016929905.1 Kiritimatiellia bacterium
CGACCTTGGCGGTGGGCAACCGGACAGTCCAGGCCCCCACGACGTTGGCGGTGGGCAGCCGGACAGTCCAGGCCCCCACGACCTTGGTCGTGGGGGAATCAGATTGAACCATGCGCCGCGCGGGGCTACACTGTGTCCCCTCTGCCGCCGCCTCGCGGCGGGGCGCGGCGGGGAAAGGAGAAACAGAACCATGCCGAAAATCGGGCCCGACACTCTCGCCGCCGCTGTCCGCAAGACCGTCGAAGAAACGCCGGTGACGGACATCCACACGCACGTCTACGACGCCGCGCTCGGCCCGCTGCTGCTGTGGGGCATCGACGAACTGCTCACCTATCATTACCTGGTCGCGGAGGTGTTCCGGGCGAGGCCCGACCTCGCGTACGACGCCTTCTGGGCCATGTCCAAGCCGCAGCAGGCCGACCTCATCTGGGCCGAACTCTTCGTCAAGCGCAGCCCCGTCTCCGAATCGTGCCGCGGGGTCTTGACCGTACTGAAGAAGCTCGGACTGGACGCGAACACCGAGGAGTTGTCGGCGATCCGCGCCTATTTCGCGGGGCAGACCGCGGCCGGGTACATCGACACGGTCTTCTCGCTCGCGAATGTCAGCAAGGTGTACATGACGAACGACCCGATGGACCCCCTCGAAGGGCCCGTATGGGAGAAGGGGTTCCAGCGCGACCCGCGCTTTCTCGGCGTGTTGCGCGTCGACAGCCTCGTCATGAACTGGCCCGACGGCGCCGCGCGGCTGAAGCCGCGCGGCTACGATGTCGACACGTCGCTCTCGGGCCGGACGCTCGGCGAAGCGCGCCGGTACCTGAACGAGTGGTGCGACCGGATCAACGCCCGGTATCTGGCCGTCAGCCTGCCGCCGTCGTTCCGGTATCCCGACGAGGCGTCGAGCCTGACGACGCTCATGGCGAAAGCGGTCTTCGCCGTGGCCAAGGAGCGCGGGATCCCCTCCGCCATGATGATTGGGGTCAAGAAGCTGGTCAATCCCGGCCTGCAGCTTGCCGGCGACTCGGTCGGCAAATCGATCATCGAGACGGTGGAACGGATCTGCTGCGATTTTCCCGACGTGAAGTTTCTGATCACGATGTTGGCCCGCGAGAACATGCACGAACTGTGCGTCGCCGCGCGCAAGTTCAAGAACATGGTCCCGTTCGGCTGCTGGTGGTTCCTGAACGACCCCTCCCTGATCCGCGAGATCACCGCGATGCGGCTCGAGTTGCTCGGCCTCACGTTTGTGCCGCAGCATTCCGACGCGCGCGTCCTGGACCAGTTGATCTACAAATGGGCCCATTCCCGTGCGATCCTGGCCGAAGTGCTCACGCAGAAATACCGGGATATGCTCGAGGCCGGCTACGAGTTGACCGACGAACGGCTCCAGCGCGACGTGCGTATCCTGTTGGACGGGAAACTCATCGAACCGTGAGTGACTTGTCCTCAAACTTGCTCGAGAACCTACTCGGGAACTTTCGGTCTGAGGCCGAGCAGCCTGTGGCTGAACTCGGGAACTTGCCCAGGAACCCGCCATAAACCATGCAACTCCCCACCGACACCCAGTTGCGCGCCGACGCCACGGCGATCTGGCAGGCGGGCGTTGCGGCCGTGTCGCCGGCGGTGCTGGTAGGCAACGCCGTACGGCGCGAGGCGGCTGAACTGGTCGTCGGCGGGCATGCGCTTGTCTTGGCGCCGATCGGACGCATCGCCGTGGTGGGCGCCGGCAAGGCCGGCACCCGCATGACGGCGGCGCTGGAGCAGGCGCTGGGCGCCGACCTGCTGGCCGCGAAGCGCGTGGGCGGGATCGTGAACGTGATCGACGAAGACGCGGAGCCCGGCCGCCGCGTCGAGCTGTGCCCGGCCCGCCCGGCGGGCGACCCGTTCCCCACGGCCAGAGGGGCGGCCGGCAGCGCGCGTATGTTGGAGACCGTCGCGGCATTGGGCCCGCCGGATCTCGCGATCTGCCTGCTCTCCGGCGGCGGCAGCGCGCTCATGCCGTGCCCGGTCGACGGCGTGCCGCTGGAAGCGAAGCGCGACATCACCGCACGGCTCAGCGCGTGCGGCGCATCGATCGGGCAACTGAACGCCGTGCGCAAACACCTGTCCCGCATCAAGGGCGGCCAGTTGGCGCGGGCCAGCCGTGCGGGCAGGCTGATCAGCCTGATCATCAGCGATGTGGTCGGGAACCCGCTCGACGTGATCGCGTCCGGGCCGACCACGCCCGACACAAGCACCTTTGCCGATGCGCTCGCCGTGTTGCACCGGTTCGGCCTGCGGGATAGGGCCCCGGCAAGCGTCGTGCGCTACCTCGAAGACGGCGCGGCAGGCCGGGCGCCGGAGACCCCGAAGGCGCTGCCGGCGTCCGTGCACAATACTATTATCGGCGATAATCGGACGGCGCTTGCGGCGGCGTGGAACCGAGCGTCGGCGTTGGGCTACAGTATCGCGGACCTGGGCGCTGAACTGGAGGGGGAAAGCCGGGAGGTGGGCGTGAGGCTCGTGGAACTGGCCGTGAAGATCCTCGAACACGGCGAGCCCTGCGCGCCGCCCGCCTGTATCCTGAGCGGCGGCGAGACGGTCGTCTCGAACGTCGCGCCGGGCGGCAAGGGCGGCCGCAACCAGGAACTGGTTCTGGCCGCCGCCGGCCGGCTGCCAACCCTCGCGCGCGACCCGGCGCGCGCCGGGTGGCTGAAGCGCGTTCTCGTCCTCTCGGCCGGAACGGACGGCGAGGACGGCCCCACCGACGCGGCGGGCGCGTTCGTAGACGACCGGGTCCTGGCCGCCGCAGAGCAGAAGGGCCTCGCCGTCGACGCCTTTCGGGAACGGAGCCGCTCCTACGACTTCTTCGAGCAGACGGGCGGCCTCATCCAGACCGGCCCGACCGGCACCAACGTGATGGATCTGCGGGTCGTGTTGGTGGGTTGAAAGAGTAGAAGCGGCGGCCTTGGCGCGCCGCCGGGTGAAAGAGCCGGGACGGCCCTTCTACGCGTCCCCCTCGTACCGCAGCCCGATCGCCGCCCGCCACATGTCGAGCGCCTTCATGTTCCCGAGCGAGTCGGCCCAGGTCATGGACGGCGGGGCGGCCTGGCGCTGCTCGATATGGGCCGCCACCGTGTCCACCTCAATGGCCCAGAACCCGCGTTCGGCGGCGACGAGGATCTCCTGCCGCTCGCCGCCGCGCTGCAGAATGATTGTGATCGGGCCGCCCGCGCGGCCGGGCTGCCAGGGCTCCGGCACGAGGATTTGACCCTCGGTGCCGAAAATGCGCGCGACATTCTCCTGGTTCAGCCGCACGCCGCACCCGCACTGGGCCAGGACGTCGCCCGGGAACTTGAGCCCGGCGATCGCATATTCGTCCACGCCGCTTTCCGCGCCGAGATGCGCGCAGGCATGCAACGCGACCGGCTCGGCGAAGTCGACACCGGCTGCCGCGCCCGCAATGAGGCGCGCCATCGACACGGGATAGCCGCCCACATCCAGGATCCCGCCCCCGCCCAGCGCGCGGTTCAGAATCCGGTTCTGCAGGTCGTACGGGCCCTGGAACCCGAACGCGGCCTGCACGAGCCGGACTTCGCCGACCGCGCCGCCGCGGATCAGTTCCAGGATGCGCGCGGTCTGGGGGTGGCAGCGGTACATCAGCGCTTCCATGAGGAACACGTCATGCTCGCGCGCGGCCGAAACCGCGGCCGCCGCCTGGGCATGGTTCAGCCCGAGCGGCTTCTCGCACAGGATGTGTTTGCCGGCTTCCGCCGCCTTGACGCACCATGGCGCGTGCATGGGGTGCGGCGTCGCGATGTAGACCACCTCCACCGCCGGGTCCGACAGCAGCGCTTCATAGCTCCCGTGCCGATGCGGAACCGCGTGCTGCGTGCCGAACCGGTCCGCGGAATCCTGAGCGCGGCTGCCGACCGCCGCCAGCCGGCCGGTGCGCGACTCCTTGATCGCGTTCGCGAATTTCGCGGCAATCTTGCCTGTGCCCAATATGCCCCAGCTGATTGTGTCGGCCATGGATCCTCCTGAAACTCCCCTTTTTCGTTACAGATCTCGAGCACTAATCCGCTAACGGGACGAGCTGTTTCTCTCGTTTCCGGAAGCGTACGCACTGGGTGTAGCCGGCGTCCAGCGCGAGCTGCACCGCCTTGTCGAAATCTGCGCCCACCTCCTGCGGGCTGTGCGAGTCGGAACCGAAACAGATCGGAATCTCGCGTTCGCGGGCCAGGCCGAGCAGGAGCGGGGACGGATAGATCTCCCGAACCGGCTTGCGCAAACCCGAGGTGTTGATCTCCACCGCCATGCCTTCGGCCGCGATGACGTCTAACGCCGGTTGCGCCATTTCGCGCAGCGCCTGATCGGTCGGCCGGAATCCGAACTTCTTGGGCAGATCCAAATGCCCGACCGCGTCGTAGAGGCGGGAGCGCGCGAGTTCGGCCATCAGCGCGAAATACTCGCGCCACGCGCCGGCGACGTCGACCGTCTTCCATCTGGCGGCGTAGCCCGGGTGGTCGAAGCACCAATCCCCGATGTAATGGATGGAGCCGAGTACGAGGTCGAACGCCTGGCGCGGCAGCCAATCGCCGAGAAATGCGCGGGCACCCGCGTAGTAGTCGGCTTCGATGCCGAACAGGACCTCCGGCGGGCCCGCCGTCGCCTGCAGCGGCGCGATCAGGTCGCGATAGGCCGGGAACTCCGCCAGTTGCATCCGGACGCTCGGGTCATAGCCGTCCGGTGCGGGTGCATGATCGGTGAAACACATCTGCGGCATGCCGAGCCCACGCGCGGTTTCGCGGTATTCCGCGGCATGCCCGTCCGCGTGTTTGCAGAAGACCGTGTGAATGTGGTAGTCGGGAACCATGGTTAATGGTTGAGGGTCAATGGTCAATGGTTGATGGTTCATGGTTCATGGCTGACACAGGGTTTGGGACGCTGACGGGTGGAGCATAAGCGAATTCGGCCTGCAGGTCAATCGGTCCTCGACACGCAGCCCCGGCCTCCGGCAGAAAGCGCGTTTCGCGATTGCATTCGTTTCTGTTTTGCGATACCCTCCCGGGCGGGTGAAGGGGGAAACGGAGGAGTACACGTCATGAGACAGCGCGCGTCGATTTCCAGACTGGATCTGCCGTTGAGCCGTCGCGATTTTCTGCGGGTGGGCGCTGCGGGGGCGGCCGGGGCGGTGCTGACCGGCTGTGCGACCAACCCGGTAACGCAGAAGACGCAGTTCATGCTGATGACGGAGGCGCAGGAGATCGAAATGGACCAGCAGCGCCGGCCGCACCAGTTCTCGTCCGACTGGGGCGCGGTGCAGGACGACGGTCTGAACCAGTACATCGACACGCTTGGCCGAGAGATCGGGGCGCGGACGCATCGTCCGAATCTGCCGTACTATTTCCGTGTTCTGAACTCGCCCATCCATAATGCCTACACGCTGGGCGGCGGGAGTTGCGGGGTGTTGCGCGGCCTGATTCTGGAGATGGACAACGAGGCGCAGTTCGCCGCCGTGCTGGGCCACGAGATCGGCCATATGAACCTGCGTCACGGCGCGGAGCGGATGAGCAAGGCCATTCTGGGTCAGTTGATCGTGGCCGGGATCGTGGGGTATGTGCAGGCCGAACACGAAAAGTATGCCGAGCTGGCGGCCGGGCTCGGGATGCTCGGCGCCGGCGCGCTGCTGGCCCACTACAGCCGGGAAGACGAACGCGAGGCCGACGAGTGGGGCATGGAATACGCTGTCCGTGCCGGGCAGAACCCCAGGGGCATGGTGCAGGCGATGGACATGCTGCGCAAGCTGGATCAGCACCAGCCGGACCTGATCGCGCGGATGTTCGCCTCGCACCCCATGAGCGAGGAGCGCTATCAGACGGCGCGCGGCCTGGTGAGCAGCAAGTACGGGGCCTTGCCCGATGTGCCCGACAACCGGGAACGGTTCATGGACAACACGGCGGGGATCCGGCGCCACAAGGGCGCGGTGCAGGCGATGCAGCAGGGCGTGAGTTGCGTGATGAAGAAGGACTATCGCGGCGCGGCCCAGCAGTACGACGTGGCCCTGCGCCAGGCGCCGAACGATTATGCCGCCCTGCTGCTGACCGCCAACCTCTTCCTGACGGTGAACGAGCCGGCCAAAGCGAAGCCCTACGTCGATCAGGCGCACCGCGTCTATCCGAGCGAGCCCATGGCCCAGCACCTGAGCGGCATGATCGCCCTGCGCCAGGGCAACTTCGGCAATGCGCATGACGCATTCGTTGCCTACCGCCAGACGCTGCCCGGCAACCCGGACACCACCTTCTACGTCGGCTACTCGCTGGAGAACATGGGCCGCCGGCAGCCCGCGGCCCAGGAATATACGAACTACCTGCAGGCGGTGACCGAAGGCGAGTTCGCGCAGCACGCCTACACCCGGCTGGTCGAGTGGGGGGTCGTGAAGCCGCAAACCCAGCAGCAGTGACAGGGGGCATGAGGGCCGGAGGGAGGATGTCATGGGGGGGACACGCACACATCCGTATGCGCGGATCGCGGTTGCGCTGGCGGCGCTGCTCGGCCTGTGCCGAGCAGCCGGCGCGGGCCAGTTCGCGATAGGCACGACCGGCTACACGATCACCGCGCCGGCCGACTTCTCGGCCAAGCCGATTCCCGCGGATTCGCCCGGGGTCTGGCTGAAAATCGGCAATGCGGCGGACGACACGTACGTGCAGGTGAACGGCGGCGACCCCACCGCGAACCTGGACTCGCTCGCGCGCGGCTACGAGCAGATGTTCAAGCCGCACATTCGCCGCTGGCGCCAGGTACGCGACGCGCGCGTGAACGTGTGCGGCGTGCTCGCCGTCTACCGCCAGTATACCGGCGAGGCACAGGGCTTGAACGTGCAGGCGCATGCCCTCTCCTTCGTGAAGGGCGACGCGCGGATGGTCGTGCACGGCATGACGACCGGGCAGGACACGCGGCCGCTGGAGAGTATCCTGATGAGCCTCAGCCCCGCCGCCGCGCCGCCCGCCCGCGCGCCCGGCGCCGGCGCAGGGCGCGCCCCGGCGGCGGCGCCGCTCGGGGCCGACCTCGCCGACCCCATACCGATCGGCCGCTACAGCTATCAGTTCCGGCCGCCGAAGGGGTGGACCGTCAAGAAGGGGACTCAGGGCGCCATATGGGACGTCGCCTCGCCGGACGAAACCCTGCGCCTCTCCGTTCAGGTGCAGGACATAACCGAATCGAAGATGCCGCCCGCTCAGCAGGCGTTCGTCGGCTTGGCCGACCGGTTTCGGGAAGGCTACGGCCGCGAGCTGCACCTGGTCGAGGATCAGCCCGGCGACCGGAACGGGATGCCGGCCCTGTTCCGCCGCTACGAAGACAGGACCCGGCAGGTCGTACTGGACATCCTGTTGGATTTCTACAAGGTGCCCGATGCCATCATCTGGTTCGTGGGCATCGCCCCGCGCTCGGCTCCGCACCAGGCCTACAAGACGCTTCTGGCCGCCATGAAAAGCGTGGCGCCCGGCACGCCCGACGGGCGGCCGGACTGGCTGCCGCCGGATACCGCCGCGCCGCCGCGCCCGGCGCCGGAACCGGCGGCCGGGACCGGCCCGGCCGCCGGCCCGAAGACCCGGGCGAGCGGTCCGCTCGAACTGGGCGACAGCGGCTATGTCTTCACCCCGCCGGTCGGCTGGACGCTCGAACCCAATGCGGACGGCACCGGCTTCAGTCTGGAATCCCCGAACACGCACGCCTCGCTCAATGCCCAGGTCCGTACAGCCGACACGTTCAACGACGAGATCCGGAACGCCGATCCCGCGGCGCGGTTGCAGAAGTTCGCCTCGAAATTCGAAGAAGGCCTCGCGCGCGAGGGCCTGCGCGGCAAACGGATCGAGGACGTCGGCGCGGAGATGAACGGCATGCCGACTCTGTTCCACCGCTATGAGGCGGAGGTGCAGCCGGGTGTGCTGGTGGACATGCTCGGCGTCTTCTTTGCACCCGCCGATGCGGCGGTCATGTTCACCGCTTCCATACCCCGCGAGTTCCAGGACGCCTACTACGATGCCGTGATTGAGAGTATGAAGAGCCTGCATCGCGTCGAACGCCCGAAACGACAGGCCGGCAGGATGGGCGCCTGGGGCACAAGTGCCCGGCCGCCGCCGCCAAAGCGTACGGCGCCGGCGGAACCCGAACAGCGCGCGAAACCGCCGGCCGAGCCCCCGCCGCCCGCACCCGAGCCGAAAGTCGAACCGGCAGCCAAGCCGCCGTCCCCGCCCGCGCCGCAGTCGGTCGGCGGCACGGGCTATGCGACGCACCGCGATTCGGCCCTCGGTATCCAGTTCCCCGTGCCCGCACAGTGGCAAGCCGAACAGCTTTCCGGCGCGCAGAAGGGCGTCTCCTGGAGCGGCGCGGCCGGCACCGACGAGTGGGAGGCGACGATCAATCTCTACGTCATGGCCCGCAGCCTCCCGGGCTACAAGGATCTGAACGCCGCCGTGGCCACCATCCACGACGAGATGAAGACCAATCCCGACGCCAAGCTGCTGAGGGAATACGCCTCACGCATGGGCGGTATGCGCGGCTGGGTCCTCGAAATCAAGGAACAGGCCGCCGGCGAGAATGCCTATCACTACCAGCACATCCTCGTCGAACGCCCCGACGCCATCGGCTGGCTCAGCTTCGTGGCGCCGGACCGCCTGTGGCCAAAGATGGAACCGCATTTGAACCAGGTCCTTCAGAAGCTCGGGCCGACGGGCAACTGATGTCGTGTCCCGGAAATGATCTGGGAAGTCATTTCCGGGACACGACACTAGCCATGGGACCCGACATGCGCGCAAGTCGATCTGTTCTTGTCTGTCTGCTCGTGCCATTGCTGGCCGCCCCTGCGGCCCGGGCGGCCGATCCCGGTGAAGCCCCCGAGAAGGGTGAAACCTTCCTGCGTCGGTTGGTGATCGATCCCGACAAGCACAACGTCAAGACCGTCACCAAGCAGAAGATCATGGGCCGCGCGCTCCTGGATCTGCGGCAGGGCGGGTCGGCCGAGGCCTTCTGGCGAACGCTGGGCAAGCACGAGATCAGCACGAAGGACATGGCCACGTTCAAGACCCTGGTCGTCGCCCAGTGGGGCGAGGCGGCTGTGCGCGAGTTCTTCGGGACGATGGATGCGGGTACCGGCAGCACGGCGGTCGAACAGCAGGTCCTGGCACACCGAAGACGGATGACGCTGCAATGCATCGCGGATGCCGTCAGGGGCGTCTGCGCCCGGCAGACGACACGGTACGGTTACCACGCCTACATCGGCTACGTCGGGAAGTGGGCTTTGCCGGATTTCCCCGCGAATTCCTACACGTTCGCCGGCGATATCGATTTCTCCTTCATGTCCAACGACAAAGCCTTCGCCCGCGCGTTGAAGCAGGAGTTTGACCGGTTGATCGTGCGGGAGATGGGGATAGACCCCGTCCGGCTCGATTCGGTCTGCACCGTGCACGGCGAGGCCGCGTCCGACGTGTATGTCGGCGCGCACGGCAAACGCTACGGCGACAAGGAGTTCCTCAAGCCGGAGTCGATTGTCTATGAGGTCGAGCCGAACGGCAACCGCCGCCGGGTCAAGGGCGAAGACGCCGTGACGACGATGGCCGCCGAAGTGGACTTGTCTCAGAAGCAGCCGCGCACGTTTGGCGATGTGGAAGCGCTCGAATTCAGGAACAAGACGGAGCCGGGCCTGTCGCTGGAAATGCTGCGCCATTTCGTCGGCGATATCACACGGCTGGTCGACGGGCATCGGGTCTACAGTCCCCTGACGAGCATCGTCAAGGCCGCCAAGTACGCCGAGCGCAGCACCGACGCGCTCGACGACGCGCTCGGGGAGGAGGCCAAGGACGCGCACAAACCGTCCGAGAAGACGCGCGCGTTGCGCCGCTTGGCCCGGGAACTGAAAGCGCTGGAGAAGGGCGAGAAGGGCCGCGATATCGGCGGGCAGGTCGAACGGCTGAGGGCCTATTTCGGGGGCGACCTGCCGATCCGGCTGGAATGCGCGGAAGGCCAGCCGGCGCGCGCCGTGCGCTATGCGCACACCGACGCGTTCTTCATGGAAGTCGAGCAGTCCATACGCGACAACGCACGGCGCGGCCTGCGGGCGGCCGTCGACGGTATCGAAGGCCACATCGAGGAGGTGAAGGCGTTGCGCCGCAAGGACGACGTCGCGTCAAGGAAGCAGAGCCATCTGGAAATCGATGCCGTGCAGCGCAGGATTCGCGCGCTGGCGGACATGCTCGAGCTCGAAGCGAAGGTCTTTGCGGAACACAGTGTGAAGTTCGATGCCGAGTTCGGACGCATCCAGGCCGAGTTCGTCAGGATGACCGGCGATTTCGAGGCGCAGTTCGACCTCAAGAAGATCGTCCGATCGGATCTGAAACACTTCGAGTCCTGCTGCAAAGCCCTGGCCAAGACCCGCAACGGCCTCAAACTGGCGGCGGCGGCCGTGATCAAGCTGGGGTCCGAAGCGAATTTCTACCTCGACTGCCTGGACGACGTGTTGCTGCAGGAACTGCGCGAGGGGAACAGAAGCTACAACGCGTTCGACAAGCTCGCCGCGCGGATACCCGAGACGTTCAAGCCGAGCCAGGATTCCATATGGCGGCGGGACGTGACGCCGAGCTGGACGACGCACAGGCCCAAGGCGCTCGATTACATCCAGGCCATCAACCGCCAGTTGAACGCGGATATCCAGGACCAGGCCAAGGGCCTCTCGCACGGCTTGGTGCTGTACAACCTGTCCCAGGAGCTGCCCGTCTACGTCGATTGCCTCTACCGGGGCGACTGGCAGACGCTCGGCACCGAGTTGTTCCGGCGCCGGGTCCCGTTCGGCGCGGCCGTCGAGTACTGCGTGATGGGCGACTATTACCGGATGGCCTGGGATGTCGTCGTCACCGTTGTCCCGCCGTTGGGGATTCCCCAGGCGATCGTCGGCATCCAGATCGCGCTGATGGAGAAGGCCCAGAACCTGTACTGGAACGAGCAGCTCAGCGTACTGGAAGATACGCTCTACCTGACGGCGAAATTCAGACTCGTGGCCGAGGGCGTGGCCACCTATGGCAAGGGGGCGGACGCCAAGCGAGTCGGACGCTGGCGCCTGGCTTCCGTCCGCTACCGGGGCGAGGTGCTCGAACGTGAGGACATGCGCCAGGCCATCATCGGGCATTGGGAGAACTGGCATACGTTTCGCAAGACGATCTTTTCCGCGGATCCCGAACTGGCCGTGATCCGGGAGATCATGCGACACCCGGCCGCGGGCAAAACGCTGCAGGTCCGCATGGCGGGCAAGTTGTCCGAGCGGGAACACGCGCTGCGCGATTGGTTCACCGATACCCTGGTCCAGCGGCTCGAAGAGCGGATGGCCGCCGACTACGAAGTCGTGGCGGGACGCCTCGTCGATTTGATCGAGGACCTGCGCAAACGGGTCCGCGCACTCGACATCGAGCGGGAGGTCGAAGCCGCCATGGTCGAGGAAGGCAAGGGGTTCCAGGCCGGCGACCTGCTCACCTGGGCCTGGAACTGGACCAAGCGCGATTTCTTCGGCCAGGGCAGCCAGGAGGATCTCGCCACGCGGAGCGCGAGGGTCGTGCTTCGCTACCTGCGGGCGTACGATACCGTGCTGGCGTGCAGGCGCAGAGCGGAGCAGGCCGCCGGGCTCTCCGGGCAGGTCGACGACGGACTGCGGTTGCTCACCGGCCCGCCCATGCTGAGCGGGAAGGCTGACGAGGACGTGAAGAAAGCGCGCGGCTGGCTGTCGGTCCAGAACGAGGTGCTGGCTTCGATGGCCGGAAAGCTGCTGGCCGTCAAGCGCCGGTACGTCGAGGGTGCGGCGCTGGACAGCGCGTTCGACAAGGAGATGCTCGAGAAGGTGGTCCGGCACGAAACCTGGCGCGTGGCCTGGCGCGACGTCTACAAGAACCGGGACACGATGAAGCCCAAGGCGCTCGAACGCGCGCGCCACCACGACACGGAGCGCGAAAGCCTGGAGCAGCGGTTTGCGGACTACTACGCACGGCAGGGCGCCGGGCTGACGGTCTGCGTGCGGCAGGAGATCGACGGCCGGAAGACGGATACCCCGGTCCCGAACGCGGAAGTCTATCTCCGGTATCGCTCGGGCAAGAAGGTGAAACTGGAGGAGCAGACGGCGGGCGACCACGTGTGCGCCCGGCCGGCGCCCGGCCACTATCACCTCTTCGCGTGGGCGAACGGCTTCCAGACGCGCGACGGTGCGGAAAAACTCTCGCAGCCGCTCAGCATTCCCGCGGCGAAAGAGGGCGCGGGGCCGGCGCCGCTGCGCGAGACGGTGTACCTCGCGCCGGCCGGCCACGGCAGTCTGGTCGTCTATGTGGTGGGCGCCCGTCACAAAGCTCCGCTCTGCGATGCGGAGGTCGTGCTGGTCTCGCCGGGCACACGCGCGGCTTCAAGCCGGGCGCCCGGTCTGGAGCGCGCACGACAGATGCGCAGGAAACCGGACGAGGTCGATACCCAGCAGGGGAAGCACGTGTTCAAGGATCTCCTGCCGGGGCGTTACCGCGTTTCGGCGTCGGAGCCGTTCTGCGAGAGCCGCGTTGCAGGACCCGTTCTCATCCCCGCCGGCCGTTCAGCGCCGGCCGTGATCCGCCTGCAACTCGAGCGCCAGGTGAGGCCGGTGCGCGTGACGGTCGTGGACACGGACGGCAAGGGGCTGGCCGGCGCCGAAGTCGCCCTTGACGACCTGCGGGTCAAGACCGACGCCGGCGGCACGGCGCGGCTGGCGAAGGTGCCCGTCGGGACGAGGATCCCGCTCCAGGTGAGCAAGACCGGGTTCCGGACGGCGCAAACGGAAGTGGACATCATGCCGGACCCGGACAAGAAGGAGTTCTCCACGACCGTCGCCATGGTCCCCCTGCGCTTGAGCGTTACCCCGCAACAGGTGGCCGTGCAGCCGGGCGAGAAGGTCTCTTTCAACGCGGCGTGCGGTTCGCCGCCGGAACCGGCCGCCTGCAACTGGTACCTGGACGGCCGTTCCGTCAGCCTCGGCGCCAGCGCACAGTTCTCTTGGACCTTTCGCAAGGCGGGGTCTTATCAGATCGAGGCGAAACTGTTCGCGGGACGCCCCCCGCGCGAGGTGGCTTCGGCCGCCTCGCGCGTGACGGTCGCCGCCAAGCCGGACCCGACGCCTGAGCCCAAGCCCGGACCGAAGGGCCGGATCGCGCGGATCTACGAAGGGACCTGCCGCCATCGTGCGGATTTCGCCGGGGATTGGGGCGTGAAAGCGACACGGACCTACAAGTCCGAAGGCACGACCTCCGTCTACATGTGGACCGATGGCACAGCGACGATCCGCGTGTTCACCCCGGCCATCAGCGTGACGGCCTGGTGGCCCGACGGCCGGCTCATCTTCAGCGAGCCCAAAGAGACCACCTTCATGCCCGCTTCCATGGAGTACGTCTGCAGGAATGGGCGACTCGACTCCGCTATGGTCCGCGAGTATTTCAGCGACGATTTCGACATACGCTACGACGAGGCGCACTGCTGGGGCCACGTCAACACCGCCGGCAGCCCGAACTACACCTACGACCGGGAGCCGAGCAAGCCGTTGGGCGCCTACACGCACAAGGCGCGCGTCGACTGGGACATCCCGCGCTGGAAACGGACCTACCGCGGCCGCGTGCCATTCGTGCGCGAGTTCGGCGTGCCGTTGGCGCAGGCGTCCGTCACGCGAAACCGCGGGACGTGCGAGGTCGAAGCCGTTCTGGCCGACGACGGCCGCCTGGATCTCACGGCGACGGGCCGGGAGATGCTGGGGGTCGTGATGAATCCCATCTGGAAGGAACGCGGCTCGCTGTCCGCGCATGGGCTGCAACACTCGATGGGGATCAAAGACGGCGACTGGGAAGGACGCCTTTCCCGGCCGCTTCCGAGCGGCACCGATTGGGACGATTTCGAGGGCAGCGGCCGCTACACCGACACCGCGTTCACCGGCCGCGCCCAGTGGCACATCTACAAGAAGATGAGCGGCAAGATCGTTTCGTTCGAAAAAATCACCGTCACGGTCGATCTGCCGCGCGCTCGGGACGCGCGCTAGCAGACCCAGGACGTTGCGCCGGGCGAAGCACGGCGTCAGAGTCCGACCGGCTGCCAGGCCGGAACAGCAACCCACGTTTCCGGAGAAAGGAGGGCAACGTGTTGAACGGGCTGTTCACACGCAAAAGCCGTTTTCGCGCACAGACTCTTTGCCGGCCCGGCGCTTTGTGGGGCTGCCCGAGCGGGACGGCCTTACTCCTTGGCTTCTGCCTTGCCCAGGCGGTGTGCGCCGCCGAAGGGCTGGATCCGATCCTGCTCGGGAACCGGCAGCGACTGTGGCAGCAGTACAACACCGGCCAGATTACGCCCCACGAGATGGTCGAGATTGCCCGGGAAATGGAACTGAAGGCGCCGCGTTCGAAGTACGTCTCCGCGATTCTGGACATGACCGTGAAGCGAGTGGACCCCAAGACCGGCAAGACGATTGAGATGCCCGCATTCATGAGGTCCGGGGCTGAGGCGCGTTGGGGGCGAGGCATTCTTTCCGACGAAGATATCATGCTGCGTCCGAACCTTACGATGGCAGAAGCCGATGAAGCCTATCAACGGGCCGTTGCGTATCTGCGCGGCGGCGGCGCCAAACCGAAGAGCGATATGCTGCTGACCCGGACGGCGGACGACGTGATCATATGGAAACCGACCGCGCACGCGCCGGACCCCAGGCAACTGGGGCACATGGAGACCTTCATCCAGGTCCGTGTTCAGGAGGGTGAGTATGCCCCGTTCGCCAAACCCGGCGGGACCGGCCAGAAGACGATCGGCCTGACCGAGGAAACCGTGTTGGACAACCTGAACAAGGGCGGGCCGGGCTACGGCACGCACCCGGCCAAGTGGCTCGACGAGCCCGACATGACCCACAAGCTGTGGGACGAATTTCGCGTGACGGCAAAGGACACGCACCGGTCCATGAAGGCGGCCGGGCTCGACAAGCTGGACCCGGAGACCTACCGCAAATACGTGGCGCTGGCCGAAGTGGAGAAGATGCCGTGCGACTACCATATTTTCCCGCGCGGCGCGAGCGTCGATGAGATGGTCGAAGGCCTCGTCAAAGAACAGGCCGAGATGCGTCAGATCATGAAGAAGGCGCTCGCACAGAGCATAGCCGAACGGCACAAGGACGCCGAACGCGTTCTGGACGGGCTCGTCACGGGCGCCAGCCTCGGCGAGATGAGGCAGCTGCGGGGCGAGGCCCTCGTTGCGTCGCGCCGAATGGAACGGCTGGCGGAGAACTACCGGTTTCTCAGCGCCAAGTACCCCGACCTCATGGCGGAACTCGACTTCCCCGCCGACTACCTCGCGAAGCTGAACAAGACGAGCGCGAGGTTCAAGAAGGCGCTTGCCGAGCCTCAGATTCTGCTCGGCGACGTGTTCGCGCGCTACTTGCGCGGCCGCACCCGTAACGACGCGCTGAAGGCGCTGCTCGATGACGAGCTCGCCGATTTGCCCGAGGCCGCCAAGGGCTTGCAGAAGGAACTGGCCGGGGTCGCGAGCCTGGACATCGTGGGGCTGGAACCGGTCGATCCGGAGGACTTTCTCGCGCATCTCAAGAAGAAGTTTCCGCAGCTCGATGTGGCGTTTGAGCCGGGCGATGAAGCGGTCGGAACGATTCTCAAGCGGCTCTACGCCTCGCCCGACGATGACCTGGTCGTGCTGTTCGGGCAGAAGGCGGCGTCCAAGATCGGCGACGCGCGTCGGCTGGCGACGCCGGCCGTCAAGGACGCCGTGCGCAAGACCGTGCAGACGCGTCGCCTGCTTCTGGGACAGGTGGACGAAGCCAAGGGCTACGCGATGTTCGGCGACGAAGGGATCGGCGGGCTCGCATTTGAAGGCGTCCTGGCCGTCGCCTCCGGCCTGGCGGAGACGGCGAGTATCATGGATCAGAACCTGCCGCCCGAGGAGGAACGGCGCCGGCTCATGAATGCCTGGGTGACGGCCCTGCCCGTGGTCGGCGATTTCGCCCAGTCGCTGATCGATGGCGGCGAGGCCTACTACGAGGGGGACGGCAAGAAGGCGGTCCGCAGCGGGCTGTATGTCGTCATCGGGGTAGGCGGGCTCGTGCCCGGCGCGCAGGTGCCCGCCCTTGTCGCTGGGCTCGGCATGGTCACCTGGGACGTCGGCGAATCGGCCTGGGCGTTCAAGAAAGACCGGGACGTCATCTGGGCGTGGTTCAACTCCGCCGAATGGGACGAAGAAAAGTACGTGATCGTCAGGTTGGTTGACGCCAACGACAACCGCCGTGTCGTGCCCCCTTCGCCGTTCGCCTTCGAACAGCTCATTACCGAGGGAACCGTCGGCTATCGGTCCGGACTGGCCGGGACCACGATTCGCGATTCCGTCTGCGACTTCGCCGAGCGCAATCTGCTCGCGCACGACGAAACGTTCAAGAGCATGCGGTTGGCGTTCAAGAACCTCTATCCCGAGTTCGACCTGCCCGGCAACCTGCGCGAGCCGTTGAATACCGGCCGGTCTCAACTGGCCACGCATATCCGCGAGCGGAACGGGAACGCCAGGAAAGACCTGGCCCTGTTCATGTTCATCAAGATCAAGCAGCAGGTCTATGACCAACTCGTCGAACGCGCCCTGCGCGAGATCAAGGCCGATGTCGATGCCGAGTACCAGGCCCTGTACATGACCGGTGACGCAAAAGCCGTCCGCGACAAACTCCTCGCGTTGGGTGAGCGGCTCCAGCTCCAGCTCGTGCGGCACTGCGACGAGATGTATGAGGGGTTCAGCAAGCACATCGAAGCGGTCAAGGGCTTCTGGGCGCGCAAGAGCATCGCGGCGCGCAAGGTCGATATGTATCGCCGATACTTGGCCGGCTACACGGCGATCGAGACCTCGATCCTGCGCATCCAGCGCCGAATCGGGGAGCTGGGCCTGAACCCGCCGAAAGCGTTCAACCTGACCGGCTATCTGGACGTGGACGCAGGCCGGATCGAGAACCTGGAATCCGCCTATATCGGGGCGGTAGCCGACGCGCGCAAGCAGACCGTCGCCATCTGGAACGCCGTCTCGATTATGCCGTTCCAGGAAGCGTACCCGTGCGTGTCCGCGCTGTTCAAGGATCTGGCGCACGTGAACATACGGCTCGTGAACACGCGCGACTGGGCACTGCTGATGGACGAATGGGCGGGGCGCAAGTCGGCAGCCGAGCAGCGGCGCGATGACGCGCTGCAGCGCACGCTCGATCGGGCCCAGCGGACCCGTACGGCGGGTGATGCGGGCGTTCTGGTCGACACCGTCACGCTCCCGCTGGAAGCGTTGCGGGAGCTATCGGCGGCGTACGAGGAGGCCTATGCCTGGGCCAACGTCAAGATCCACGACGCGGCGCAGCAGTACGCCGCCGCAAAGGCGAGCTTCGAGGAGCGAATCAGAAAACTCGAAGTGGAACACGACAAGTGCGTCGCGGCCGGACCGGACCGGCTGCGGCGGTGCTTGCCACGGTTGACCGTCCGGCTCCGGGCAAAGACGAAGGAAGGGATCGGGCCGCCGATCCCGGGCGGGACTGTCTCCCTGCGGCTGAGAGGGGGACAGGCGGTCCCCATGAAAGAGCAGGCCGGCGGCCAGTACGCCTGCCAGCTTCCGCCGGCCGGCCGGCACGTCGTCACGGCACGGGCGACCGGGTTCAAGAGCCTCGAGGGCGAGGAGGTGGCCAGCGAGTGGTTCGTAGTCCCCGCCCCGTCGGAAGGCCGGAAACCGCCTGACCTCGGCCGCACGATCTTCCTTTCGCCGGCGGCCGCGCTGCAGAGTGCGATCCGGGTCGTCGTGACGGATGCCAAGACCGGGAAGCCCGTCGCCGGCGCCGCGGTGGCTTTGCAGGCCACCGAGCGAGCGGGCGCCGGGGCGGCGGCGTCCAGCCCATTGTTCGCCCGGCGCGGTGCGGTGCGCGTGGAACCGGAGCCAGAGAAGACTCCGACGCCGTTGTTCGGCGGGAAGAAGCCGCGTTGGGCGGACAGGCCGCGCGCGGCCTCCCCGTTGTTTGCCGGAAAGAAGGAAGACGACGAGCCGCCGGCTGCAACGGGCACGGCCGCGGCTGCCGCCCGGTCAACGGGCGCGGACGGCACGTACACATTCGCCGGCCTCGAGCCCGGCGTGTACCGGGTTGAAGTGCGCGCCCCGTGCTACCGGTCGCCCGCCGTGAGCCAGCCTGTCGTCGTGGCGGAGCCGGACGCCGCCGATTCCGCCGCCCGCTATGACGTGAAGGTGCCGCTCGAGCCGTTGCTGAGCGTGATGGTGGTTGAGGTCGTGGACGAGCAGGGCAACGAAGTGCCCGGCGCGCGCGTCACGTTCGGGGCCCACAACGCGGAGACCGGTGCGGACGGTACGGCGCGTTTCGAAGAGGTCGCCGTCGGAACACGTGTGCCCCTCGCCGTCGCCAAAGACGGGTTCCGCACGGCGGAATCGAGCCTGGACATTCTGCCGGAGCGGGACGGCCAAGCGTTCAGCCGGCGCGTCGTCCTCAGAGGCGCGATCGCGCTGAAGGTGCGCGTGGTGGACGCCGCAAACAACACGCCCATCGGCGGGGCGCGCGTGCGGCTGGCGTACGAGAAGGATTTCACCGCCCAACTCAGCGACGCGTCCGGCGTCACCCGGTTCGGCGGGCTGGCGCCGCGCTACACGTATGTCAGCGTCGTGAAGGCCGGCTACGCGGCTGTTGACGGGCTCGAGGTCGACCTGCGCGCGGCGGCGGTCGGGACCGAGAAGGCGGTGAGTGTCAGGCTGCAGCAAGAAGGCGGGCCGCCCATGCTGGCGTTTGTCGTGACGTTTGACGGCGTGCCGCCGCCGGATGACAGCATCCGGGTCTCTATCCAGGGGCCGGAGTTCAAGCATACCGCCACCGGTAGCCGGGGCCGTGTGCCGATCACCAAACCCGGTCTGTACTGGGTATCGGTAATCGCACCCAAGTGCCGGCCCGTCACGGAGCACATCCGGATCCCCGGCTCGGAGTCTGGGGCCGAGCCGCAGACGCACACTGTGACGATCCGGCTCGTATCCGGGCCCGATATGCGGATCGAACCCGCCGAGGTCGCGGGCACGGCGGGCGACACATTCACGTTCACCGTGCACGGCAAGGCGCCGGCCGGCGCCCGGTACCAATGGTCCCTGAACGGACGCCCGCTCGAGACGGCGGCCGGCTCGCAGCTGACGCAGACGTTCCCGAAGCCCGGCAAACAGAGGGTCAGGGTCAAACTGCTCGACGGCGCCACGGGTAAGGAACTGGCCCGGGCCGAAGCCGTGGCCCGCATCGAACAGAAGCAACCGCAGGTTGTCGCTGTCTACCGCGGGACCGGTACGTTCAGTTGGGAGTACCACGTGCTACAGGTGGACAACCTGCCGCCCAGGAAGGCAGGCGGGCCATGCGGCATCGAAGCGCAGCTCTACGACGACGGCCGGTGCGAGTTCGTCATCCAGAGCGATCGGATCCACAGGGACCTCGGAGACCTGACGTTCATATGGAAGCGCTCGGCGGAGCCGAGAAAACTTACCATCAAAATCCCGGAATCCGGGCAATGGTCACAGAAATCGGCCGGCTGGCTCCAGGGCCCGCACTGGCAGGAGCGCGAGACGCAGGGCACACGTGGCGCGAGCCTCACCGGCTACTACCGATGGCGCCACCGCGTCGGATACCCGGACCGCGAGGGCATAGCCGACGAACGCTTGAACTTGACCTTCGATCTGCCGCGCGTCAAATGACCGGCCGGGCCCATTCGGCCCGGCACTCGAACGCCGGCGGTTCGGGCGACAGATCAGCGGAAGGTCGAACGATTTCTTGCTTCTTTCCCGGCGCCGCACCTGCTACAATCCCGTCGCTTCTCATCCGGGCCAGCTTAGCTCAGTTGGTCAGAGCAGGTGATTTGTAATCACCAGGTCGTCGGTTCGAATCCGACAGCTGGCTCCATTCAAACCCCGTTCGGCCGCGCCGAGGGCGCGGCCGAACGGGGTTTGAATTTCCGGGCCGGTATGCTACCATGCGCGCATGGAAGCGGAAGAGAGGGACCTGTCGAAACTGAGCGATGAGGAGCTGCTCGCGCTGCGGTTCTGCGAACTGAACCTGCGGATCGAGGGGTCCTGGGTGGAGAAGTGCATCGCGGAACTGTACCGCGAGCTGGACGAGAAGGGGATCCGGTTCCACCCGCCCTGCTACCTGGCCGACGAATGGCTGTGCCCCGACGGCGAGCCGATCGTGGGGATCGCCTTCTACCTGGCGCATCCGCGCCTGAAGAGCCTGGAGCGGAAGCGGATGCTCGAGGTCGAGGGCGGCGACGAGGCCTGGTGCATGCGGCTGCTCCGCCACGAGACCGGCCATGCCCTGAACTACGCCTACCTGCTGCACCGCCGCAAGAAGTGGAAGGAGCTGTTCGGTTCCTTCTCCGAGGAATACCCGGAACGGTACAAGTACCGGCCATACAGCAAGCGGTACGTGCGGCATCTCGACGAGTTTTACGCCCAGTATCACCCAGACGAGGATTTCGCCGAGACGTTCGCCGTGTGGCTCAACCCGAAATCGCGCTGGCGCAAGCGCTACAAGGGCTGGAAGGCGCTCGACAAGCTCGAATACGTCGATGAACTGATGGCGAAAATCGCCGCCAAGCCGCCCCTGAAACCCGAGGGCAAGCCGCACTGGGACGTCACGCGCATGCGGACCACCCTGCGCAAGCATTACCGGCAGAAGCAGGAATTCTACGCCGAGTACTACCCGGACTTCCACGACCGGCACCTGAACCGCATATTCCAGGCCGAGTCGGCCGACCCGAAGCGGAGGGCCTACCAGTTGATCCGGCGGTACCGCAAGCGGATCTGCGACCAGGTCGCTGCCGCCACGCGGGAGAAGAAGTACATCATCGACGGGCTGCTCAAGGACCTGATCGAACGCAGCCGGGAACTGGCCCTGTACTCCAGCGCGCACGAGACCGACGACGTGCTGAAACTCACGGCCTATGTCACGGCCCTGACCATGAACTACCTCTATACCGGGGGGTTCAGGAAGGAGTCATGAAGAAGCTGAAGGTCCTTGTCCTGTTCGACAGCGCCGGCCCGCCGCCGGAGAACCAGGACTACACCGAGCAGCTCAAGACCGAGGACTGGTTCACCGAGGCGGCCGTCATCCAGACGCTGCGCGAGGAAGGGCACGAAGTCCGGATGCTGGGCGTCTGGGACGACATCACGATTCTGTTCCGCGAGGTGAAGGAGCACAGGCCGGACGTCGTGTTCAACCTGACGGAGGTCTTCCTCGGCACGCCGCGGCTGGACAAGAACATCGCCTTCGTGCTCGAACTGTGCGACGTGCCCTATACCGGGTGCAGCCCGTTCGGCATGATGATCTGCAACAACAAGGCGCTGACCAAGAAGATCCTCAACTACCACCGGGTCAAGGTCCCCCAGTTCGAGGTCTTTCGACGGGGAAGACGGGTGCGGCTGCCGAAGAAACTGCGCCTGCCGCTGATCGTCAAGCCGCTCAACGAGGAAGCGTCGACCGGGATCGCGCAGGCCTCGTTCGTCGAAGACGAGAAGCATTTCCGCGAGCGCGTCGAGTTCATTCACGAGCACCTCGAGCGGGATGCCATCGCCGAGGAGTATGTCGCGGGCCGTGAACTGTATGCGAGCATTCTCGGCTATCGGCGGCTGCATGCCTTTCCGCTGCGCGAGATGACGTTCACGCAGGTGCCCGAGGATGAGCCCAGACTCGCCACCTACAAGGCGAAGTGGGATCAGAAATACCGGGAGAAGTGGGGGATCAAGAACGTGTTCGCCCCCGGGCTCAGCGAGGAGGTCACCCGCAAAATCATGCATACCTGCAAACGCGCGTACCGGGCGTTGAGCCTCGACGCCTACGCGCGGTTCGATTTTCGGCTGACGCCCGACAATGACGTGTATATCCTGGAAGCCAACGCCAACCCGGAACTGGCGCTCGGCGACGAGTTCGCCGAGTCGGCCGCCAAGGGCGGGTATGACTACAACAAGCTCATCCGCGCGATCGTGGAACTGGCCTTTCAGCGGGAGTGAGGACGGAAACAGGAGAGGAGCCGCATCATGCTGAGCGGAACAACGGATGTGTTGGTGGAAATCGGGTATGTCACGATCTTCTTCGTCGTGTTCACGCTGCTTTGGCTCGTCATCATCAGCCTCATGCTGCGCGTCCAGGCGAACAGACTGCGCGCGCGCGACGCGCAGGAAATGCGGATGATGGAGGTGACCAGCCGCTATCTGGTCGCCGCGCGCGAGCAGCTCGAGGAAAATCTCTACCAGCTCATGAAGGCCGGGGCGTGGTCGCTCGAGAACGACGCGGAGATCCGCGAAGTGTGCGAGCGGGTCGAACGGTTCAGCGGCAAGTCGCCGCTCGGCCGCTACCGCAAACCGGTCGAAGAGATCGGCCTGCACGCGTTCTTCACCACCGCGGTCAACCAGGGTGTGGACTTCCAGGACGCCCATGCCGTCGAGGCGCTGCTCGTGCGCCTGAACCCCCATTTTTCCCCCGCGGCGGAGGAAAAATAGACGCCTTCGGCGCGGGGAACAGGCGAGCGCGCCCGGCACCGGGGCGGCTTGGCCGGCCGCGCGCTAGCGCCTTGCCGAATCGTCAACGCAAACAGAGTTTTCCCCCTTGTCAACCGCTCTCTCCCACGCTATAATGAACACGTGTTCATTCCGGAGGAGGAGCCGCGATGCAGTTGACGACGAAACCGGATTTCGACAGGGTGCGTGAGATGTGGGCGGCCTACTGGGCGGGCGACGTGCTCAAACGCCCGCCAGTCGTGGCCTCGGTGGCGAAGAATGGCGCCAGAAAGGGCACGCGCAACCTGAAATATTACAACGCGCTCACCCGCAATTTCGATGCGCAGCTCGAGGCGCTCGACGCGTGGGTGGAGGGCACGGAGTTTCTGGCGGAATCGATTCCGTTCTTTGACCCGGACCATGGGCCGGACCAGTTCGCGGCGTTTTGCGGCACAAGCCTCAAGTTCTCGGAGGCCTCGCCCAACACGACGTGGGTGGAACCGGTCGTCGAGCGGTGGGAGGATTTCCTGCCGATCGAACTGGACAGGGACAGCCCCGTCTGGAAAGGGGTCATGGAGTATGCGTCCGTTCTGGCGCGGCACGGCCGGGGCCGGTACCTGGTCGGCATGTGCGATCTGCACTCCAACGCCGACGCGCTCAGCGCCCTGCGCGGGCCGGAGCGGCTCTGCATGGACCTGTACGACTGCCCGGACCTGGTGGAGCAGGCGATGCGGCAGGTCCGCGCCCTGTTCCAGCCCGTGTACGACGCCATCTACGAAGCCGGCGCGATGAACGGCGAGACCGGCTCGGTGGGCTGGACGCCGTTCTGGTGCGAGGGCAAGTTCGCCACGATCCAGTGTGACTTCATCTGCATGGTCAGCCCCGAAATGGCGCGCCGCTTCATCATCCCCGCCCTTGACGAGGAGGCGTCGTTCCTGGACCATTGCGTCTATCACCTGGACGGGCCCGGCGCGTTGCCGCATCTCGACGATATCCTGGCCATCGAGGGGATCGACGTGATCCAGTGGGTGTCGGGCGCGGGCCAGGCGCCCATGCACGAATGGATCGACGTGCTGCGCAAGTGCCAGCAGGCGGGCAAAGGGCTGCAGATATACGGCGTGAACGGAGAGACCCTCAAGCGCTTGCACAAGGAACTCAGGCCGGAAGGCGTCGTGTACTGCATCGGCGCCAAGACCCGCGAGGACGTCGAAGAGACGTGCCGCTGGCTCGAGCGGAATACGTGAGGGAGCGCGCGCTCTCAATCTTGCTCGAGAACGTACTCGGGAACCCGCCTTCGCTCAGATAGCTTCGGCGGGCATGCTTGCTCGAGTAGGTTCGCGAGTAAGTTTGCGAGCAGGTTCACGAGTAAGTTCTCGAGTGAGTTCTCGAGTAAGTTCTCGAGCAAGTTTGCAGATGACCCACACACGAAACGACATCGCGCGGCTGGCCGGGGTGAGCCCGGCGACGGTTTCGCGTGTGTACAACCGGCCGGAGGTTGTGTCGAAGGACAAGGTCCGGCGCGTACTGGCCGCCGCGGGGAAGGTGGGCTACTCGCCGAACAAGAGCGCCAGCGCCCTGCGGCGCAAGGGGACGGGCGTCATCCTGTTTCTGGAACGGAAGCCGGGCTCCCTGAGCGGGGAGGCGCGCTTCTACGCCTGGTTCTACGCCGACATTCTCAGGGCCGTCAAATCGATTGTCGACGAGACGACGTATCAGATCAGTCTCTATTCGTACGCTTCCTTGCGCGACATCGCGCGCATCCGGGAGCGGAACCTGTGCGACGCGGTTATCTGTCACGAGATGGGCGATGCCGCCGCGGCCCGCGCCGTCCGGCGGCTGGGCTTGCCGTACGTCTGCTGTTTCCATACCGACCATCTGGACGGGTTCAACCGCTGTTTCATCGATGAAATTCACGGCGGCGGGCTGGCGGCGGAGCAGTTCCGAATGACCGGCCACCGGCGCCCGGCCCACATCACGGGGCGCGTGGAGCACATTCGAACCTGCCGGCAGCGCTGGGACGGGTTCCGGCAGGGGTTCGACGGCGTGCCGGTGAAGCTGATCGACGGCGAACTGGGCATTCAGGGCGGGTATCAGTCGGGCAGGCGGCTCGTTCCCGATATCAAGGCTGGGCAGATCGACTGCGTGTTCGTCGTGAACGATCTGACCTGCGTTGGGGTCGTACAGGCTTTTGCCGAGGCCGCTATCCGGGTCCCGCGGGACGTCTCGCTCATCGCCTACGACAATCTGCCCTTCATCTCCACTCTGCCCTTCAAGCTGGCCACGATCGATGTTTCGGTGGGCAAGGCCTACCGGGAAGCCACGCGCCTGCTGCTGAAGGCACTGCGCGAACCGGCCCCCATCGTCCAGGCTGTCCGGCCGGTGTTCGTACCGGGCGAATCGGTGCAGGCGCGGCGTCAGCCGTGATCAGCAGCCGGCGGTTGATGGTCCGTGTTTGTCCGTGTTCGTCCGTGTTCGTCCGTGTCTTTACCGAACCGTCTCACGAGTTCGCAATGGAGCCGGACGCCGGTGGGGATGGCTGCGTCGTTGAAATCGAAGCTGGGGTTGTGCAGGGTAGGGCAGTCCTTGGCGCCCGGCGGCCGGACCCCCAGCCGCCAGAACAGAGCCGGCACACGCTGTGCGTAATAGGCGAGGTCCTCGCCGCCCAGGCTTGGCGGCATATCGGGCTCGACGGCGCCGGCCCCAAGAAGCGCGCGCGCCGTCTCCGTGAAAAACGCCGCCAGGCCTGGGTCATTCACCAGGACGGGATATCCGTCGCGAATATCCACTTCCGCCCGGCCGCCGTAGGCTTCGGCGGTCAGGGTCGCGATCTGCCGGACCCGCTCGACGCTCTGGCGCCGCGTCTTGCGGGTGAGCGCCCGAATGGTGCCGTGCAGTTCCGCCGTCTCGGGAATGATGTTCCGCGCGGTCCCCGCATGGAACGCGCCGATCGTCACGACGACCGAATCCGTGGGGTGGGTCGTGCGCGACACGACCGACTGAAGCGCGGTGACCACGTGCGCGCCGATGAGGATGGGATCGATCGCCCGCTGCGGGGAGGCGGCGTGCGAACCTTTGCCGCGAATGACGATGTCGATCGAATTCGTGCTGGCCAGGGCCGGGCCCGGCCGGGTGCCGACATGGCCCACGTCGAGCGACGGCCAGGCGTGCAGGGCGAACAGCGCGGCCACGGGCGGATTGTCAAGCACGCCTGCCTCGCAGAGGCGCAGGGCGCCCGCGCCGCCCTCTTCGGCGGGCTGGAAGATGAACTTCACCGGGCCTTCGAGCTCCTCCGCTATCTGCGTGAGGACCGTTGCGGCGCCTACCAGGCATGCCATGTGCCCGTCGTGCCCGCAGGCGTGCATGTAACCGGCATTCGCCGAGGCGTACGGTTTGCCCGTCTGCTCCTCGATCGGCAGCGCGTCCATGTCAGCCCGCAGGGCCACGCACGGACCCGGCCGATTCCGGCCCAGCACGGCCGTCATGCCTGTCGTGCCGCCCACTCCCGTCTCAAGCTCCAGCCCGGGCAACGCCTGCAGCGCGGCCCGGACCCGCGCCGCCGTCTCGTGCTCCTGGAACCGCCATTCCGGGTGCGCATGCAATCCGCGCCGCAGCTCGACCAGCGACGGCAGAATCGAATCGATGATTGGACCGATGTCTTTCATGGGGTGAGAATGGACGAGTGATAGCACAAAGAATGGAAGAATGGAAGAATGGAAGGGTGGAAGGGTGGAAGAATGGAAGGGTGGGGGAGTGGGGGAGTGGAAGAGTGGGGAGGGATCAGTCCATCACGTGAGCCACAAACCTTCCATCCTTCCACTCCCCCATCCTTCCTCGCCTCAGTCTTGCTCGCCTCAGTCTTCGCGCCCTGCGGCATGGTGTGCGGTTATGGGTCGTACCGGCCGTGGTGCTGGATGAGCGACATGATCAGGCGCATGCCGGTCAGCCGCGAGCCGTTGTTGACGGAGCCGGCCGTGGCGAAGACCAGGCCGCGCGTCTCTTGCGCCATTTCGAAGTCGCGCAGGAACTCGGCAACGATCTTCTCTTCTTCGTTTCGGCTGAACGTGAACGGCGCCAGTTGCCCGTGGATGACCGCGCGGGGCAGGTGCTCGCGGATTTCGGCAACGGTGAGCGTCGGGCCGAAATTCGTGCCGGTCAGATTCAGGCGCCCGAGCACGGGCAGCAGATGGCCCATGGCGGAATCGGAGTGTTGATACCGCGAGTCGCCCGGGTCCGGGCTGTAGCGGTCCCAGATGCCTTTCAGGATGGGGTAGCCGAAGAACTCGTACATCTGGGGGGTAAGCAGGGCGGAGTTGTCGTCGCAGAACGAGAACCCGCGCGGCGCTGTCTCGGGCGTGTAGCCGGCCTCCTCGTCGAGCACGCGGGCAATCTCCAGCATCGCGGCCAGGATCGCGTCGCGAAAGCGCGCGGCCAGTTCCGGCCGGTCCAGAATGAGGAAGATCAGGTTCTCCACGCCGTAGACGGACATGGCAAACGTTACCGGGCCGCGCTGCCCGCGGTAGCGCGGCAGCCGGATGCCCTCGCGCGCCATCCGCGCTTTCTCCTCTTCCCAGTTCCCGGGCAGAATGAAGCGGCGAATGTCGCGCGCCGCCACTCTGTCCAGCAGCGCCTCGAGTTCGTCCGGCGTGCCCGCCGCCTGCTGCAGCCACCAGCAGCCGGAATGCCACACGTTCCTGGCCTCGAATACGTCGTGCAACTGCTTGACCGCCGGCTGCCGTTTCGACGGATCGGCCGGGCGCTCGTCCAACAGGCGGCGCCCCACGAGCGCTTCGGCCTTGTCGTTGTACGCTCTGTTCAACTCAAGCCGCCACTGTTCGTCGTGACGGTAGCGCCATTCGTCTTCGGCAACATCCAGCTCGTCATACACCGCGGCTGAGCCCATCATCACGCCAAGCGGCACCTGCGGAATGTCCGCGCCGAACGGATCGGATCGCGCCCGGCGTTGATCGTCCCAGAATCGGCCCAGATCCACCCTCGCCAACCCATGGCTGTCCTTCAGATCCCGCAGGATCAGGGCGGGCGTTTCCTGTTTCGACGACAGCACGGCAACGCTCACGGCATCCTCCTCTCCACAAAACTTGCGGCTTCAATCACGCAGGCGCTGATTCGCGACAACCGCCCTACGGAGCCTGGGCTGGCGTTCGGAGAACGCCGCCCTGCTCCATTGGCCCTTCTGCGTGCAGATGGAGCGCGAGGCTCCCGACGAGCCGCTCCCCGGAACACGTGGCGGACTTGTGAGCCTGTGCACGTAGCCCGTATGCACAAGCGAAGTCACGAGCCCATGTTCAGCGCGCTCCTCAATCTGTCAGCAGGCTATACATGTACTATAATGCTCTAAATTGCCGGATAAAATGGTTGATTGAGACATTAATTTGTATGATCATGACTCGATGCCGGAATACATACGTACGGGGCGGGCGGAGAAGCTGCCGCAACTGCTGCAGGTGCATCAGGATGGCCGCGTGTACCAGCTGTCGGTCCTGCACGCGGGACAGGAGACGCATCCGCGTGCCGGCGAGGAGCCGGCGGTGCATCGGCCACGGGAACACCGTCACGACGTCTACCATATTGTGCTCTACACCGAAGGCGAGAACCAGTTGCTGCTTGGCGGCGAGCGGCGTGCGCTGCGGCGCCGGTCTCTGGTTCTGACCGCGCCGGGGCAGCCGCACAGTTTCAGCCGTTGCGCGCCGGGCGTGGTCACGTACAGGGAGGTGACCTTCGCGCTGGAGCATCGCGAGGGCCCTCTCAGGCTTTCTTTCGGGGATCTGTTGTCGATGTACGCGGCCATGGTGCTGTCTTCTCCCGTATTTCCGTTGCAGTTGGAGGAGGGTCCGTTTCAACGTCTGTGCGCATTGTTCGATGCGCTCATGACGGGGTTGACGGCGCCGGCGGAACGTCTTGTCTGGTTCCCCATCTTCCGGACGATGACGGCCATATTCGGGTTTCTCATCGAGGAGGTGTTCTCGACCGGGAGGCCGGGTGACGAGCCGGGCCGCTCGCCGCTGGATCGGGCGCGGGCAGAGATCGAACGCCGGTACCGTGCGCGGCTGGCGGTGAAGGAACTTGCGGACGGGGCCGGGCTTTCCGTCGGCTATTTCACACGCGCGTTCAAGGCGCGATTCGGGCTGTCGCCCATTTCCTACCAGCAGCGGCTCCGGATCGACGCCGCCCGGAATCTTCTGCTCAGCACCAGTCTGCTCTCCAAGGAAATCGCCTGGCGGACCGGGTTCGAAGACGAATACTTTTTCTCGAAGACCTTCAAGAAACTGGCCGGCGTTTCGCCGCGCGCGTTCCGGAAGGCGGGCAGAGCCTCTGCGTTGTCGTGACGCCGTTCGTTCCGGGGCCTCCGGCACCGGGCCGGGCGGCCCCACAATCCGCCTCTCGTCCGCACAACGCGTTTGCACGGACGGCTGCGCAAGGCGCCAAAAGTCGAGGTAGAAGAAATCGGGCCGGGATGGTATGCTCGGGAGCCGAGATTCTCTGAGATTCATTCGAACTGTCTGACGGGACGGGAGGGCCGGGCAAACATGAGAAAAGAGGGGCTGACCGGGTTGCGGGCGGTGCTGTGCATGTGGCTGTGCGGACTGGGCGCGGCGGGCCAGCCGCCGGAGGATATGGAGGAGGCCCCGCCGGCCGAACAGCCGGTGGCGAGCATTGCGCACTATGACCATCTGCGCATCACCGAGATCATGTACCACCCGCCCGACGGCAGCGATTTCGAGTTCATCGAGCTGAAGAACACGGGCGCGACCCCCATGGTGCTTTCGGAGATGCGGTTCACGCAGGGCGTCGCGTGCACGTTCCCGGCCGGTACTACGATGGGGCCCGGCTCGTTTCTTGTCGTCGCGAAGAACGCGAAGGCGTTCACGCTGCGCTACGGGCGGGGCCCGGACGCGGTCTATGACGGCAGCCTTTCGGACAAGGGCGAAACGATTACCCTGTCGGACTGCATGGGGCAGGTGGTGGAATCGGCGGACTACGACGACAAGCTGCCGTGGCCGGAATCGGCGGACGGCAGCGGGTATTCGCTGGTGCTCGACGATCCGGGTGGCGACCCGAACAACGCGCGCTGCTGGAGTGCGAGCAACAAGGCCGGCGGCTCCCCGTGGGCGGACGACGGGCCGCACCCGCACATCGTGATCAACGAGGTGCTTGCCCATTCCGATCCGCCGATCGAGGACGCGATTGAGCTGTACAATGCCGGCGCCGCGCCCGTCGACATCGGCGGCTGGTATCTCAGCGACGACGGGTCCGTGCTGATGAAGTTCCCGATCATGGAAGGCATGGTCCTGGAGCCGGGCGCCTACATGTGCTACTACGAAGTGGAGTTCAATGCCGATGCGAAGAACCCGTCCTGCTTCGCCGTCAACTCGCACGGCGACACGGTCTGGCTGACGGCGGCGGACCGCAACGGGATGCCGACCGGTTACAAAACCGCCGCGCGGTTCGGGGCGTCGCCCCGCGGCGTGTCGTTCGGCCGGTACGTGCGCAGCGACGGTGTCGTCGATTTCCCCGCCCTGCAACAGCACACCTTCGGCGTGGACGCGCCTTCGACCGTGGCCGACTTCCGTACGGGACTCGGTGCGGCGAACAGCGCGCCGCGCGTGGGCCCGGTCGTGATTCACGAGATCATGTACAACCCCGCACCGGGCGACGGCGACGAATTCATCGAGCTGCACAATATCACCGATGCGGAGGTCCCCCTCCACGATCCGCATTACCCGTTCAACACGTGGCGGCTGACCAACGCGGTGAGCTACTCGTTCCCGCCCGGGACGACGCTGGCGCCGCGCGGCTACCTCGTCGTGGCGGGGATGGAGCCGACCGACTTCCGGGCGAAGCGCAAGATACCGGACCCGATCCCCGTTCTGGGCCCGTATTCCGGGCAGCTCAACAACGGCCGCGAACGCATCACGCTGATGGCGCCCGATGAGCCGGAAGCCGAAGACGGGTTCGTGCCGTACTACGCGGTCGACCGGGTCGACTACGCCGACAGCGCGCCGTGGCCGGCGATGGCGGACGGGCACGGCCCTTCGCTCGAGCGGCGCGCGGCGGGCGAATACGGGAACGACCCGATCAACTGGGGTACCGGCACCGCGGGCGGTACGCCCGGCGCCCCGAACGGCGGCGCCCTCGTGCCGCAGCGGGCCGCTTGGCGCTATTTCGACAAGGGCGCCGGTGTCGACGGGGCATGGCGCACGCCGGCGTTCCGCGACGGGCTATGGGGGCTGGGCAACGCGACGTTCGGCTATGGCGACACCAACCTGGTGCACACCACCGTCACCTCCGGTGGCGACGAGGCGCACAAGTTCATAACAACCTGTTTCCGAACGCGGTTCCGGCTGCCCTGCGCCCCCGCGCGCATTCGCAAGCTGACGCTGATCGCCAACTGTACGGACGGATACGTGGCTTATCTCAACGGCACGGAACTGCTCCGCCAGGGGATGCCGCCGGGTGCGATCGCCTACGAGACAAAGGCGGTCAGAAAGAAGGGTAGCGCACTCGAAGAGCTCGATCTCACGGCCCACGCGGGGCAACTGGCTGAAGGAGACAATCTGCTCGCCGTCGAGGTGCACCGCGCCGATCCGGCCGGCAACCTGCTGCTCATGGACGTGGCGCTGGCATACGAGCAGGGCGAGCCGGAACCGTGAGCCGATGCCGAGCTCGGGTTCAGGATACCGGATGCCGGATGCGGGGAGATGAAGACCGGCGTGCGGCATGGGATGGCGAGCGTTGAGCCTGTCGAAAAAGACGGCTCGCGAGACGCTCGCCCTCCAGGCATACGATATGTCGCACAAGATGGAGGGCGAACAGCCTGCCCGCCGAAGCGCCGCGCGAAGGCGGGTCCTCGCGAGCCGTCCGGGGGCACCGGACGGCGCTTTTTCGACACACGCGTTGATGGCGAGAACGATTACGAGGAGTGCTTCTTGAAAGGAGAAGATGATGGCGGCGAGGAAGCGGTTGGGGATCGGCATTATCGGCAGCGGGTTCATGACCCGCTTTCATATCCAGAGCTTCGTTGCGGTGCGTGATGCGGACATTCTCGGGATCTGGAGCCCGACGCGCGAGCATGCCGAGAGCGCCGCGCGGTTGGCCGTCGATCTCGGGGTGGGCGGGTTCGGCGCGCAGCGGTGCCGGGCATTCGAGTCTCTGGCGCAGATGGTGTCGGCGCCGCAGATCGATGCGATCTGGATCGTCGGCCCCAACTACATGCGGGTGGCGCATGCGCAGGAGATTTTTGCACGGCTCGCCGAGGGCAAGGCGGAACTGAAGGGCGTCGCGTGTGAGAAGCCGCTGGCCCGCAACGTGGCGGAAGCGCGCCAGATGCTGGACCTGGCGCAGCAATCGGGCATTCCCCACGCGTACATGGAGAACCAGCTCTTTGCGCCCTCCGTCGTGCGGGGCCGGGAGATCCTCTGGCGGCGCGGCGCCGCGATCTCCGGCCGCCCCTACCTCGCCCGCACCGCGGAAGAGCATTCCGGCCCGCATAACCCCTGGTTCTGGGACGGCGCGCGGCAGGGCGGCGGCGTCTTGAACGACATGCTCTGCCACTGCGTGGAATCCGGCCGGTGGCTGCTGACCGATCCGCAGAAGCCCCGCCACTCGGTCACGCTCAAACACGTCAGCGCGCAGATCGCCGCTTTGAAATGGACGCGGCCGGAATACGCCAAGCGGCTCAAGAGCCGGATGCACGGGATCGACTACGCCAAGACGCCCGCCGAAGACTTCGCGCGCGGCGTGCTCACCTTCCAAGACGAGGCCGGCAACGAACTGATCCTCGAAGCGAGCACGTCCTGGAGCTACGTGGGAACCGGCCTGCGCCTGACGTTCGAGGTGCTCGGCCCCGAATACTCGATGTCCGTCAATTCGCTCGATTCGGACCTCAAAGTGTACTTCAGCCGCGAGGTGAAGGGGACCGCCGGCGAGGACATCGTCGAGAAGCAGAACGCCGAGCAGGGCCTGAATCCCGTCGTCCCGACCGAATCGGCCTACTACGGCTACGAGGGCGAGAACCGGTACGTGGTCGGCAAATTCCTGGCCGGCGAGATGCCCGCGGAAACGTGGGCGGAGGGGTTCGAGGTCGTGCAGGAACTCATGGCCTGCTACATGGCCGCCGAGCAGAAGCGGACCGTGCCGTTCCCGCCCGACGGGCTTGACGCTTTCGTGCCGGCTGTGGCGAAGGGGGAATGGGCGCCGGGCCAGTGAGCCGCGGGCTGGAAGCGTGGAATCCGGCCTTGAGCCTGCCGAAAAGGCCCGCGGCCGGCATGGAGGCCGGCCCTGCCTGTCTTCCACGCTTCCGGCCGGGTTATCGGTTCTTTGCGGAGATGTACAGCACGGCGTGCCCCTGGAATGGGGCCGTGAGTTCCACGCGGTCGCCGCCTTCGACGGGGTCGCCCTCGGTGGCTTCGTCGGTGGAGGGGTTGAACCATTCCACGGCCAGCTTACCCTTGGCCGCCCCGAGATCCACGCTGACCTCGCCGCCGTCGGGCAGGTAGACGAGATACTCCGTTGGCGGCACGGCGAGGCAGAAGCCGGTGGAGGCCAGCTCGCTGTGCGGCGCGCTGGCCGTCAGGTCCATGCGCTGGGCGTATTTGCGCGAATGGCCCATGTTCCAGCGCACCCGCTCCCATTTCATGTCGATCGTCGGTTCGCCGAGCCCGTACTCCGTCCACGTGATCTTCGGCTGCAGCTCGTCGCCGCTGCCCTCGGGCGGGCGGTACGGGTCCATGAAGATCGGGTTCAGCCCCCGGCACAGGCTCTTCCAGACCCAGTTGATGGCGTCCCCGATCTGATCGTCTTTCGGGATGCCCCACAGATGGTCCGTATCGGAGATCACCACCTTGCTGCCGTCGCCGGCGGGCGGATTGTCGCGGTAGCCTTCCGTATGGAACGGCGAGATCCATTCCGCGTCGCTCTTCAGCAGGTCCTCGTGAGTCGCCCGGTTGTCCCGCGCCCACGGGAACGTCATGCCGACGGGATGCTGCTTGGGCTTGCGGCCCTCATGCTCGTGTATGACCTTGATCAGGTGATACTGCCACGGGACCGACCAGCCGCCGCTCTCGTTCGCAATCTCGTACAGCAGATTGTCCAGGTCGTTCAGCGTGTCGATCACCCGGCAGACGTAGGCTTCCTGAAGGGCCGTGACGGCCGGAATCTTCAGCATGTGCGTTTCCAGCCCGTAGCCGTCGCCGTCGGCGTCGCCGTCGATCCCGTTGATGTTGTTCTCCGCGTGGAACGGGTGCGCCTCCCAGCACCAGGGCCGCAGAGAGCCGTGCAGGCCGTGCCCTTCAAAGAGCATGACCGAGACGTACATCCCGCGCGCGCCCGCGCGAACGACCCGGTCGCGCAGCCGATCGAAATAGGCCGGGTCGAATTTCCGCAGGTCGAATTTGGGTTTGCCGTCGCGCGCCGTGCCCGGCCCCGTTCGTTTCCACGGGAACGGAACGGCGTAGGTCATCGTGCCGCGGTGATAGATGTACTGCGAGAGTTCCCAGGTCCACAGCCGAATGAAGTTGTGGCTGCGCTGCTCCAGAAAGTCCAGGTAGGCGTCGTAGTCGAATTCGGGCGGGGGATCCGATTTGCCCGTGTCCTTGAAGTTGCCCCACGTGTGAGAGCCCGTCAGGTAGATCGCCTTGCCGGTATCATCCGCAAAATAGCGCGGGTTGTCTTTGCAGATACGCAGCAGGCTCGGGGCGTTCCCGTCCTTATCCTTAGAAGGACTCATTCCGGCCTCCCTTCCGTGCTTCCTCCATGAACCGAGAACCTGTTGGCGTGACCCAAAAGATCGGCGCGAATGCCCCGCAAGTCAAGGACGGATTGCCCGATCCGCGGAGTGGAATCCGCGGATCGGAATGGTTAATGGTTGATGGTTGATGCGCAAAGGCCGGATACCGGAATACGCGAGTTCTTGTGCGCGGATTCGGCCCCGTCCGGCCCGGCGCCAGCCGCCGAAAAAATAGTGTTGTAACAAAACCGTAACAAAATGGTAACATACAGGCGGCTATGATACCGGCAGGCAACAGGCACATATGGACGTCCGGCGCCGATAAGTCGAACGATGGTGATGGAATGATGCGGATAAGGCGCACATCTCCCTCCCGCGGTCTGCAGCGATGGCCGATGGCCCTCGCGCTTCTGGCAGTGGTCCTATTCCCTTCGATCTCCGTCTTCTGGTTTCTGGAGCGCACGGTTGCCAATGAGGCGCTTGCGGTTCGCCAGCAGTTGGTGCAGACGCACGCGCGGCGTCTGGAACGGATGGCCGTTTGGGTCAACAGGAGTGCCGCGTTTCGCGTTCCCGACGTGTCGGCGGTGCAGCCCGCTCTGTCGGTATGGCGCGAGGTGCTGGCCGGGCAGTTGGCCGAGGCAGCATTGGTTTACGACGCGGATGCGAAGCTTGTAGTGCCGGACCAAGTGAGCAAGCGTGAGTACCGCGAGCCGCCGGAGTTGCTGCGGCCGATCTGGAATCTGGAATTTGCGAAGCAGGATTATGCGGCGGCGCTCGGTCTGTACGCGCATGTGGTGGCTGAGCGCGACCCTTACCTGCGAATGCTGGGGCTGATCGGCGAGGGGCGGTGCCTGTTCAAGCAGGGGAAGGCCGCCGAGGCGGTACAGGCCTTTCGGGCGGCCTCGGACGTCGTCTCCGCGGCGACCGTGCCGGACGGCCCGCTGACGAGCGCGCGCGAACTGGCGCAGCTGGCGCTGAACGCGCGTCTGCGCGTGCTGGCCCTTACGGCGGAGGCGGGGGCTCCGGCCGAGCCGGAGGCGCAGGCACTGCTGCCGGAGTTCACCGCGCCGGCGCGGCTCGGCGCGCTGCTGGCTTCGGATCAGCGCCTCTTCCTTGCGTGGGAGGTGTTGGCGCTGGTGAAGGCGCACGGCCCGTTTGGCGAATCCGTGGCCCGGCAGGTCGAGCGGATCGCCGCCCTGGCCGATGCGGAGGAACTCTCTCTGGTCATCGCGGAGGACTATTCGCGTTCCCACCGTTTTGACCGTTGGGGCGATGACGCCTGGCGCGCGCTCGGCCGCGCGGCGGGCGATTTCTACGGGCGCTATTTCCGGCAGCCGGAACGCAGCGTCCTTCTGGTGCGCCGCGCGGCGGGCCTGCGCCGCGAACTCGAACGCGGCTATGCCCGCTACGCGGGTTCTGCGTTCGATCTTTGCCTGCTCGATCAGCAGGGCACGTGCGTGTCTGGCACCGCGGCGCCGGGCGCCGCGGTGCTGGTGCAGCGGCCGATCGGCGGCGCATTCAACGGCTGGCACGCGCAACTCACACTGCGGGACCCGGCCGGTCTGGAGCAGGCGATCCGGCGGAACAAGGTGCTCTACCTGCGGGCGGCGGTGTTGGCCGTCGTTCTCATTCTCCTCTCGGGATGGCTGGCGGCGCGTGCGATGGCGCGGCAGATGCGGCTGAACCGGCTGAAGAACGACTTTATTGCCACGATGTCGCACGAGCTGAAGACGCCGCTCGCCTCCATGCGCGTGCTGATCGACACGTTGCTGGAGGGCCACTATCGCGACCGGCGGCAGGCGGAAGAGTATCTCGAGCTTGTCGGGCTGGAGAACCGGCGGCTGAGCAATCTGATCGACAACTTCCTCACCTTCTCGCGGATCGAGCGGGGCAAGCTGAGGTTTCGTTTCGAACCGGCGGATCCGTCGGAAATCGTGCGCGAGAGCGTCGACGTGATGCGGATGAACCTGGAGCGCAGCGGATGCCGGCTCGAGACGGAGGTCGCGGCCGATCTGCCTCCCGTCTCGGCCGACCCGGCGGCGATGGTCGCCGTGCTGGTGAACCTGCTCGACAATGCCTGCAAGTACTCTTTTGACGACAAGGCCGTGTGGTTGCGCGCGTACCGCCGGGACGGCGCCGTGTGTTTCGAGGTGAAGGACAACGGGATCGGCCTTTCGAAGCGGGCGCTGAAAAGGATTTTCGATCGCTACTATCAGGTGGACCAGAAGCTGTCGCGCGGCGCCGGCGGATGCGGGCTCGGGCTCAGCATCGTGAAGTACATCGTCGACGCGCACGGTGGCCGGATATCCGTCGAGAGCGAGCCGGGCCGCGGTTCGACATTTGTTGTGGGCTTGCCGCGGCGTTGAAGGCGGTGCGGGCAGTCTGGAAAGGGGGCGGGCCATGCAGACGGTACTGATCATCGAAGACGACGCCACCATGCTGCGCGGGTTGAAGGACAACTTCGAGTATGCCGGCTACCGCGTCCGGGCCGCATCGGACGGAGAAGCCGGGCTGGAGCTCGCGGTGAACGGGGCGCCGGACCTGATCATTCTGGACCTGATGTTGCCCAAGATCAACGGGTATGAGGTCTGCCGGCTGGTGCGCAAGGAGCGGCTGGAGATGCCCATCATCATGTTGACCGCCAAGAGCGACGAGTCGGACATCGTGCTCGGGCTCAGCCTTGGGGCAGACGACTACGTGACCAAGCCGTTCAGCATCAAAGAACTGCTCGCGCGCTCCGAGGTGCTGCTGCGGCGCCGGGCGCAGACGGAGCCGGTGCAGTACCGGTTCGGCGACTACGAGCTGGACCTCGGCGCCAGGCGCCTGTGCTGCAAGGGGAAACGAATCGACCTCTCGCCGAAGGAGTTCAATCTGCTTCATTTTTTCCTGAAGAACCCGAACCGGGCGCTGACGCGCGACCAGATCCTGAACGGGGTGTGGGGCTATGGCTGCTACGTGACCCCGCGCAGCATCGATCGGTTCGTGACCACGCTCCGCGGCAAGATCGAGGCCAACCCCCGCAAACCGCGTTACATTCAGACGGTGCGGGAGATCGGGTATCTGTTCGATCTCGCCGAGGAGGCGGCGGCCGGGGAGCGGAAGAAGCGGGCGAGCTAGCGGCGGTGCGAAGGCGTGGGGGAAACCGCGAATGGACGCAAATGGACGCGAATACGTACGAAAGGCCTTGATCCTGGCCTGCGGGCTGCTGCTTGGCGCGGGGGCGGCGGGGCTCGAGCCGGTCGGCGTGCGGTTGCAGCGCGGCTTATACATGGAGGAATTCCTGGGCGACATCGACGGCGCGCTGGCTATCTACCGCCGGGTGATGGCCGACGAGCGCGCAACGGGCTCTCAGGCAAGCTTGGCCCGGCGGCATTTCGACCAGTGCTACCTCAAGCGCGGGGACGAGGGGAACCTGGCGTCGGCCTTCATCAAGATCACCGAGCTGATGTACGACCCGATCGAGGGCTATCTCTGCGAGTTCATCGAGATCAAGAACGTGGGCTCGACCGCCACGCGCGATCTGTCGGACATGACGTTCAAGGGGATCGACTACACGTTCCCGTCCGGCACGCGGCTGGCGCCGGGGCAGAGGCTGGTCCTGGTGAAGAATGCGGAGGCCTTCCGCAAGCGTTACCCGGGCGTGACCCCGTTCGGGCAATACGGCGGCAAGCTGGACAGCGGCGGGGAGCGGATCACGTTGATGGACCCGCTCAGGCGCACCGTCGCCTCGGTGCGGTATAACGACCAGGCGCCGTGGCCGCGCGGGCCGGGCGGCGGCGGATTCTCGCTCGTGCTGGTGGACGAGCAGGGGGACTTGGACGACCCCTACAACTGGCGGCGCAGCAATTGGCTGGGCGGGTCGCCCGGCGCGGACGACGGGCCTTATGTGGAGATGCAGATCAGCGAGATCCTGCCGCGCCCGGCGGCGCCGAGCGGCGGCGCAATCGAGTTGCTCAACGCCGGCGAGACGCCCGTCGCCCTGGGCGGATGGTGCCTGTCGGACTCCCCGTCGGACTACCGAAAAGGCAGAATTCCCGATGGCGTGACGGCGGATCCGGGCCAGTTCGTTGTGCTGGACGAGGCCGGGCTGGGTATCGAGGCGCGCGGCGGGGCGGGTTCCCTGCTCCATGCGGAAGGCGGCGAACTCTATCTGACACGGTGGGAGGACGGCGTACTGAAGGTGCTGGTCAGTACCCTGTACGACGCCGTGCCCGACGGAGTGAGTGTAGGCCGGCACACGCGTTCGGACGGGAAGGTGTTCTTCGTGCCCATGCGGGACGCGACGCTGGGGCAGGCAAACGGGCCGCCGCGTTCGGGCCCCGTCGTCATCAACGAGATCGTCTACCGGGCCGACGTGGTGGCCTTGGAACTGGTGGAGCTGTACAACACGAGCGGGGCTGCCGTTGCGCTCGGCGGCCCCGCGGGCGGCTGGCGGCTGATCGGGAGTGCGGGCTACACGTTCCCGCCGGGCGTGACCCTGGCCGCGGGCGAGCGTCTTCTGGTTTCGGCCGAGGACCCGGCAGAGGCGCGCGCGCGGTACGCGCTGCCGGCCGAGTTGCAGATTGTGGGGCCCTGTCGCCTGCCCTATGTGCAGAAGCTCGGTGAGCGCAAGGTGGACATCCGCCTGTGTTGCGAACGGCCCGGCGCCGCGCCGCGCGGCGGCGCGCCGTCCCTGGCATGGATCGACCACGTGCAGGCCGAGGCCGGCTCGCTCTGGCCCCTGAATGCCGACTGGGACGGCGGCTCGCTCGAGCGGCAGGATCCGCTTGCGTTCGGCAACGACCCCGTGAATTGGTCGAACGGGCAGCGCGGCGGTTCGATCGGCGCGCCCAATGCGGGCCCGCTGGTCTCGCGCACCGCCGTCTGGCGCTATGAGGATTCCGGGCGCGACCTCGGCACGGCGTGGCGGCTGCCGGCTCACGACGACAGCCGTTGGCCGTTCGGCGTGGCTCCGCTCGGTTACGGCGAACACTACGTGGACACGGAGGTCTCGGCAAAGAACCTCACGGTCTACTTCCGCACTCGCTTCGCGCTCGGAACCGAACCCGCCGGGCTGCCGACGCTGACGCTGTCGATCAGCTACGACGACGCGTTTGTCGCCTACCTCAACGGCCGGGAAGTCGCGCGCCGCCTGCTGCCGGACGGTCCGGTCCTGTGGAGCACGGCGGCGACCGAAACGCACGAGGCGGGCCGGCGCGAACCGATCGATCTGACGCCGAACAAGGACGCGCTGGTCCGCGGCGTGAATGTGCTTGCCGTGGAAGTGCACCAGACCGATCCCGCCAGCAGCGACTGCGTGCTGGAGGCGGAGCTGGGCGGCGAACGGCCGCCGACGCATGCCCGCGGACCGTGAGCGCGGAAACGTGGAAGGCTGGAAGAATGGAAGGCTGGAAGAATGCAAAAGTGTTGCTGGGGCAGCCGGGCGGGTCTTCGCTGAAGAGCAGGAAATCAGAGGTGAGAGGTCAGGCGGGCAAGAGCCGCTGACCTCCGACCTGTGGGTGACGGGCGCAGCCCGCATTCGTCCACGCTTCCATCCTTCCTTTCGTCCATTCGTCCGGTTTCGTGATACGCTTGTCATCGTGGCGCATCGCGGTTCGCCGGCGGCGAACCGCCTATAGGGTCTGCGACCCGTCGATGCTGCCCACCTTGATGTTGAGGTCTTCCCGGTTCTCGACGCGGGCGATGCTTCCGTCGCTGATCCAGACGACGCGGTCGCTGGAGGCGAGCATCTTGTGATCGTGCGTGGCGGTGATGATGGTGACCCCTTTCCCGGCGCAGAGCGAGGCGAGCAGCGCGATGATCTGCTCGCCCGTGTGCAGGTCGAGATTGCCGGTGGGCTCGTCGGCGAGAATGATGAGCGGGTTGTTGGCCAGCGCCCGGGCAATGGCCACGCGTTGCTGCTGGCCGCCCGAAAGCTCGTCGGGCCGGTGCCGGAGCCGTTCGCCCAGCCCCACTTCCTCCAGGAACAGGGCCGCCTCTTCCTCCGCCTGCTGCGGCGGCACGCCGCGGAAGAGGATGGGCAGCGCGACGTTGCGCAGCGCGCTCAGCGACGGGATCAGGTTGAAGGCCTGGAAGACGTACCCGATGTAGTTGTTCCGGAAGAAAGCGAGTTCGAGGCTCGACAGCGAGGCCAGGTCCACCCCGCTGATGCTCACCTCGCCCGCCGTGGGTTTGTCCAGCGCGCCGATCATGTTGAACAGCGTCGACTTGCCCGAGCCGGACGGCCCCATCACGCTCAGGTATTCGCCGGCGTAGACATCCAGATGGATGTCCTTCAGCGCGTAGACGGCGTTGCCGTGCATGCGGTACTGCTTGCTGACGCCGCGCACGCTGACGATCACCTCTTCACTCGTCGGCATATCGCCTCCATCAGAACGGCAACTGGATCACGGCATTCTTCAGGAACGTGAAGCCGACCCCCAGGATGGTGATGAGGCCCGCGCCGCAACTGAACCCGGCGGCGAACACCGGGATATAGCGGCGCCATTGCTTCCCGAACCGTCTGCGGAAATAGAAATGGCCGAGCAGGGCGCCCAGGAACTGCGGGACGACCGTATGGGGCAGGGTCTGGTCCATGCCGCGCACGGCGCCGTAGAGGAACAGGGTCGGCAGCGAGAAGCAGCCGAACACGGCGAATCCCAGAATGCCGGCCGCCATGCCTATCGCGATGATCGCCGGCTTGAACGCTTCCTCGAAGAGGGAGAACCCGCCCATCGTGGCGGAATACATGATGCATTGGTTCCTGGCCGTGAATTCCCACATCACTTCCGTGTACGGGAAGCGGGCCGAGGGGATCGGGCCCATCCCCCAGATGAAGTTGGCGAAGAAGATCGACCCGATCAGGATGATCGGCATCAGGAATATCTGGGCCTTCCAGATGCTCTTGAAACTCGTGCCCGTCAGCTCCGCCTGACGGTACTGCACGGCGAAGGTCTGGATCTCGGGTTGCGGTGTCGGCACGAACCAGATGGCCGCACCCCTGTAGCCGCAGAGGATGCGGGCGGCTTCCATGACCATGGGCACGTGCACCGTCTGCCCCACCATGCCTTCGAGCCGGACCCGGACGTACGTCATGATCGGGGCGTACCCAAAACCGATGACGGCGAACATGATCAGCGCGCCCCCGTGCCAGTCGAGCAGCCAGCCGGAGACGAGGATATAGGAGCCGGTACTCAGGACGTAGGCCAGCACCACCCACACCATGGGAATATCGCCCCGTTCCTGCATGGCCCGCTTGCGGGCGGCGCGGGCCTCCGCGCTCGCGGCCGTGCGGTCTTCCTCGCGCCGGCGCTGCCGCAGACGCCTGACCACCTGGAAGATGCCGGCCCCCGCGATGGCGAAGGCCAATCCCATCGAGAAACTGAAGTAGAAATCGACCCGGTTCTTGAAGAGGGTTTCGATGGTCGAGTCGCCGAGCACCCAGCCGGGCAGCGCGCCGCAGCGCTGGAGGATGGGGTTGAGCGCGAACGTGAACAGCAGCCCGAAGAAGCTGCCGACCATCGCGCCGAACGGCATGACCATTCCGAACACCACGTGTCCGAGGTCGAAGGACAGGCCCGTGGCGACGGCGGGCAGGAACGAACCCGTCCGCCGGGTCCAGTCCAGGAACGGGATGGGGAACATCATCAGCGGTTCCTTCAGGAAGGCGCCGGAAATCGTGGGCAGGCCGAGATAGAAGAAGCCGAACAGCATGCCGATTCCCGCCCCCATCGAGAACACGCGCCAGCGCCAGGACTTGCCCGTCTCCTTGCTCTCCGTCTCCTCGGCTCCTTCCGCCAGCGCCAGGATGCCCTGCGCGCCGACCGGCGCCATGGGGAAGGGCAGCTTCTCGATATCGCTGGTGATATGGAACAGCCCGTAGCCCAGGATGAGCTGGTTCAGCCGCCCCACCAGGACTCCGAACACGATCAGCCCGATCGGCATCAGCCACGCCGTCTGGAAGAACGTGCGCCGCTCCAGAATCTCCGGGTCCTGCGGGGCGAACCAGGGCGGGAGATGCTCGGCGATGCCCGCGGCCTTGGCGGCATTGCTTTGCACGAGGAACTGGTTCCACAGCAGGCCCGAGAACGGAACGGCCATCACGGCCGAGGCCAGGTAGAACAGAACGTACAGTTCCGCCCGGCTCAGCGACTGGTGCGCGCGCCGCGCCGCTTCCAGGAACAGGATGACCGTCACCCACTGCGCGGCGGACCCGATGCCCTGGCCCGCCAGCAGGCTCATATACATCGCGCCCGGCACCATGACCAGCCCGACGAAGATGGCGCCCATGAGCGACCGGATGTTGAACCCGTCCTCGAAGGCGGTGGGCACCTCCATCATCGCGCGGAATTCTTCGAGCTCCGCGTCAGCCTGTCGTGTCCTGGGCATGTCGCGATTCGCCTTCCTCTCTACGCCGCCGGCCCAGCACCTCGAGCGTGCGGCGCCGGTACATCTCCATGGTTTCCGCCGGCAGCGAGCGCCAGATCAGGAACTGGCGCCTGAGATCGCTGATGAACGGGCGGTTCGTCCGCTGCCAGTCGCCACGGGTCCCGCTCAGCCGCCGGAGCACCACGCGCACCTCGTCGACCCCTTCGATTTCGCTCGGGAGGCTGGTCAGCAGGAACGTCTGGGTCACGCCCAGGTCGAACGGGGCCAGCGCCAACTTGCTTTCCAGGTGCAGGGACCGTCCTTCGGCCCGGATTCGGGTGTTCTCGGCCAGGAAAAGGCCGAGCGAGCAATCGCTGAAGTTGTCGAAGTGTTCGCGGATGAAACTGATCACGCCGGTAATGTCGTATTCGCTTACGGTGAACGGGAACACGAATTCCCAGTTGTCGCCGTCGGGCTTGGGCAAAGCCCAGGCCCGGGCCACGCCCGGGTTCGCGCTGCGCGAACCGCGCAGGGCCGGGTAGACGGTGCTGAGCAGCACGGTCGCCATGACGGTGAGGATGGCGAAGATGGCGTTGGTCGAAGAATAGTTCATCTCCGGCACGTTGATCCCGACGACGGCCGAGAGCCACGCCGTGAGCCGGCCGACAAGCTGCGCCAGGATATAGCCGCCCAGCCCCCCCAGCACGGCATAGACGGAAGCCTCCGCGAAGAACAGCATGCCGATGTGCGCGGGTGCGAGCCCGAGCGCGCTGAACGAGTAGATTTCCTTTTCCCGGTCCGCCACGGAACCGAGCATCGTGCCGAAGACGATCAGCCCGCCCAGCACGATGGGAATGATCAGATTCGTCGCGCCCGTGGTCGCGAACAGCGTCGTGAAGAAGAACCGGTAGATCCCGTCGCTCAGCGTGGCATAGACCGGCGCCGGCGAGACGCGCGCGAGGCGCTGGGCCAGTGCCTCGACATCCGCGTTTTCGGCCGGATACACGCTGAGCGCGACCAGGCTGCCGCCCAGCGCCCGTGCGTTGGCCTCGTCGATGACGGCGATCTGGTTGGCGCTGTAGTAGGGCAGGAAGGCGGAGTCCGTCTGCAGGTTTGCTTGCTCGCGCAGGTCTGCCTCGGTCGTCGTGCCCTGTGGGCGCCGTTCCATCGCGAGGCTCTCGTCGCCGAAATCCACGGGGAAGATCGGCGCCTCGTCGATCTGCTGGAATCGGGTCAGCCCTTCCACGTCCAACTTGCCGGCGAAGGTGAACAGCCGGCCGCGGATCAGCACGCGCTCGCCCTCGCGCACGGCGAGCGCATCCGCCAGGGCCGGGGGCAGGAAAACGGCATGCGGCCCGATCGGCTCCGCGCCGGGCGTGGCGGGCAGGCAAGCCTTGAGTGCGGGTTGGCCGGCGAGGTCGGCGTTCGCCAGGCCCACGAGCGCGCGGACCTGCGCCGTGCGCGAGCCGTCCTGCCGCACGATGAGCAGGTTGAACGTTTCGGCCTCCGCCGCCGAGCGGGCCGCCACCCAGCGCCGCTCGGTCACGACGCCTGCCTCCCGCGCCATGTGGCGCACGAGGTCGCCGAGCTGTTCGGGCACAGCCTGCCACAGGGCGTGGTGCACGAAGAGGCAGCGCCGCGTCTGCGCCGCGCCGACGCTGCGCCGCAGAAGGCCCTGTTGCGCGTCGAAACTGGCGAAACTCAGGATGCTGAACGTGAGCAGCACAACGGTCACCGTCGTGAACACCGTCCGCATCGGCCGGCGCCGCATCGTGCTGATGCCCATGCTCACCGCCGCCATCACCGTGCTGAACCGCGAGACGTCGGCGGTATGCACCGTGGCTTCCAAACCCTGGACCCGCTTGATCTCCGACTGGAACCGGCCGAGCAGGATGAAGATGACGATGCTGGAGAGAATCACGATCACGAATGCCAGGAAGATGACGATCGGCTCCGTGGCGACCGCGAAGGCCGGGTGCACGTTGTACAGGACGAGGAAGGTGAGAAAGAAGAACAGCGCGTACCAGCCGATCTGCCGGTAGATATGCGGCGTGCCGATCAGCAGCCGTTCCAGGGCATAGGCGAACGGAATGGTCAGCAGCAGCAGAATGACGACCGCCTTGACCAGGTCGTTCATGGCGGCCAGCAGCGGCGCGTACACGCGGCGGCTGAGCAGGCGCGAGATGCCGAGTTCCGCCAGGCGGGCGGCGGTCGTGCCGGCCGCCTCGGCGCGTTCCAGCGCGGAGCGCGCGAGGCCCTGGAGCCAGTCGAGCGAATCGTTCGTCACGCGGCGCGCGCGCAGCACGTCGAGCCGTTGCTCGTTCAGGGCGCACAGGTCCTCCGCCGTACGCCGTTCGGTGGCCGGTGTGCGCCACGGCTCGCCCACCGCAAGCCCGGCGCCGGCCGGTTGCTCCGGCGTCGCCTGCAGCAGGGCCAGGCCGAACCGGTTCACCAGCTTCACGCCCCGCGCCGCGTGCGGGACGAAGAACGTGACGGTGCCGTCCGTCTCCTGGGCAAAGAACTCCTCCTTCCGAAACAGCCCGTCACTGGCGGCATTGAGGACCAGCGTTTGGGCCTCCGCAAAGTCCGGGGGGGCCAGCGCCGTCACCGTGTGGTGCACGCACTGGAACAGCTTGACCTGGCTCAGTTCAGGGATCCGGCTGTTCACGTGGTCCATTCGGCCGGCCGAATCGAACAGCGCGCAACACCAGGAATCCAGACCGCGCGGGTTGGGCAGCGGACCGGTGGCGAAGATTCCGGTCTGGTCCGCTACGTAACGCACCGCCGTATCGAAGCCCGGCACGCTCGAGCCGCCGCCGTGGCACAGGAATGCGCCGCGCGCCGGCCGATCGCCCATCACGCCGCTGGGGTTCTGCATCGTCACACGGTTGCCCGTCAGTCGACCGCGCCCCCATTCGGGTTCCTGAAACGAGGCCGTCGGCCGGATCCTCGGCCGCAGGGAAAAGGCCGGGTCCGAGGCTGCCGCCCGGATGAGCGGAATGCAGTCGGCGGCGAACAGGCCGATTTTCGCCATGTCGATGCGGCCCGGCTCGTCGTGCGGATGACCCGCGAACGGGAGCGCGTCGTGGCAGGTCGCCAGGCGCAGCCCGTAGATGCCGAACCGGCTCGCGACCTGGCCGCCGTGCAGTATGTCGGCCGGGAAGAAGACGGGCGGCCCGATCTGAACCCGCGTCGTCTCCGGTTCGACGAGCCGGAGCCATTCCTTGATGCGCTGCAGCGGCGACACGGGCTGTTCCGGCGGCTCGTCCACGTGGGCCGGCGGCACGACGGTCTCCGGTTCCATGTACTGCAGCAGGCCGCCGCCCTCGCCGCGCAGCCGTGCGACCAGATCGGAGAACGCCGCGAAGACGCCCACGTAGAACCCCACGTTGTTGTACTCGCCGCCCGGCAGCACGTTCTCGTTGTGGGCCGTCCCCCAGCGCGGGCCGCGGTCGCTCAGGTCCAGCGTCAGATGCAGCACGATGGCTTTGTCGGCGGTCAGGTCGCCGATCTGCCGGCAGACGCGCCTGTGCGCGATCAGTACGGCCAGCTCCTCGCGCCGGCCGGTCAGGGCGGCATGGATCGACTCGCGCACCTTCGCCAGGCACGGCTCGACTTCGGGGACGACGACCTTCTTGAACAGGGCCCGCCGCAACGCGTGCCAGGCGGCCTCTTCCTCCTCCAGCGCGCGCTGCCGGCCGGCAGCCTCGGCATCGCCCGTCTGGCCCGCGGCCTGCGCCGTGCGCAGACGCAGAGCGCGCAGTGCGGTCTGAACGTCTTCGGTCTGATACCGCGCCTCTTCCCGCAACAGGTCCAGGGCGCGCCGCTCGAACGTGGTGCGCGGGGCGAAGGCCTGTTCCCCGCGCAGCGCGCTCTGCACCTGCGCCAGAAACGCGTCTTCGTCTTCGTGCTCCGCGATGAACCGAGCGTGTGTGCGCTGGTAGGTTTGCCAGCCCGCGTTGCGCACGATGGCCGAGTACAGCGCGCAGGAGCCGGCCAGGCACCGCGCCTCCCCGTCAAGGAAGGCGAGCAGAACCGAGCGCCGCGGCGGCTGCTTGTGCAGCGTCTCGGCCAGTTGGAGCAGCGCCGCGCAATTTGCCGCCCCGCGCGCCCCGCGCACCAGGAACGGGACCTCGCCGAACGTGTCCAGCTGCGCGGCGAAGACCATGACCTCCTCGGCCTTGAGCGAGAACTCCGGCGCCGTGCCTGGGATCCAGGCCAGGACATTGCGGGCCGTGCGCCGGCTCCACGCCGAGCGCGCGAATACCGTCGCCTCCTTCGGCGAATCGAGGAGCCCGCAGCGCGCCGCGTCGGCCTGTGTGACATAGAAACGGGGAAAGTCCGAGCTGATCGATTCGAACCGCCGGACCTGCAGCGGCGTGGCGCCCGTCTCCACAAAGATGACGGCCTTGGCGCCCATCGCGAATGCGTCACGCCACCGGCGCGCCTGCGCGTAGTCCAGCACCACGATCCGGTCGCGCGCGCTTTCCGGCCCGTACGATTCCGGCCGGCCGTCGCCCGCGTACAGGGTCCTGCCCCGGATGGGGCGGCCGCCGGTCGTGGGCGCCTGCCACTGATTGGCGCGCAGCCCGTGCAGCGGGACCCGGACTCCATCCACGTCGAGATAAGCGTCCACCGCCATCTGCGGCACGAAGAAGGGTTGAACGATGACGGTCTCGATCCCAATCGCGCGAAGCCGTTCCGCCACGTAGCCGGCCGCGGCCTCCGCTTCCGGCGTACCGCTCACGCGGTGCGGCGCCTTGCACAGCGCCGTCGCATCGGCAAGAAACCGCGCGGAGTCGAGCGGCGCCGCCGCGAGCGGACGGCCCGGCCCGGCCAGAGCGGTCATCGCCGCCAGAATTGGAAGAGCGCGTCTCACTCGGTCTCCCCGTCGATAGATCCGACTTCGATGGCCACCTCATCGCGCCGGCGAATGCGCTCGATGCAGCCGTCGCGGATCCAGATCATGCGGTCGGACACGTCCAGCATCCGGTGGTCGTGCGTGGCGCAGATGATGGTGACCCCCTTTTCCTTGTTCAGCCGCATCAGAATGTCCAGGATTTCGCGACCTGTCTTCAGATCGAGATTCGCCGTCGGCTCGTCGCACAGCAGGATGGCAGGATTGTTGGCCATGCTCCTTGCGATGGCCACCCGCTGCTGCTGCCCGCCGGACATCTGAACAGGCTTGTGATGCCAGCGGTCCGCCAGGCCGACGACTTGCAGCAGGGCCATGCCGCGAGCCTGGATTTCCTCCGCCGTGGCGCCGGCAAAGACCATGGGCACGGTGACGTTTTCCAGCGCCGTCATGTAGCGGACGAGATTGTAGCTCTGGAAGATGTAGCCGATCTTGTGGCAGCGCAGAAACGCCAACTCCACGGCGTTGAGCTGCGCGACATCCACTTCGTCGATGAACACGCGCCCGGAGGTCGGCGAATCCAGCCCGCCGATCATATTGAAGTAGGTCGTCTTGCCTGAACCGGACGGCCCCATCACGGCGATGAATTCGCCGCGGTGGACCACCGTATCCACGCCGCGCAGCGCTTCGGTCACGACGGTGCCGATCCGGTAGGCCTTCTTCAGCCGCAACGTGCGGATGATCACCGGCCGCTGCCGGTCATCGCGCGTTTCGGTTTCTGTTCTGTCCGCGTGCGTTGCGCTCATCTGTCTCCACCCTCAACCCTTCCGCGGCTACTCCACACGCATGGCCTCCATCGGCACGAGCCGTGCGGCGACGTAAGCGGGGTAGACCGACGCGACCCCCGCGAGCACGATGCCCGTCAGCAGGGCGACCCCGCCCGTCGTCAACACGTCGTGCACGCTCAGGACCTGCCAGACGAAGCTGCCGAACTTGAACAGCGCCGACGGCAGCGCCAGCAGCAGCCCGAGCAGGGCGCCGGCCAGCCCGCCGATGACCCCGAGCAGGCAGGACTCGAGCACGAACAGGGTCATCACGAACGCGTCGGTGGCGCCGAGGCATTTCATGGTCGCGATTTCCCTGAACCGCTCCATCACGGACATGAGCATGGCGTTGGCGATGCCCACGACGCACACCACGCATGAGACGACGATGAGCCACACCGTTCGGGGCGAGAAACGCCCGGCGCCTTCGGCGAAGCCGGCGCTTTCCGCCTCGATCCGGAGCACCTGGGTCCGGGCCAGATGGCGGGTGAAGAACGCCTGCAGCTCATCTCCGTTCATGGGCGCGGTCAGCCCGTGGCGCGCCAGGCTTTGCTCGAAGAACCGCGCGCCGCGCGCCGCGCGGCAGAGTTGCGACAGGTCCTCCATGTCGACCAGAAGCGGCTTGACGCCGATCCGTTTGGCGATGTCGCGCTTGATGCCCGGCTGGCGCAGGATCTCGGTGAGGGCCGTCAGCCGCTGGCTCTCCGCGGCCTGCCGGGAGAGGCTGCCGATGTCCAGCGCCGTCTTCGTGAAGCCCAGCTCGCGCAACGCGTCGACGAACCCGGCCGGCGGCGCGGCGAGCAAGGCGCCCGCCGATAGGCCGGGGAACCGGTTCCGCAGCGCGGCCAATGCCGCATCCCGGCCTTCGGCGACGCGCTGCCACAAGGGGATGTGCCCGCGATACGCCTCGAGCAGCCGGCGCAGGCGGGCGAGGTCGCCCGGCGGCCGGACGGCGGTCATGGCCGCCAGCCGTTCTTCGAACTGGGCGAAGCACGTTTCGTCCAGCAGCCAGTCGAACACATCCTTGTCCTCCACGTTGCCGACCAGGCGGTAACGCCGGCCCGGGCTGAGCTCCGCCAGGAAGCGCAGATACGGGGTCGATTGCCGCGCGGTCGCCAGCAGCGCCGAGGCTTGCGGCTCGCTGAGCGCGCCCCAGCCGGCGACGGACCCCAGCCGCGCGTCGCCGGGCGCGGATTCCGCGGCCAGCCGGAACAAGTCGCGGCGCGAGAGCGGATCGCTGATCCAGGACAGCCAGCGGCTGAAGACGCGGTAATCCCGCGCCTCCGCGCGCGCGCGTCCGTGCACCGCGTGCCCGATCGTGCTGGCGCTGAGCATGTACATCATGAACGCGACCGCAATCGCGATGATCGCCACCGTAATGAACGAGCGGAAGAGCCGGTAGTAAATGCCGTTGAGGCAGATCTCGAACGTCCGGGCAAAGCCGAGGCGAACCTGCTTTCGTATTCTCAGCTTCTGCATGACGCATGCTCCTGCTCACCAAGCGCCGACCGCCCGAGGCGGGGGGCGGACCACGAATGAACACGAATAGACACGAATCGCCGCACACCCGTCAGAACCGCGCGCAAGTCGGCGTTTTTCCGTTGGAAATTCGTGCGAGTGCATGTTCATTCGTGGGTCCCACGTCCGTTCGCACAGGGCCCGGGCGCCGGCACAACGGCCGCGATGGCCCCGCGCTGCAGCAGGCCCTGCAGGAACGGGATGACCGAGAGCCTGGCCTCGTGGAAGGTGAGCGCGTGGGCCGTCCTCAACTCCTCAATCAGGTCGCGAACCGTGCGGCGGCCGTCGCACCGGGTGAAGAGGTGTGTGCCGAGCGCGTCGAGTTCAATCGTCCGTTCGCCGGCGAAGGGGATGAGCCAGGCGAGCAGGGCATAGCGCCCGCGCGGTTTCTTCAAGGGGACGGAGAGGATCGTGCCCGATCCGACATCGCGCCGGCGCACGCTCCCGTTCTGGACTGGCACGGTCGCGTACAGCTCGGCGATGTCGAGCTGCTCGAGTCTGCGGGCGTCCTGGATTGTGCGCCGGCTCACGGCAAGAGCGCTCCTTCACGGCTCGAAACGCGGCGATTATTTCAGCTTCGCTCGGAGCAGGCAAGTTCATTCGGGGAGGATGACGCCGCAGGAACAGCGGAGCCGGAGCCCGGCGTCCAGCGTATCGGGTCGCTCGGTGGTCACGTGATACACGCGCTGTTCGGCCGCGCAGTGGCAGGCGTAGTCGCGCCGCCGGATTCGCCCGCCGGTCAGCAGGCCCAGCGGGTCGCGGCGTCGACGGGTGCCGGCGATTCGGACGACCTCGTGCCCGGACTCCGATTCGACGGTGTCAACCTGCGTCTGGCGGAATTCCGCGGGGATCTGCTCTTGCAGCCACTGTTCCAGCGGAATGGCGAGCCACACCGAACTGAAGCCGCGCCGCCGGATCACGATCGACGGGGGGCGATCGCCCTGGCGGAAGGTCAGCGTGACGTCCGCGGGCAGGCACCGGCACTCGGCCAGCGGCAGGTCGACGGGCACTTCGGCGCGTATCCCGAACGCCTCCCAACGGCGCCGCCCCTTGGGCGTCAACGCCTCAACGCTCGCCAGCACGCCGCGCTCGACATCCGGCGCGTCGGCGTCCCGCGAGAACACGGCCGCTTCCACCAGCGTCTCCGCAGCCCCGAAATAGCGCGCCGCCCGCGTCGTGCGGCGCCCGGCCCGCGAAACGGCGAACCCGTGCCACGCCCCGGCGGCGGGCAGATCCCCGAAATGGGGCGGCGGCGGGTTCGCCTCCCCGTCGGCCTGCCTCGCGGTCGTCTCCCTGGCCCGCAGGTCCGAGAACAGGCGCTCGAGGTCGGGACACGGCGCCGTGCGCTGCCACGAGATCTGCAACCGCTCCTCCAACTCGTCCGAGAACGTGCACGTGCCGCCCGCGTACGTCAGGCTGTACCGCAGCATCTCCCAGTTGCCCGGCGTCTTCAGCAGGATGTCTTGCCAGACGGTCGTGTTGTCCATGTGCACTCGCCCGCTCGCGTAGGATGCGCCGTTTGGCCGATCATCATACCATACCACCGTTCTGGTGCAAATCTTCCACGGCCCAAGTCATGGGCGGAAACAGTGGAAGGTGTAGAATGGGAGACAGGGCGAAGTCTGCGTAGCCCAGACCCGAATGAGGGCGGAAGTGAAGTAGCGTAAAGGAGGCGTCCGCAAACACAGGTCTGTAGAATGATCGTTGGCGGGGGTTAGATCAGGCCATAGAGCACGAACCAGAAGAGGGGGATTGTCTCATGAGACGGTCTCACATGTGTCTGCCGATCGTGATTTTCGCGATGGGCGCCGGATTGGCATTCACACCCGCATCGACACCCGCCGCCACGTACTACATCGACCCGACCGCCGGCACCTCCGGCGACGGCTCGCAAGCCAGGCCATGGCGGAGCTGGGAGCTTGTCGAGTGGCATGGTGGCGACACCTACCTGCAGCGTGCAGGGACCACGTGGCGAGGCCCCATCATCAACATCGGCGCCGGCAACGTGACGCTCGGCAAATACGGGAGCGGCGCGCTCCCGGTTCTGAAGCTGACGACCGTGGGCGGCAACACGCCGGTCATCAACATCAGCAACAAGCGCGGCTGCACGATCCAGGACCTGCGATTGGAGAGCGGGACGGGCGAGAAGGCGGGCACTTCAGGGGTCAAGGTTGGCGGGAGTGTCGGCCTGCTCCGGATTCTGCGGTGCAAGTTCACGTTTCTGAAGTTCGGGATCCGACTGCAGACGGTCACGGCGGACAAGGTCCTCGTAGACGGGTGCGAGATCTGGAATTTCGGCGAAGGGCCGAGCGGGCAGGGCGGGGACGGGATCTGGGCGGTCTGCGACAATCTCGAGGTGTGCAACACCTACATACACGACTTCGACTCCTCGGCGGAGGACGGGATACAGGGCGCGAACGAGGTGGCCGGCTGGCACATCCACCACAATCTGATCGACCATTCGGACTCGAACCTGAAGCAGGAGATCATCATCAGCGGCGATGCGAAGGACCGGCCCCCGCTGATCGAGTACAATGAGCTGATCGGGCGGCCCACCTGCGTGTTGCTGATCAACACGGGCGGTATCGTCCGATACAACCGGATGGTGTCGGGAATCCGCGGGGTGTCGATCACCACGCGGAGTCCGGATTGTCCCCCTGTGGAGATCTACGGCAATCTGTTCATGGGCTGTGCCTGGGGCGTCACCATCGGGGGCGACGGCGACCCGGAGACCGTGGATGAGAGGGTGTCTGTATCGATTCTTCACAATACATTCAGAGGAATCGGGACGGGGTGTGTGTCCGCCACTGAGCCGGAGGTGCTGGGATCGCCCCTCGAGATGAAGAACAACATCTTCTGCCCGCTGCCGGACGCGACGGCACTCCGGCTGAACGGCCGCCGTTTCGTCTCGGACTACAACTGCTTCTGGCCGGAGCAGAACGGGTTGATCAAGTTCGGCGGCGCGTGGTACTCCACACTAGCCGCCTACCAGTCCGCCATTGGTCAGGACCGGCACTCGATCGCGGCGGATCCGTTGTTCGCGGATACGAACGGCTTCCGGCTGGAGCCCGATTCACCCTGCATCGGGCGGGGTGTGCGGATAGCAGAGGTCGATTTCGACATCGAGGGGATGCCGTTCGGCGACCCGCCGACGCTGGGCGCGTGTGAGGCGGGCGCACAGGGCGTGCGGATCCAGAGCCGCGAGGATGACGCCGAGGAGCGGCTGGACACGGGCGCGGTGACGCTCGGGAGTTCGGACCTGGAACTGGGCACGGAAGCCGTGGCCCAGCTTGTGGGGCTTCGCTTCACCAGCGTGCCGATCCCGCCGGGTGCGGTTGTCACCCGCGCCTACGTGCAGTTTCGGGTCGATGAGACGGGCGCGGAGCCTACCTCCCTTCTGATTCAGGGCGAGGCGGCGGACACGCCGGCGGCTTTCGCCGCAAGCACCGGGAATTTGAGCCGGCGGGCTCGCACGGCGGCCGGCGTGCGGTGGACGCCGCCGGCCTGGAATACGGCGGGTGAAGCCGGCCCGGCGCAGCGCACGCCGGATCTCTCCGCGGTCCTGCAGCAGATCGTGAACCGGCAGGGCTGGGCGAGCGGTAACCCGTTGGCTCTGTTGATCAGCGGAACCGGGCGGCGGGTGGCGGAGTCCTGCGACGGCGACGCGGCCGGCGCGGCGCAGTTGTGCGCTGAGTACCGGCCGCGCGCGTTCCGGGCCTATAACGACCTGGCGTGGGCCAACGGGCAGGCAAGCCGAAACATCACGGCCTATTCGCGCGGGCAGGGCGGCACGCTCACCGACTATGCCTGCGGCATGCCGGTGGCGGCGACACTCGCGGTCGGCTCGGGGGGAGCGGGCCCGCATATGGATCAGGGCGCTGATGCCGCCGCGGGAACGGATGCGGACGGCGTGTTCGGCGGAATCGTGGACGGCCGCGGCCTGCTCAGCTACGGGTCGGAGCCACTCACGTTGACCCTCGGCGGGCTCGAGCCCGGGCTGGCCTACACCGTCGTGCTGTATGGGAACCGCGACAATACGTCCTACACCGCTCGGCGCACGCGTTTCACGATCGGCGGGGCGGAGCGGTTCATCAACGCCTCCACGCCGGGCAGCGCCTATGCCGGCAGCGGCGCCGCCTCGGTCACGATCCTGAACGGCTACAACACGCGCAACGGCTACGTGGCACGGTTCCGGGATATCGATCCCGGTGCGGACGGCGAGTTCGTCCTCACCGTCGCCGACGGCGGCTCGGCGAGCCCGCCAAAATTCTATCTCAATGCGCTGATGCTGGAGGCGGCGCCGCGGCAGGGCTCGGATCTGCTCATTCCGAGGGGTGCGGTCTGGAAATATGAGGACTCCGGCACGGACCTGCGTTCCGCGTGGCGGTCCCTGACGTACGCTGACGCCGATTGGGCGGAGGGTAGCGCACCGCTGGGCTATGGGGACTCCGTTGTTACGACCGAGACCTCCTACGGCCCCGACAGTGCCGACAAGAACATCACCGCCTATTTCCGAAAGCATTTCTTCGTGTTGGCGCCGCCGAGTGCGGGATGCCGCCTCACGCTGCATGCGAAGGTCGACGACGGGTTCGTGGCCTATCTGAACGGGGCGGAAGTGGCGCGAGGTTCAATGCCCGCCGGGCCGGTGGTGTATGAGACGGCGGCGTTCAGCCACGAGGCGGAGACGTACGAGACGGTGGATCTGAGCGCGCACCTCGGCAAACTGGTCGCCGGCGAGAACGTGCTGGCGGTGGAAGTGCACCAGCGTTCGGGCACCAGCAGCGATATGGTCTTCGACGGGTGGCTGTCGGTTGAGGAGAGTTCGGTGGGTGAGGACGCGGACGGGGACGGGATGCCCGACGAGTGGGAGCGGCAGTACTTCGCGACGACGGGATCGGCCGGGCCGGATGAAGACACCGACGGTGACGGTTTGTCGAACGTGCAGGAGTACATCGCCGGCACCGACCCCACGGATCGCAGGCAGACATTTGCCGTGGATGTGCGGTTGGCGGGCGGGAACACGGTGCTCGTCTCCTTCGCGGCGCCGGCGGCGGCCGGACCCGGCTACGCGGGGTTGGAGCGGCACTTCGCGCTGACGAGCCGGGCCGCGATCGGAAGCGGGGGGGACTGGGCCGGCGTGTCGGGCTACACCGATATCCTCGGAACCGGGCAGACGGTAGTCTTCACCAATCGCAATCCCGCTGCAGCCGCCACCTGCTATCGCGGGGAGGTGTGGCTCGAGTAGCAAGCCGGGAAGGGAAGGCTGGCCTGTTGTTCGCGGGGCCGCTCCCAGTGGCCACCTGCACGGGAGACCCGTTTGCCCGTTGGGTCGTCGTGTCCATACCCCCGGTTCAATGCAAAGATTGCGCGGTTTGGACCATTGTGCCGGCCCGCCCTCACAGCTACGTTGCCTCAGTGTGGAATGACAGGTACCTCAAGAGCTATGGTCGCCTTCATGCTCGTGGCCGCGACATGTTGGTTTGGGCCGGTTGGCATTTGCATGGCGGCGGCGGGGAGGGAATCGATGAGAGCAGGGCGCGGCGCGCGTGGCACATCTGGTGAGACGGCGGTGCTGGAACGGAACGAGAGGGATGCGACTGGCGGCTTGAGTCTTCGCGCGGACGGTTATCTCGACGTGACGCAGGCGCCGTATGGCGCGGACCCGACCGGGGTGGCGGATGCGACGGACGCGTTGCGCCGCGCGATCCGCGACGCGCGCGATGCGCGGCTGGTCACGTGGCTGCCGGGCGGCCGCTACAAGGTCAGCGGCACGCTCGTCGGCGTACAGGGCCCCGTTTCCCGGCGCGATGGCCGCCCCTTCGACTATCCGTGCACATTGATGGGCCCGGGCGACGGCGGTCCGCGCGCGACACTCGTGTTGGCCGATCGCGCGCCGGGTTTCGGCGACACGCGAAGGCCAAAGCCGGTCGTTCATTTCTGGGCGCGGAAATTGGGGGATCCCGACTCCGATGAGCCGCAACCGAGCGTCTCGTTCAACCAGATGATCGTGGATATCGACATCGAACTGGGCACGGGCAATCCGGGCGCCGTCGGGATTCATCATCAGGCGGCCCAAGGCTCCGTGATCGAGGATGTCACAATCCGCGCCACAGGCGCGTTTGCCGGGCTCCAGCGTGCGCCCGGTTCCGGCGGGGGCGTGCATGGGCTTACGGTGCTGGGCGGCCGGTACGGCCTGCACCTTGTGGGGCCGGCCTTCTGGCGGGGCGCCCAGCCGGTTCCCGTCGTGAGCGGTCTGGTCCTGCGCGGGCAGTCGCATGCGGCCATTCTCTACAACGGACGCGGCCCGTTGACGATCGTGGGCGCCGACATTGACGGGGCGGGAATTCGGTCGGTCGCCTCGCCCCAACGGCCGTGGGACGGTGCACTCAGTGTGGTGGATTCCGTGCTGAAGTTGCGCGTGGAGCAGCCGGCGATTGCGAGCACGCATTCCGTGGTGCTGCGCAATGTCTTTGTCCGGAACGCGCGGGTTGCCGCCCGGGCCGGCGAGCGCTGGGAATTGGCGGGGGTCCATGAGGGCTGGCTGCATGTGGCTGAGTATGCCGCCCCGGCGGTGGTGCGATATCCCGAAAGGTGGATGCACGGAATCCAGCGGCAGGACGAGTTGTGGATCGACCGCAAGCCGCATCCGCGCGCCGCCGTTTGCGCGACGGCCGGTGTCGAACCGCCGGGCGCGAGTCTGTTCAGCCGGCACAGATGGCCGCGCCCGTTTCCTTCCCGGTTGTCGTTCGGGGCGGCCACCGTGCGCGATGCACGCTACGGCGCCAAAGGCGACGGCCGGACCGACGACACGGCCGCCATTCAGAAGGCGATCGACGAACACGAAATCGTGTTTCTCCCGAAGGGCGAGTACAAGATCTCCGCACCCATCCGGCTACACGCGAAGACGAGACTGGTGGGCGCCGGCGAGGTGTTCAGCACGATTTCACCGTTGCCGCGGGATGACGCGCCCGCATTTTCGGACGTGAATAAGCCGCGCCCGCTGATCGAGACGGCGGACGACCCCGCTGCGGAAACCGTCCTGGCTTTCCTGGAATTGCGTGTCTCGCCCCCGAACCCGGCCGTATATGCGTTGCGTTGGCGTGCCGGGCGCCGTTCGGTGGTGCGCAATGTGCTGCCGCGGTACGGCACGCGTACCACGGCCTGGCAGCCGACCCTGTCGATTCCGCTTGTGCGGATTGAGGGTAGCGGCGGCGGAAGGTGGTACAACCTGCCGCAACATGAGGTCTGCGCGGCTGAAGGGCCCAGCTTTCGGAATGTGCGGGTGGAGGGCACGTGCGAGCCGTTGGCTTTCTACATGCTGAACGCCGAGCACAAGCGGTGCAGCGCGATGCTGGAATTCCGCAACGCGCGCAACATCGACGTGTATTCGCTGAAGGGGGAAGGCGACTTCACCGTGCTCTGGATGGATGGCTGCCGCAACGTGCGCCTGTTCGGGTACGGCGGCAACGGCATGCCTCAGCCGGGTTGGGCGCTGATCCGGTGCGAGGATTGCACGGACTTCCTGCTGGCCAATCTGGCGCCCGAGCACAAACCCGGGCCGTGGGTCGGGCCCATGGGCTGCGCGATCGCGCCGGAGCGCTGGTTCATCCTCTCGGATCGGCCGGATGCGTCCGAACAGCCGTTCCGACTTACGGGTGCCGAACAGGCCGCCTACTGGCGCGTGGGGCAACCGCGAACGAACGCCAATGAACGCGAATAGGGGGGAGGGGAGTCCGTTTTGACCACAGCTTGCCATGAGGGGGCCGGCAAGATTCGCGTCTATTCGCGTGAATTCGCGGTTCCGGTCCCCTCAGACCGCGTGGAGGTCTTCACCGCAACTTGCGGTAGGCGGTGGGGCTGTCGCCGACGACCTGCTTGAACTGGCGGCTGAAGAGGTAGACGTCGCGGTAGCCGAACCTGTATGCCACTTGCGTTACGGAGACATCCGTCGCGGTCAGCTCGAGCGCGGCCAGCCGGATGCGCTGGTGCATCAGCCACGTCCGTGGCGAGACCCCGAACGTATGGTGAAAGACGCGGGCGAAGTAGTCCTCGGACAGCTTCAACAGCGCGGCCAGCTCCGCCGGTTTCGGCCACTCGTTCACGTGTTCCCGCACGTAGCGGTTCAACAACCTGCGCTGTTCCACGTTCAGCAGCGGGCCCTTCTGAGACCCGCCTTTCGCCTTGAGCCTGACGATCGTGCGGCACAGTCTTGTGATCGCGCGCCGAATCCGCTTCTCATTGGGCGGCACGGACAGTTTCCACTCGTCGACAATCCGTTCCATCAGCGGGTGGACTTCCCACGCATTCCATAGCAGGATGAAGTGGCCCGTGGGATAGACGTTGACCCCCTTCGCCTGAAGCTGGAACCGAACCATCAGCATCTGGCCCGGCGCCCTGTCCGGCTGCAGCCGGATCTCGAACGGCGTGTAGGGGAAGAGCCACACAAACGTGCCGGTCCGCAACGCGGCCGGAACGCCCCGCGCCTCCAGCCGGCATTCGCTGTCGACCACGAGGTACATGGCATGGTCCGGCGCCGCATCGAATTTGGCGCGCCAATCCACCTTCGCTTCGAAGTAGTGGGAAGGCTTGACGACCAGCTCGTGGGCCCTGTCGCCGAGCGCCTTGAGCCAGTCCCGCATGTTGAGCGCGCGTTTCTTCATGGGTCACGGATTCTGGGTGAAGCTTCGCCTCCAACCGACACGTTTAGGTGAGCACCTCGTAGAATAACCGCAAAAAGGCACAAATCCCAGTGTACCACACCACCGTTCTGGTGCAAATCCTATACGGTCTGCTGCATGGCCTTGTGACCCCGCAGGCGCCATGGTACAAGTGTTCCCGCCACGCACGGCGTTTCGCCGGGAAAGGGGCACTCAAATGGCACGACGACCGATCTCGACAATAGCTTGGGCCGTTTGGGGTACGGCCTTGTTTTTGGGCGCTGGGTCGCTTTCGGCCGCTGCCGCCCTCTATCACATCGACCCGACCGCCGCAGCCGACGGCGACGGTTCACCGGCCAGCCCCTGGCGCGGCTGGGAGCGGGTCGAGTGGCACGACGGCAGCACCTACCTGCAGCGGGCGGGCACGACCTGGAGCGGGCCGATCGTCGATATCCGTGCTCACAACGTGACGCTCGGCAAGTACGGGAGCGGGCTGCTGCCGGTGCTGAAACTCACGACGAAGGGCGGCAACACGCCGGTTGTCAACATCAACGGCAAGACCGGTTGCACCATTCAGGATCTGCGCTTTGAGAGCGGGACCGGCGAGAAGTCCGGCACGTCGGGGGTCAAGGTCGGCGGGAAAGTCGGGCTGCTCCGGATCCTGCGCTGCCAGTTCACGGTCCTGAAGTTCGGGATCCGGCTGCAGTCGGTGAAGGCGGAGAAGGTCCTCGTTGACGGGTGTGAAATGTGGAATTTCGGCGAAGGGCCGCGCGGGCGCGGCGGGGACGGGATCTGGGCGGTATGCGACAATCTCGAGGTGTGCAACTGCCACATGCACGACCTGGATCAGTCGGCGGAGGACGGCATTCAGGGCGCGAACGAAGTGGCCAATTGGCACATCCACCACAACCGCATCGATGAATCCGCGTCGAACAAGAAGCAGTGCATCATCATCAGCGGGGACGCGAAGGGCAAGCCCCCGCTCATCGAGCACAACGAGCTGATCGGCCGGCCGTGCTGTGTGATGCTGATCAACTGCGGCGGGATTGTGCGCTACAACCGGATGTTATCGGCGAATCGCGCCGTCTCCATCAATGCGACGACCCCGGACTGCCCCGATGTGCAGGTCTATGGCAACCTGATCCGGGATTGCGGGGCGGGCGTGATGGTCGAAAGCTACAGCGGCGGCCGGCCCAGGGTGGTGACGGCGAAGATAGCCGTGTCCGTGACGCACAACACATTCCGGAACGTGAAGACCGGCGTCTGCAACCGGCAACCGGACGTGTTCCGGTCGCCGCTCGTTCTGAAGAACAACATCTTCGCCCTGCAGCCCGGGGCAACGGCGATTGTGATGAAGGAAAAGGCTTTTGTCTCGGACTACAACTGCTTCTACCCCGAGCAGCCCGGGCTGTTGCAGGTCGGCGGCGCCGCGTTCGGTTCGGTGGCCGCGTTCCAAAAAGAGACCGGGCTGGACGCCCACTCGATTGCCGCCGATCCCCTGTTCGCGGATGCGGACGGCTTCCGGCTGCGCCGTGATTCGCCCTGTCTGAGACGGGGTGCGAAGACCGAGCGAATCCCCAAAGACTTCGCGGGCAATCCGTTCGGAAATCCGCCGGCGCTCGGAGCGTTAGAGTTCGGTTCCTCGGACGCCCTCACGTTCGCCCCGCCGCTATCCGGGCAGGGCGCGGTCCGCGTCTCGGGCAGGCAGTTGGCGCCGTGACGACTGAAGGCTAGGACGTTGACCGGCGCCCCGTCACGCGGTGCCCGGCACAGGCAGGGAGCGATCCCCATGACACGATTACGATCGGTTTGCCTCGCAGTTCTGGTCGTTTGCGGCACGGCCCTGTTCACGGGCGCCGGGTCCGCCTCGGCCACAGCCGCCGTCTACTACATCGACCCGAGCGCCGCGGCCGGCGGGGACGGGTCGCAGGCCAAGCCTTGGCGGGGCTGGGAGCAGGTCGAGTGGCAGGAGGGCGGCACCTACCTGCAACGGGCGGGGACGACGTGGAGCGGCCTTACCGTCGATGTCCGCGCCAACGGCGTGACGCTCGGCAAATACGGGAGCGGGCCGCTGCCGGTGCTCAAGCTCATGACCAAGGGCGGCAACACGCCGGTGGTCAACATCAACGGCAGGACCGACTGCACCGTTCAGGACTTGCGTTTCGAGCAAGGGACCGGCGAGAAGGCCGGCACCTCCGGGGTCAAGGTCAGAGGGCAGGTCGGTGTGTGCCGGATCCTGCGCTGCCAGTTCACGGTCCTGAAGTTTGGGATCCGGCTGGAGTCGGCGAAGGCGGAGAAGGTCCTCATCGACGGGTGCGAGATGTGGAACTTCGGCGACGGGCCGCGCGGGCGCGGCGGGGACGGGATCTGGGCGGTGTGCGACAATCTCGAAGTGTGCAACTGCCACATGCACGACCTGGATCAGTCGGCGGAGGACGGCATTCAGGGCGCGTGGGAAACGGACAATTGGCACATCCACCACAACCGCATCGATGAATCCGCGTCGAACAGGAAGCAATGCATTATCATCAGCGGGACCGTGAAGACCAAGGCGCCCCTCATCGAACACAACGAGCTGATCGGGCCGCCCAGCTGCGTGATGTTGATCGATACCGGCGGCATCGTCCGGTACAACCGATTGCTGTCGTCGCGGTACGGCCTCACCATCATCACGAGGAGCCCGGACTGCCGCCCGGTGGAATTCTACGGCAACCTGGTTCGAGACTGCAAGGACGGGGTGGGGATCGGCGGCGACAAACGCTGGTCGGAGGAGCCGAAGGCGCAGGTGTCGATTGTGAACAATACCTTCATTGGAATCCGTCAGTACGGGGTGATCCTGCGTCGAGGGGCGAATCTGCTGCGGGCCCCGCTTATCCTGAAGAACAACATCTTCTTCCTGCCGGAGCCCGCCTCGATGGCGATGCTTCTGGGGTTGCCGCGCCGCGACGTCATCTCCGACCACAACTGCTTCTATCCAGAGAAGTCGACGATGATCCGGTTCGGCCCGGACACGTTCGATTCGCTCGGTGCGTTCCAGGAGAAGACCGGCTTCGACACCCACTCGATAGCCGCCGACCCGCTCTTTGCGGGGCCCGACAGTTTCCGGCTGCGGAGCGGCTCGCCGTGCCCGGGGCGGGGCGCCGGGGTCGAGGGCATCCGGATGGACTTTGCGGGCAATCTGTTCAGGGACCCGCCGGTGATCGGCGCGCTGGAATTTGGCTCTGAGGACACACTGCAGAGAGCGGCTCGCGGGGACCCGCCTTCGCTCAGATAGCTATGGCGGGCAGGTTGCTCGCCCTCCACATGACCCTGCACGGTGCGCCACTGGAGGGCGAGGCTCCTGACGAGCCGGGTTTTGGCCACAAGGGAGGACCGATGATGACGTATCGACGTTTTGGCTGGAAGGTTCTGCGCTGGGCGGTGCCGTTCACAGGGATACTCTTCTGTCTCGAGGCGGGCGCCGCGGATTCCTCGCTGTTGAACGGGCTGGTCGGCTACTGGCCGTTCGACGAAGGCGGGGGCGAGGTGGCGGCCAACGTGATGTGCCCGCAGGGCGACGTGATGGGGTGCACCGGCAAAGGCCGTGTGTCGGCGAAAGCCGAGTGGGTGGACGGCCGGTTCGGCAAGGCGTTGGGCTCAGCGGCGGCCGAGATCGAGCGGCTCGACACGTTGCTGTGCGATCACGACATCACGATCGCCGCTTGGATCAAGCCGCTCCGGCAGGGCGGGCGCTGGCTGTTCGTCAACCGCGAGTATCGGCTGTGCGTCAACCAGGGCAGTAAGAATCACGTACGCTTCCAGCTCAATGTCGAAGGTAACTGGGCGTTCAACTGGATCGTCAGCAAGACCGCCCTCGAGAACGGGAAGTGGTATCATGTGGCCGGGGTCTACGACGGCCGCGAACGGCGCATCTATATCAACGGGCGGCTGGATGCCAGCGAACCGCAGACCGGCACGCTTGCTGTTGGGAACAAGGACTTCCATCTTTCGGCCGGGTCCGGGTGCCTGGACGAGGTGCGCATCTGGCGCCGCGCGCTCTCGGCGGAGGAGGTCCGAGCGAGCATGAACCTGGGCCGGTCCGGGGTGACGGCGCTCATGCGGCCTGAACACGCGCTGCTGTTCTACCCGGTCAAGCTCGTGGCGTCGGCCGGCGCCGCGGACACCGTCTCGGTCACGTTGTTCAACCAATCGACGCGCCCGTTCGCCGCGGCGCTGCCGTTCAGGATCAGCACCGTCGAGGGTGCTTCCGTCCATGAGCAGCACGACGTGGTGCGCGTGGAGGCGCGGCAGAAGCAGGACGTGCGCCTGTCGGTGCGGCTTGCGAAGCCGGGCCCCTATACGCTGACGGTCGGGCCGGATGCCGCGCCGTATTTCAGGACGGAACTCTATGCGCTGCAGTCGGTCCCGCGTCCGGCGGCCGGCGAGCTGAAGACGCGGCCCGTGGTTTCGATTGATCTCAGCCGGGATGTCGGGCCCGACGTTCTCTGCGACGACGGGACGAGCCGGCTCGTCCCGTCTGAAATCGGCGCATATCGGGAGGCAGGCGAGAAGAAGTTCTCCCGTTTTGCCGTGCGCACGAAACTGAACAGGCCCGGCCTGCATCTGCTGCGGGTGACCTATCCGGACGACAAGCCCCGGATTTGCGACGTGATCGTTCGCTCCCCGGTGTCGCACGACTCCTACAGCGTGCAGACGGGCTATTTCACCGGCATGCAGTATCCGCTGTCCAAGACGTTTCATACACTCGAGTGCGTGAACTGGGTACGCGATGTGAATCAAAGCGTCGTGTTCATGACCTGGCAGGACGGGCAGCCGGCCGCCGCGTCCCGCGTGGAAGTTTTCGAAGTCGACGGCCCTCTGCCCGCCGGCCCGGCCTCGCGCCTGGCTTCGCGCAGGCGCATCGGCCAGTACTGGGAGGACGCCGGGCCCCTGTGGGAGTGTTTCGGGGGCACCACCGTGGATCTTGCCGGGTTCGACCGGATGATGCTCAACCTGTGCGACTACATGGACTATACCGGCCAGAACGTCTTCTATCATCCCGCCGTCTGGTACAGCGGCCCCATCTACACCTCGCAGGTGGAGCCCGTCAGCGGGGTGGGCGGGTGCTATCTCCCCAGGAGCGGGTTCATGGACATCTGGCTCAGGCGCTTCGAGGAGCGCGGCTTCACGTTCTACCCGGTGCTGAACGTGCATCGGCTGTCGTCGCTGGAACGGTTGCCGGCGGATATGGCCGCCATCGCCGCCGGGGAACCCACCGCGCGGGCCATCACCAACAAGAACAGACCCGGCCGCTCCTGGCACGGCCATTCGCCGGCCTACAACGCCCTACACCCCATTGTGCAGAAACCGATCACGGCGCTCGTCGACGAGCTGGCCTCGCGCTACGGGCTCTCGCCCGCGTTCGGCGGGGTGACGCTTCACCTGACGCGTTGCCAGTTGCTCTGGACCTCCGATCTGGACACGAGCTACGACGACTGGACGTTGTCGCAGTTTTCCGGGGAGACCGGGATCCGGGTCCCCGTCGAGCCGAAAGACCCCGCGCGCTTCGCCAAGCGCTACGAGTGGCTGATGGCCAACGCCAAGGAGCGCTGGATCGACTGGCGCTGCGGGCGGATGGCCGACTACTACGGCGAGCTGGCCGGCCGGCTGCGCCGGCGCCGTTCGGATCTGAACCTCGTGGTGTCCGTCTGGAGCCCGTTCCCGTCCAGCATGGCCCGCCGCTGGCAAGGCGGTGCGCGGCTGACCGATCTGATCAAGGAACACGGGATCGACCTGGACCGGTTCAAGCGCTACCCGGGCCTGATGGTGCAGCGCTACATGGCGCCGACCGACTATCGGCTGTTCGCCGCGCACAAGGGTTGGCCGGAGCCGAAGGCGCGCTTGGGCCGGGATCTCGAGTTCGACGAACCGCAAATGCGCGAGTTGCGCACAACCGATGAGTTCGGCGTTTTCTTCCTGAACCGGTATTTCGAAAGCGCGATCGGCAAGCAGAAACCGATCCAATGCAATTGGTTCAAGGACCCGATCTGGCGCGCGTCGGCGATCGTGCCCGCGCACGATCACTTCATGGAATACTACGCGCACGCCATGGCGCTGTATGATCCCGAGGACATCACCGTGGGCGGGTTCACCACCGGCACCGTCGGCCACGAGCAGCAGGTCGAGCGCTTCGCGCGCGTCTTCCGCCAGTTGCCTGCCGGGCACTGGCAAGAGGTCCCGAATGTGGGCGATAACGTCGTCGCCCGCACCCGGCGCGAGAACGGAACACAGTATCTGTACGTGGTGAACCGATCGCCCGACGCCGTCCGTGTGTCCGTGCCCGCCGCCGCCGTGCCGAGCGGGTCGCGTCCCATCGGCGGATCGCCGGCGCTCTCGATCGCCAACGGCTCGGCCGCCGTCGCGCTCGGGCCCTACGAACTCGCCGCCTGGTCAAGCGAGGCGCAGACCGGAATAACGCGCAGGTGAGTCTGCCTTCGCGTTCACCCGTATTCTTGGTTGCCGTTAAGCTCGGACCGTTGTAGCCGCGCGCGCCAGCGCGTGGATGGGCTTCACCGATGGCACTCGACGGGCAGGCCACCTCCTGGCGTCGGCGGCTACTTGGAAACACGACTTTGGTTTGTGGTAAGCCCCGTCTCATAGATGTAGCCGCCGACGCCGGCAGGTGGCTTCCGTGCGATGCGTCGTACGTCGAGCCCATCCACGCGCTGGCGCGCGCGGCTACGTCCCCCCTGAGTTTAGCGGTCGCATTATGGTTACGTTTAAGGGCGCGCCCCGTCCGAGCGCCTCGTCACTCAGTGGGTTTGCCGCCGGCGGGGAGCGATTTGCGGAAGGCCCTGGGGCTGAGGCCATACTGCTTCCGAAACGCGCGGGAGAAGTAGTACAATGTCTCGTAGCCCACGGCCCGGCAGCCGCCTGAAGAACGCGGGCCAGTTCCTCACCGCGACGACGCGCGCGGGCAGCGGGACGGCCGTCGAGGTTGCCGACGTCTACTGGTTCACGGACGGTATGGACATGGTCGAGGGCGACGAGATCGTCGTCGGCGCCAACGCGCCGGTCAAGATCGTCTCCATTACCTATCCGGCCGACCCCGAGGCGACCACGGCCGGGATCCTGGAAGTTGACAGGCGCGTCGAGTGGCAGGCCGGTGACCACGTCCACGTCTGCTACGGTGGTTGGGAGAGCCGTCTGGCGCCGAGCATCGGGCTTCTGGACTAGTCCCCCGCGCCGCGTCACGCATGAGCCCGGCACAGGTCGGCGACATCGCGTGCCCGTATCCTCTCCGGAAGAGTCCCGGCGTTCGCCCCTCCCCCTCACGCCGCGAGCGCCCCGTCCCTGATCGCCTCCCGCCGAACCCCTGCACCGTGCACGCCGTATCGGTGCGGTACGCCGTCCTTTCCTCGCAAAAAAAAGCCACGGCCCGGCGGCGCGCGGCGATAGAGCTATAGGAAAGGGGACGCGGGGGAGGGGCCGGTGGCGTGCCGGCCACGAAAAGTCAAAGGAGACACTGATGCAAAATCGCGTTTTTTCAGGGTTTTTCGCGCGTTTGACGGTTCTGGCCGCGCTGGGCGCGGGCATCGCATGGCCGGCCCGGGCACAGTGGAGCGGAGCGCCGTCCGGCGGCGCCACGGTGGGCGAGCTGCGCAAGAGTTCGTATGCGTTCACGTCACATTCGGGCCAAGACTACAGTATTCCCAACGGTGTGGCGTTGTCCTGGAGTCTGGCTGGCGCCCCGAGCGGGACGGCCTACGACGTGTTCCTTTCGGAGGATTCCGGCATCGGGGCGGATGACCTGCTCAGCTCGCGCACCACGAGCAGTTCGGCGACCGCCTGCAACCTGAAGATCGGCTGGACGTACGCCTGGCAGGTGAAGGCCTATTCGGGCGGAACTCTGCTCGGGACAAGCGACGTCTGGACGTTCCGCACGCCGCACGCGACGCCGCGCTGGATCCGGGTGGACGGCGGCACCAACATGCGGGATCTGGGCGGGCGCATAACGGCCGAAGGCAAGATGACGCGGCAAGGGCTGCTCTACCGCACCGCGCAGTTCGATTTCTACACCAATTCCACAGGCGCCGGCGTGGTGGCGCCCGGCTGCGTTCAGGACCTGCGCGACATCGGACTCGTCTCGGAGTTGGATCTGCGGCGGGGCGGCCCGTACGATGTGCTGAACACGCCGTACATCAATTATTACAACCACGGGATCTACAACTACACGAGTGGCGTGCAGAGCGCGGTGAGCTACCCCGAGGTGGCGAACTGTTTCAGGCGGATGGCCGACACGAACAACCTGCCGCTCGCGTTTCATTGCGCGGGCGGCGCGGACCGGGCCGGCACGCTGGCGTTGCTGCTGGAGTGCATTCTCGGCTGGACGGAAGAGGAAATTCACACCGACTACGAGTACACGACCCTGTGCGCGCTGTACCAGACGCGGGATCGCAACTCGGGTTATTACCCGTGGATGCCGGTGGTCGATTACCTGAAAAGCTGGGATCCGGCGGCCCAGAGCCTGAAGGTCGGCGCCTGGAACTACCTGCTGTCGATCGGGGTGACCGAGGCGGACCTGAACACGATTCGGGACACGATGCTGGCGGATGTGAACGGACAGTGGTTGACCGCCATCCCCCGACAGTCGACCTGGAAGTACAACGACAGCGGCGCGGACCTGGGTGCGGGTTGGAAGGAGCGCACCTACGATGATTCCGCCTGGCCCGGCGGGGCGGGGGCTCTCGGTTACGGCGAGCCCGGCATCCAGACGACCGTCAGCTTCGGGTCGGACGCGTCGGCCAAGCATGAGACCACCTATTTCCGCAAGACCTTCACGTTCGACGGCGACCCGGCCGACGTGATCGGCCTGATGCTCTACGCGAACTACGACGATGGGTTCGTGGCCTGGCTGAACGGGCACCAGCTCGGGCGCGGCTCGATGAAGTCGCAGCGAAACGCCGTCTATTACAATACGCTCGCGTGGCGCGCGCATTCGAGCGGCGAATACGAGCCGATGGGGCTGTCCGCTCACACGGACAAAGTCAGGCAGGGCGAAAACGTGCTGGCCGTGGAAGTGCATCAGGTGTCGCCGTCCAGTTCGGATCTGGTCTGGGATGCGGAACTGAAGATTGTGACGCGCGGCAGCACGCCGCCGCAGCCGCCCGCGGCGCCGAGCGGGCTGACGGCGAATGCCGTGTCGGCGAGCCGGATCGAGCTGAGCTGGTCGGACAACAGTGGAAACGAGACCGGCTTCAAGATCGATCGGCGCCGGAGCGGATTCGACACGTGGGAGCGGATTGCGGCGCCTTCCGCCGACGCCACGTCTTGCAGCGACACGGGGCTGCCGGCAGCAACCAAGTTCTACTACAAGGTGAAGGCCTACAATGCGGTCGGCCATTCGGCGGAAAGCGCGCCTGCCTGGGCGACGACCCAGCCCGAGGGCGAGGCCGCGATAGGCGTACGCGTCGGCACGTCCGCCGACGACGCCGAGGAGAATGTGGGCAGCGGGGTGGTGAACCTTACCAGTTCGGATCTGGAGATGATCCGTGACGGGACTGTCGATCAGGTCGTGGGCATACGGTTCCGCAACGTCGCCATTCCGCGGGGCGCCACGATCCTGGGCGCCTATGTACAGTTCACGACCGACGACGAGCCGACCTCGGACGCCGCCACGCTCCGGATTCGGGGGCACGCGGCCGACAGCGCCGGCGCCTTCACCTCGGAAACGGGCGACATCACCGCGCGCGCGCGGACGGAGGCTTCGGTGGATTGGACGCCACCGGCCTGGAGCACGGCCGGCGAGGCCGGGCCGGCCCAGCGCACGCCGGACTTGGGCGCCGTGATTCAGGAGATCGTCGACCGCGCCGGCTGGAGCGGCGGGAACGCACTGGCCCTGGTCGTGACGGGCAGCGGCCTGCGGCGTGCGGCGTCGTACGACTACGCCCCCGAACTCGCGCCGCTGCTGCACGTGGCCTATACCACCGGCACCGCCTTGCAGCCGCCGGCCGCGCCCGATAGCGTGCTGGCGACCGCGCTCTCCGCGAGCGCGATCCGCGTGACGTGGGCGGACAACAGCGCCAACGAGACCGGCTTCCGGCTCGACCGGCGTCAGAGCGGGACGGACGCGTGGGTCCGAATCGCCTCGCCCGCAGCGAACGCGACGAACCATACCGACAGCGGACTGTTGGCGGATACGCACTACTACTACAAGCTCAAGGCGTACAACTCGGCGGGCGAGTCGGCCTATTCCGCCTATGACGGCGATACGACCCTGCCGCCGAACACGTTTCTGAGTACCGACGAAGATCACGACCGCGACGGCCTGCCCGACGCGTGGGAAGAAGCGATGTTCGGCGATACGGCCGGCTCAGACTATGAGCGCGACACGGACGGCGACGGCCTGTGTGACGGCGACGAATGGGTGGCCGGCACCGATCCGCTCTCGCCGGTGAGTTATCTGCAGGTCATGATCGAGCTGGCCGCCGGCGGCGTGGCCGTCTCCTTCCAGAGCCGCCCGCTCGAGGGCGCCGGCTATGACGGGTTCGACAGGCGCTATGCCCTCGAGGAACGGGTCTGCGCCGAGGCCGCGCCATGGCGCGTCGTACCCGGATACGCGAACATCCCGGGCGACGGCGCGCGCGTGGCCTATTCGATTCCTTCGGAGCAGACGCACGACCCCCGTCAGTATCGCGCAAAGACATGGCTCGAACGGCAGTGAGGAAGGCGGCGCAGCATAGCTTGCCGGCGGACGCGGCGCCGGAGCCGCATGCGCCTACTGCCCGATCAGTTCCTTGAAGCGCTCGGCATCGGCGGCGGAGCCGACGATGCTGCCGTAATGGATGGGAATGCCGCGTTTGGCTCCGATCTTCCTGAAGGCTGCGGCCGCCTGGCCGGCGTCCATGGTGTATTTGCCGCCGACCGGCAGCAGGGCCACGTCCACCCCGAGCCCGTTCATCTCGGGGATGGCGTCGGTATCGCCGGGATGATAGACCGTCTCGCCGCCCACCTCGACGATGTAGCCCACCCAGTTGTTCGATTTGGGGTGGAACGCCTTCCCGACGTTGTAGGCGGGCACCGTGCGAATGGCGAGCCCGTGCGCCGAATACGAGGCGTTCGGCGCCACGTGCCGGCATTTGCCCGGCAGGCCCGCGTCGGGGCAGTCGGCCGTCAGCAGGATCTCGGTTTCGTTCGTGGCGATCTTGCGGATGTCGTCGGGCGAGAAGTGATCGAAATGGCTGTGTGTCACCAGGATCACGTCCGCCTTCTCGCCGCCGCCGAGTTGGAATGGATCGACATAGACGACCTTGCCGTCGCCCTTGATTTTCACCGACGCGTGCCCCAGGACCTCGATGTCCGCCATTGTCCGTCCTCCTTCCAGACGTCGCAAGTCGGAACGTCGAAGGTCCAAAGTCGGGGAAACCCCGAATCGTAGCTCCGACCTTCCCGGCTCCGCCGTTCAAGCCACGGCGGGGTGTGCGACTTTCGACCTTCGACCTCAGACCTTCGACTCTCGCCCCTCGACTCTCACCCACGCCCGCTCCTGCGCCGATTGGCGGGTACACTCCATCAGGTGCTGGATGTGGATCCCCTGCTCGAGGCCGGGCTCCGTCGGTTTGCCGGCGACGACGGCGTTGAGGAAGTTGACCAGGCAGGCCATGTGCGAGCGAATCCAGCCGATGCTGAGCTTGGGCGACGGGAATCCGGCGGGTTCCGGATAGCGCTGGCCGGTATCGATCCGCGTCCAGCCGCGCTGCCCGCCGAGCGGCTTGCCGGGCGCGCGCATGTCGTAGGCTTCCAGGCCGTGCGGGCGCATACTCTCGAAGCGCAGGCCGCCGCGCGAGCCGTGGAGTTCGAACCGCAGATCGTCCTCCGTCCCGGTCGCGATCTTGGAGGCTTCGATGTGCCCGATCGCGCCCGAGCGCATCCGCGCCAGCACCATCATGCAGTCTTCGGCTTCGACCTTCACGCGGGTAGCGGGATCGTCCGCCGACGGCCGGTCCGGATAGGCGATCCGGGTGGCGGCGAGCAGTTCTTCGTAGTCGCCGAGCAGGTGGTGGATGAGGTCGAGGATATGCGAGCCGAGATCGGCAATCACGCCGCCGCCGCTTTCACGGGCGAGCTTCCATTTCAGGGGCGCGTCCGGGTCGGCGCTGCCGGAATGCAGGTAGCAGGCGCGGAACTCGAGCGGCTGGCCCAGGAACCCGTCGTCGATCAGTTGTTTGGCCCGGAGGGTGGCGGGGAAGAACCGGTTCTGGAGCGTCATCTGCCCGATGCCGCGGTAGGCCGGCAGGGCCGCGCGGATCTCGTCCGCTTCCCGCATGTCGGCGACCAGCGGTTTGTCGCAGTAGATGTGCTTGTTGTGCCGCATGGCGGAGAGCAGCGCGTCCTTGTGCAGGTTGTTCGGCGTACAGATGTGGACGATATCGATATCCGGGTTCTCCGTAATGGCCCGGAAGTCGGTGACGGCATGGGTGGCGCCGAGTTGATCCCGGCCCTTCTCGGCGGAGGCCGGGTGTGCGGTGCACACATGCGTGATGCGCGTGCGGCAGGGGGCGGGGTCGTAGAACAGCGGCATGTTCACATGCCCGTACGCGTGTACCCGGCCGATGAAACCGAACCCCACAATCCCCACGTTGTAGCTTCTCATACGCCGCTCCCCTCAAACTTGCTCGAGAACCCGACTTCGCCGTCGTGCCTCCTGGCTTCGTCGGGCGCGGCTCACTCGAGAGCCCGCCTTCCGACGATTCGTGCGAATGCGCGTTCATTCGGGGTGCCCCGCACCCTTGCTAACGCTCCCGCGCGGCTTGCTTGAAATTCGGCGGCACCTCCAGCGTCTGCGCGGCCGGCAGGTCGAGATTCGGGATGTGATCGGCCACCATGTGGCCGACGCCGCCGAGCCCGGGAATGCCCGGCGTTACCTGGACCTGGCCCGGCGGCGCGGTGGCGCGCCCGAGTGGTACGGCCCGGCTCGCGATCTTCGGCGTGGTGTGCAACGACCGGCCGTGCCCGACGTGCAGGGCGGCACGTACGGCGATGCCGCGGATCGCATCCGGCGCGTCGGCCTGCGCCGCCGCCGGCTGCCTCGGACGCATCGGCTCGCTTTCCATCGTAATGCCCGCCGGCAGCAACAGCGTGCCCGTCGACGTGCCGAATTCCTTGTGGCCCGGCCCGACGGCTGCCGTATACTGCGATTCCGAGACCGGGAAGTCCCCTTGCGGCGAGAAGAAACGGCCCTCTACCGTCACGTCTGGCGCCACGTTTGTCGACGCCACCTCGGGACCCGCCTGCGCAAGGAGCGGACCGCCCGGCGCCGCCGGCAACGGGGTTTGCGGAGCCGGCACATCCAGTTTCTGCTTCCGGACCATCTGTTTCTCGGTCTTCTTCTCTTCCTTCGGCGGCGTCTTCTCCGGGACGCGGCTCACCAACGGAATCTGCTTCTCCGTCCCCTTCTGCGCGGCGTGCCGGGGGATCTCCATCCGGATCCGCGGCGTCAGGGGGTCGGGTTTGGCCAGCTCAACGCGGTTCTCGGCCGGCGGGACCTGATCGTGGATCTCTTCCTCGTGCAGCATGGCCTCGACTTCCAGCGCATAGCTCTTGAGACTCACCTCGCGGGTGGGCGGCGCCATCGTGCGGTCCATGGGCCGCACGTCCGGGATCGGGACCTGCTGAACGTGCTGCCGGGGCTTGTCTTCCTGCACGTTGGGCAGCGCGGCGATCTGCTCGCGAAGTGCGAGCGCCAGGCTCTCCTTCGCCAGCGCGTTCACGTTTACCGCAATGTCCATCTTCCGTTCGGTCAGGGCTTCCTGGATCTTGACGGTCAGGATCCAGAAACTGAAGACCCCTGCGAGCAGCAGGTGGAACAGGAGCGAAGCCAGCAGGCACTTGTGCAGCAGGTTCCGCTCCCGGCGCAGTTCCTTGTCGAACAGGATGCGCAGCACGTAGAGTATGGCGGCCAGCACGACGGCCAGGATGGTGAGCGGGCCGAGCAGTTCGAGCAGCAGGGCCAGGTCGCTGCGCCCAACGACCTCGCGCGAGACGGAGGCATAGAGAAGGGCGCCGTCTTCGCGGTCCGAACTGAACAGCAGGCTCAGGCCCTCCATGGCCAGGACGGGGTCGGTTTCATTGGCCGGCGTGTTGACCGGCGCGCCGACATTCTCGGGTGCGGTCAGCGCGCCGCCGATCAGTTGGCTTCGATACAGGTCGAACCCGCCGAACCCGCCGTCACGGTCCGAACTGAAATACAGGACGTTCCCGCGCGTGGTGACCGAGACGTCGCGATCCTGGCGCGGCGAATTGAGCGAGGGCACGCGTTCGGCGAGCCAGAACCGGGGTACCGGCGCCAGCGTTTCGCCCGGCTTCACGTCGACCACCACCTTGGCCGCGGCAACGAAGATGTCGTCGTTCGGTTCGGCGCCGGGCGGCGGCGCGCGGGGCTGCCGGTCTGCGCCCTGCGCGCGGGCGGGCTCGGGCGCGGGCCGGTCGGAAGAGAAATACAGCCGATCGCCTTCGGCGCTGAACGCCGGCCCGCGTTCGTTGTGTGCGGTGTTGACGCTCTTTCCCAGTACGACCGGCTCGGTCCATTCGGCGCCGTCCCAGCGCGACAGCCAGATGTCGTACCCGCCCTCACCGCCCGGCCGGTTCGAGGCGAAGAACAGGTATTCGCCGTCGCGGCTCAGTTCCGGCGTTCTGTCGTCGTAGGGGCCGTTGACGTTCTCCAGCGGCTTGGGCCGGGTCCAGGCGCCGCGCCGCAGGCGCGACACGGCGAGGTCGGCGTTCGAGCCGTCCTCGCGCCGGGCGAAAACCAGCGTGCGCCCGTCCGCCGACAGGGTCGGTTCCAGGCAGCCGGCGGCCTCATGGACGGCGCCGGCCAGCTTCTCCGGCCAGTCCCAGAGGACGAGCCGCGGGGCGGCCGCGTCGGCCTGGCGTCGCATGGACAGCCCGTCGGTGTAGTAGCGGAACCGGTGCGGCCCCGCCAGCACCATGAGCACGGCCAGGGCGAGGACGGCGACGGCACCGTAGGTCAGCCGCCTGGGCCAGTTCGGCGCCGCCCGCCGCCGCGGTCTGGACGCATCCTTGTCGGATCGATCGTTCATCGTGTTGTGGCGCCCTGCCGTTCAGCGCGCTACTGGCCGGCGCCCCAGATGACGTAGCCGATATTGGCTTCGTGGATGCCCGAGCGCTTGCAGGCGGCGATGGCGGCGGCGACGTAACCGTGCAGGGCCTCGCGGTCCCCGCGGATCAGGACCTTCTGCTTCGGATTCTCGCGCGCCGCCGCCGAAAGCGTCTGGCGCAGATCCACGACCGTCATGCGCCGGCTTCCCATATAGTAGCTGCCGTCCTTACGCACGTTCACCACAAGCACCTTCACCGCGGAACTCAGCGTGCGCGAGGCGTCCGTATCCGGCAGGTTCACCTTGATGTCGCGCTCCTGCTCGTGAAAGGTCGTCGTGAGCAGGAAGAAGATGATCAGGATGAACAGGATATCGACGAGCGAGGTGGTGTTGACGAATTCCTCGTCGGCATCCTGCGAACGCCGGATCCTCATGACGCGGTCCTCTCCGTCGCGTACTGATCGACGAATTCGGAGCCGAGCTCCTCGACGGAATCGACGAAGCGGTCCACGCGGTTGTTCAGGTAGTGATAGACGAGCAGGGTGGGGATCGCGATCGTGAGGCCGGCGGCCGTGGTGACGAGCGCCTCCCAGATGCCCGTGGCCAGCGTCTCGGCCCGGTTGGCCCCGATCTCGGCGCTCGCCGCCTGAAAGGCGCGAATCATGCCGTAGACGGTGCCGAGCAGGCCGAGCAGAGGCGAGACGCGCGCGATGACGGACAGCCAGCGCAGGCTGCGCTTCATCCGCTCCACTTCGCGCTCCGCGGCCGTCTCGACCGCCCGTTCCACCGCCCGGATGTCCTTGCGCAGCTTCAAGACGCCTGCCCGGATAATCCTGCCCGCGGCGCCGCCCTGCTCGCAGTAGGCGGTCCCTTTCGACACGTCCGGCTGCCCCGGGTCGAGCGCCGCTCTTAGCCCGTCCATGAACCCGGGCGGAACCAGCTTCTCGCGCCGCAGGCTGATGAGGCGTTCGAGTCCGATCGCCACCGCGAGGACCGAGCAGATCCCGATCGGGATCATCAGCGGCCCGCCTTTGCGCAGCAGCGTCATGAACGAAACGGGCTCGTCCTTCGAGGTCACCGCCGGCCCGTCCGGCGCGGCGCTGGCCGGCGTGGGCCGCACCGCCGGCAGCAGGACCGCCAGCAGAACAACCAACAGAATCCCCGTTCGCTTCATCACGGTCCGGGACGCGACATCGCGTTCGAAACCCTTTTCAAATGCCTTCATGCTCCTTGCCGTCCTCCGTCTACTGCTCGCCCAGTGTTCGCAACAGATCCCAGGCCACGATCGCGGCTTCTGTGTCGGGGAAGCGTTTGGTGACTTCCTTGTACCGTTCAACGGCCCGGTCGTTGGCGCCCTGCCGCTGCAGGACCTGCCCGATCTCGAGCAACGCCTTGGAACTCCAGGCGGGGAACGGATAGCCGGCGTCCACGCGGATGAAGGCGCGGATCGCCTCATCGTAACGGCGCAGGGCAAAGAGGCATTCCCCGATCTGGAACTGCGCGCGCGCGCTCAGTTCGTCTTTGCGGTTCTCGGCCAGCACCGTCTCATACGTTTCGATCGCCTTGCGGTATGTCTTGCGGTTCTCCAGCGCCCAGCCCAGCCCGAAGGTGGCGCGGTGCGCGTAGTCGCCCTTCCCGTAACGGGCCAGGAACGCGGTGTAGGTGTCCTCCGACTCCTTCCACCGGTCCGTCAGCGCTTCGCATTCGGCCCGGCGCAGCAGCGCGCGCTCCTTCAGCGTCTCGTCGCCGCCCGCCACCGTGGCGGCGCGCGCGAAATGCTGATAGGCCGGTTCGTACTCCTTCAGTTTCAGGTAGGCCTCGCCCGCCTGATAGGAGGCCGAGCCGGCGAATTCGGTGGCGGGAAACTCATCGAGCAGTTTCTCGAACACGTCGGCGGCCGCGTCCGCGTCGTCCATCCGCACCCGGCACCAGCCCAGCCGATAGAGGGCGCGTTCGCGCAGGGCGTTGTCCTGCGTTCGGGCGAGCAGCGTCTTGAGGTGATCGGCGGCGGACTCGAACTGGCTCGCTTCGAATTCCATCTCGGCCAGCTCGAAGGCGACCGTGTCGCTCAGGGCGCCCGCCGGGAACTCGGCGAGCAGCGTCGCATAGTGTTTGCGCGCTTCTTCCGGCCGGTTCAATGCCTTTTCGCACCAGGCCCACTCGTACAAGGCGCGATCCTTCAGCGAGGAGCCGGCGTGTTTCGTCACGAACGCCCGGAACCGTTCGGCCGCCGCCTGCCACTGCTGGCGGCGCGCGAGCGAGACGGCCTGGTAGAACGCCACCTGCTCCATGCGCGGGTCGTCGGGATGCGCAGCCGCGAAAGCGTCCAGCGCCTGCTGCGCCTCGGCGTAGGCTTCCTGGCGGACCAGGATCAACGCCTGCTGGAACAGGGCGTCGGCGGCGAGCGGATTGCCCTTGTTCGTGGCGGCGACCTCCGAGAAGTGCCGGGCCGCTTCCTCGTCCTTCTTCTCCGCCAGGGCGACCCAGCCGAGATAGTACTCCGCCTGCGCACGGGCCGGGCCGTCGGTGAAACGGTCGGCGACGCGTTCCAGCGACTGGCGCGCCGCCCCGTGGTCGCCGGAGTCATACTGCAGCCGGCCAAGCTCGGCGAGCGCCTGCGCCATGTGGCTGCTTTTCGGATAGTCGCGGACCAGGCGCTGGAGCACGGCCGCCGCCTGTTCGGCGTTGCCCTTGCGCTCGTGCGCCGCGGCCAGCTTCAGCAGCGCCGTGTCGGCGTTCAGCGCCTTCGGCTGCTCCGCGGCGAAGCGGGCGAGGTAGATGAGCGCGGTGTCCCATTTCTCCTGCCGGAAGTAGCAGTCCCCGGCCAGGTAGGTCAGCTGCACGAACAGCTCGCCCTTCACCTCCTTCATGATCAGCGGGACCAGGTGCTTCAGGGCTTCTTCCCAGTTGCCCTGCTTGTGGAAGGCCTGCCCGATCCGGAACCGCGCCGTATCGGTGTATTCCGTCTTGCCGTGCCAGGGCACGAAGGATTCGTAGGCCGGAATGGCTTCGTCCAGCTTGCCGGCCAGGAACAGGTTCTCCGCCTTGAGAAACGCGACTTCGCGCCCGGCCTCGTTCTCCGGATAGCGCAGCAGGAACTCGTTGCACCGTTTCAGGCTCTCCTCGAACCGGCTGTCCCGATGCAGGCAGAAGGCTTCGAGCCGGAGCGCCTCCGCCGCATGGGGCGTATCCGGGAATTCCGCGTGCACGCGCGCGAACGCCTGGGCGGCCTGCGCGAACGATTCCATGCCCATCAGCGCATTGCCGTGGTCGAACAGGATGTCCGGCAGCCGCGCGCCCTTGGCGAACACCTCGACCGCCGGGCCGAGCACGCCGGCGGCGTGTTCGAACCGTTTCTGGCGCAGCAGCGTCTTGCCGAGCCACAAGGTGGCTTCCTCGCCCGTGTCCGGCTGTTTGGCCAGCGCGCCGAAGGTCGCTTCCGCCTGGGGGAAGTCGCGCTTCTCCAGATGGCAACGGCCCAGGTAGATGCCCGCTTCGGCCGCGTGCGGGTCGTCCTTGTAGATCGAGAGGAAGTCGCGGAACTCGCGGATGGCCGCGTCGTAGTCCTTCTGCACGAAGTGCACGTACGCCAGCCGGAACAGGGCCTCCGCCGCGTAGGTGCCCTTCAGCCGCCGCGCCACCCGCTCGTGGCCGGCGGCGGCCGCCGCCAGCTCGCCCAGCTCGCGCCTGCACTCGGCGAGCAGAAACACGGCGTCGGCGGCGAACGGCGAGTCGGGCGCATCGGCGATGAACCGCTCCAGAATGTCCGCCGCCTCCGTGTAGCGTTTCTGTTCGTAGCGCGCCAGCGCGCCCTGGAACGTCGCGCGCAGGCTGTAACGGCCCTTGGGCACGAGCTGCGTCAATTCGTCGCTGCGCGCGATCACCTCGCCCCACTTCCGCTGCTGGAACAGCGCTTCGATGAGGCCCGCGAGGCTGCGTTCGAGCGGTTCCAGCTCCAGAATCGTCGCCACGGAAACCTGCGGCGACTCGTGCGGCGTTTCCGAGATGCCGGGCAGCTCCAGAAAGTAACGCTCGCGGCCGCGCTTCACGCTCCAGAGGAAAGCCTGTTCGGCTTCGGCCGGCCGGTTCAGCAGCAGGAGGCATTGCCCCCAGAGGTTGTGAACCTGTTCGCGTTCCGGCGCCTTCGGGTCGGGCGCCAGCGCCGCAAACTCCTGTTCGGCCTGGTCGTAGCGCTTCAGCCCGTAGAGGCTCAACGCGAGCCCGAGCCTGGCATTGAGCACCTTGGCGTGCCGCGGGTATTTCCCGACGAACTGCCGGTATTCGTCCAGCGCCAGTTCGTAGAGCTGGCGGTTGTACAGCGCGTTGGCGCTGTAGTAGGCGTCCAGCGCGGGGTCGCCGGTGCCGCCCCCGTCCGGCGACTGAGCCGGGCTTGCGGCAGCCCCGAGCAGCAGCACGAATATGATCCAGAGAATCAGGCGCCTCATCTCTTCCGTCCGCTTAGCGGTTTCCCCACGCAGGCTGGGCTTTGAGCTAGGTATCTTATCCTCGGAGAAACATATTGACAAGAAGCGAAAAACATGCAACTTATGCGGTTTTAAACAGGGGTCAGGTCGACGTGCGCCGTGCGACTGGCCGCACGGCCGGGTGTTCTACAGGTTGTGTGTGCAGGGTGGGGCGAGCAGCTCGAAAGGAGAGCGTGTCATGAGGAAGCGTGTCTGGAAGGCTTTCGGTGTCGTCTGCAGCGTGGCGATTCTGGCGGGGCTTTGCGGGTGTCTGGTCACCGAGCAGCCTGCGGCGAGTGTGCTTACGGCCAGGGCGGGCGGGTCCGAGAAGATCGAGGCGGCCGCGGCGCAGTCGACCAGCACGAAGAGCTATGCGTGGCAAGGCTTCCCGGGCCCCGTGCGCTCGCCGCGCGAAGCGCAGATTCTCGTGGAGAAAGAAGCGCCGCGCGAGGTGAAGCTGAACCACGACTACGTGTACGAATTGCGCGTGAGCAACCAGGCGAAATACTCGGTCAGCGGCGTGGTCGTCACCGACGTGTTGCCGTCGAATTTCGCGCTGACCAAGGTCAACCCCGTCCCGCATCAGGAAGGGCAGCAATTGAAGTGGGATCTCGGTACCCTGTCGCCGGGCCAGGCGCGGCGCATCACCGTGACGGGCAAGATCACGAAGCCGGGCCGCGTCAATCATTCGGGCGCCGCGGCGTTCAACTATGTGATGGAGCTGAGCACGCCCGTCGATGCGGTTGAAGCCACGCTGGACCTGAGCGTGGAGGGCGCCACCGACGTCGTGATTTCCGACGAAATCCCGGTCCACATCCAACTGCGCAACGACGGCACGGCGCCCGCCAGGGACGTCAAGCTCGAGTGTGCGCTGCCGAAGGGGCTGCTCACGAAGGAAGGGACGAGCAAGATCGACCTGTCGGTCGGCACCGTTCAGCCGGGCCAGGCCGTCAAGTTCGACATGCCGCTGTCGGCGACCTCGATCGGCCGGTTCGAGAGCCGGTTCGTCGCCACCGCGTCCGGCGGGCTGAGCAAGTCGGCTTCGCTCGTGACCACCGTGCGCAAGCCGAAGCTGAGCATCGTGGCCAACGCGCCGCCGAAGCGGTTCGTGAACAACATCATTCTCTACAAGCTCACCGTCACCAACATCGGCGATGCCGAAGCGCGCAAGACGGTGATCCGGCAGGAGTTGCCCGACGGGACGCAGGTGATATCCGCCGACGAAGGCGGTAAGGTGGAGGGCGCTTCGGTCGTCTGGGACGTCGGCACGCTGAAACCCAAAGAGGCGAAGGAAGTCACGACCCGCGTCGTCGGCAAGCGGATCATGATGGTCCGCTCCGTCGCCTCGGCCACGGCGCACGCCGCGGATCGGGTCGAGGAGGCCATGACCACCGACGTCGCCGGCATCGCCGCGTTGCTGCTCGAGGTGGGCGACATCAATGACCCCGTGCCCGTGGGCGAGACGGAGAAATACGAGGTCCGCGTCACCAACCAGGGGTCGCTGCCCGCCACGAAGATCGAGCTGGTCGCCACGCTGGAACCCGCCATGGAGTTCGTCAAGGCGAAAGGCGCCAGCAAGCCGCAGGCCGAGGGCAATGTCATCCGCTTCGAGGCGCTGCCCGCGCTCGATCCGCAGGGCGTCGCCGTGTGGGAACTCACCGTCAAGGCCAAGGACGAGGGCGACGTGCGGTTCCGCGTCTCCGTCAACAGCGACCAGCTCTCCCGCCCCGTCGAGGAAAGCGAAGCGACCCACTTCTATAAGTGAGCGGACGGTGCGCCGAGAGGGTGCCGGGCGCGATGCCGGCCTCCGGCGGCCGGATTCCGGTATCGCGGCCCGAACACGGGCCTGAAATCGAGACGAGAGAGGGCCGGCATGCGTATGCCGGCCCTCTTTTCTTTCCCGAGCAAGCGCCGCGGGCCCTTGGACCGCCGTCAAGGTCGTCGGGGGAGGTGCATGAAAACGATCGAGACGATCTGAAAACCGATTTTTTGGCGGGCCCCCAAACGCCGGATTGACACCCGCCGCGCGAATGCGTACGCTCGCAACTGTCAACAAGAACGAGCAGCAGACAAACACATGAGCTACCTACCTCGACCTAAAGCTCTCGTGCTCGCCTATGGCGTCTTCGCCCTGGCGCTCCTATTGCCTGTCCACGGCCGTGTCCAAGCCGCCGGGCCAAGACGAAGATCCAGAGTACCCATCCGTCGAAGGCCTGGCTGATATCGTCACCCTCTACGAAGCCGAACAATGCAACTGGCTGCCCCTGTTCCCGCCCGGCACGCAGCCCTGGCTCCAGACCGCCAACCCCGGCGTCCTGCAGTTCAAGCCCAAGGACTTCCCGAAGGCCTTCACCGACAATCTCATCCCCATCGAAGAGTATGGCGTATACGTCTACCCCATTATCGTTTTCGAACACCCCACGACACGCGCTCGGGTCTTCTACAACAGCAACCAGGAAGAGATCGCCTCCGTGCCCGCCCCGCCCGACTACGATCCGCTCTGGTATCTTCTCCAGGCCTACGGCCAGGAGTATCTCGATCAACTCCCACCCGGCAAACGCCAGGAACTGATCCAGACCTTCGACCCTTCCCGGCTCTGGTCCCTGTTCAAGCTCATCCGGCCGCAGGACCTGGCCACCTACATCGAGAACAAGCAGATTGCCAATCTTCCCGGCCCCGGCATCGAGATGACCATGGGCGAAGGCGGGGAGAGCAATCTTGAATTCACCGCCGTCAACGTCACCAACGGCTACCTCGAATTCGAGATCTCCTATCCCACCAATTCGCTCACCAGCATCGATGTCTTTCTCTGCACCAATCTCATCGAGGGCTACTGGTGGGTCTACACGAATTTCAATGCTGAATACACCAACTGCATCGTCTGGGTCGACGACCAGACCTCCAACATCCTGCACCGCGCCTACCATTGCGGCGACGCGGTGCAGGACGACGACCCGGGCGGCGGTGACGGCCTGGTCGACTCCCACGAGCTGATCATCTGGGGAACATC
>JAFGHX010000023.1 GCA_016929905.1 Kiritimatiellia bacterium
CCCCGCCCGGGCCGCTCCGCCGCCATCGCCCCGCACCGCCTCCACCCGAGGAGGACCACGACGAGCGGCGCCGCGGCCGGCTCGCCTCGGCGGAGCTCCTCCGGCGGGTCTTCCACATCGACGCACTCGAATGTCCCCACTGTGGCGCGCGCCGCCGGACTCACGGAGCCCTTTCTGGCCGGCGGGATCGACGGCAGTTGGTGGCATGGACCGACGGCAGGCGCGGCGGGGCAGCGGACCGTGGCCACCCGGTCGTGCGCGCCATCCTGGTGTGCGTCGGACTCGACCCCGACCCGCCCGCGCGCGCACCACCGCGGGAGGACGAGCCCGCGCTCGACCTCTTCTCGGACGATCCCTTCCCCGACGAGTCCTGACCCCCGGCGCCACGCCGGCGACGGACCGGTCCGTCCCCACCCCCGCTCGGCCGCCTGCCACAACGCCCTCAGGGCGCTCGGATCGCACCCTTCCCCTCGATCCCGCTCGCTCCCGCCCTGGCCTTGACCCACCCCGGCTCTCCGATACTCTCGCCGGTAGGCCAGAATCGCGTTTGTTTGTCCTATCCGCCCCTGCGTCAATGCTTCACCGCAAGCCTGGCATACGACTGCTTCTTCGGCCCGAGTGGCGTCAGATTGGAGCCGTCGTACGTATCGATCGTGTAGAGCGCACGCGACGGGCGGACGAACATCCCGAACACGATCTTCGAGTCGTCGGGCGTGAAGTGGGGCGGGTCCATGTTGTAGGGAGCCGGGCCGAACAGCTGCACGATGTCGGTCGGATCATTGACGTTGACCCGGTGGATGTAGCCCTCCGACAGGAGCACGATCCAGCCGCCGCCGTGCGACCAGTCCTGGCCATGGCCGCTCGGAAGGCCGCCCGGGATGCCGGTGATCGGCCTCTGGGCGAGGATGGCCAGCTGTCCGCCAACGAGGCCGACGTCGCAGATCCTGACCTCCCCTTGGCCGTCGGCTGCGAAGCGGGAGCCGTCCGGTGACCACACCGGGTTGGACCAGTAGAGCTCGTCGAACGTTAGCCGGATCTTGCCGGTACCATCGGGACGCACCGCGTAGATCTGTGTGTTGCCCTCGCCGGGCGGGATATCGCTGAACAGGATCATCTCGGTGCCCGTCGGCGTGACCGACTTGGACCAGTCCGGGCGGTAGTATGTGGCCCACACGTGCATCAACGGCGTGATCGGACGGATCCCGCCGCCGCCGTCGGCGGCCGTCGCATAGATCCCCCACCCGTGAACCGGATCGTCGCGGTAGAACGCGATCTCTCTCCCGTCCGCCGACCAGGTGCAGTTGCCGTTGTACACCTTCCTCTCAGAAACGAGCACGCCGCTCTCGGGGCCGTTGGAGAGGTAGATCGTACTCCCGTCGTCCCAGGCCAGCCAGGCGTCCGGCGGTGGCGGGTCGCCGCCCGTCGACTTGCCCAGGGCCGGCGCGTGCAACGCGGCGGGGACGGCGAGCACCGCCGCCGCGCAGCAGAGCATCAGAAATCCGCGTCTGCATCGAGCTGTCGTGATCATGACCGATCTCCTCACGTGTTGGTGTTTTCCCGACCGGGGCGCTCCATTGGCGCGGGGTAGCCGACCGCCACGCCATCGGGTGCGATGCGCCAGGCCGCGCCGAGGCCTGCCGAACGCCTGATGGACTGACGATTCGACAGGGCATGTCAGGAAAACGGGGGCCGAGCGGACGTGGAATCTGTCGAAACCGGCCGATGCTGATCTGCGACACTTAGTATTCCCGGCCGGGCCGGTCGCTGAGCCTCTCGGCGGCCCAGGCCGGGATGGACGAGAAGACGGCCAGGTCAACGACTTTCTGGGTCGAGGCCGCTACGAGCGGGCCGGGACCGCTCGGCACGGCTACCGCAATGGTCACCGCAGGCGGTCCTTAACGTGCGGGAGCGGGTCGTTTGAGGTCGAGATCCCCAAGATCACCGGTGCCGACGAGTCGTTCTCCGTGCAGTCGATCAAGGCCTACGAGCGTACCAGCGACATGATCCTGAAGACGATCCCGCGCCTGTATGCCGAGGGGCTGTCCACGCGGGACTTCCATCGCGCCCTCAAGCCGTTCTGGAAGAAGGCCGGCCTGTCCCGCAGCTCGATCTCTCGTGCGAGCAAGCAACTCCACGCGGAGTTCGATGCCTGGCGCCGTCGCGACCTGTCGAAGCTCAAGGTGCTTTACCTATTCCTCGACGGCGTCAACGAGCGCGTTCGCTTCGGCCGCGCGGAGAAGGAAGGCGTTCTCGTTGCCTACCTCTGCGCCGTCGCGGGCGACGACGAGCAGGCTGAGAGGACACTACGGGAATGGGACTACCCATGGAGCCCTGGCGACCAGCTCGATCGCGCTCGCGTCCACGCCGTGCTCGGCGACAGGGCGGCGGCCCTCACCTGGCTGGAGAAGGCGAAGGCGGCGGGCGCGCGGTTGCCAAAGGCCGTGCCGATTCACCCGGACTTCGCGAGCCTGACGGACGATCCGCGCTTTCGGGCAGCCATGGAGCGGATTCGCCGGGAGTAGCTCTCGCCATCGTGTCCCATCGACGGCGTCCCGCTTCGCCCGTGGTTGCCCTCTCGGGCCGCGTTCTCACTCGCATCGGCCGCGATCCGGACGCTCCCTTCCAACCGCCGCCCGGTCTTCCGACCCTGAGCCTGTCGAAGGGTCCCTCCACCCTGGGCGCATCTGACCTGCCCGCCATAGCTCTCGCGAAGCGAGAGCGACGGCGGATCCCCCGGTCGTGCGGGCCATCCTCCTCTGCCTCGGCCTCGACCCCCGGCCCCCGCCCCGCGCACCACCCCGGGATCTCGAGCCCGCACTCGACCTCTTCTCGGACGATTCTTCCCCCGACGACCCCGCCTGACCCCCCGGCGCCACGCCGGCGACGGACCCGTCCGTCCCCACCCCCGCTGTGCGGCGCCAACGATGCGCAGCGTGGTTCGCGTCCGAACAAGCGTCTTGCTACATCCGATTTTCGTCCGATTCTTAGCTCTGCATATAACGCTTAAACTGTTTGTAACTTGCCTCTAGCACCTCGTTCTTCGGGAGGCAGGAATGGCCCACGATACCCACGAATAAGGGTACGGGCTTCTCCGGCGGCAAACCGATATCTTGCGTGTTTATACGAACGGGAGTCAATCTCTGTCGTGATACATGAATACTGAAATCCGACCAGCCGTACTCGTACACGGAGCCGCAAGACTTACATACCCATTTTTCATTTCTGATTTCGTCATGCAGCTCGCTCGCAAAAACATCAAAGTATGTTCTTGCCATGTCGATGAAGATTTCCGTGTCGTAACAGGTATATGAATCTCCTGTTGCTGCACAGTCCATTGATACGATCTGGCGAAATCTTGGGTATGCACATTGACACGCTTTCTCTTGGTACTGCTCAAGTATGGAGCCGATGAGTTCTTTCCCCTGACGATACCTTGCTGCAAAGTCACCCATGAAGTAGCCTGTTCCTTGATCAAGTAAGGGCATATAACGCCCAGCATCAGCAGCCGCGCGAAGCGCCGTCCGCTGCATGCTGTTGTCAGGCACCCCTGTACCATTGTTCATGCCGCCATCGCCGCCGTGCGCACGGAATCAAGAGCCCGCATGAGTTCGTGGGGCTCGTTCGCCTCAAACGGGCCGTCCGGCGCACGCGGTGTGAGTTCCGTAAACGGCGATTCGTAGAGCCTCGCCGCCTGCACGACGCCGTGCTCCGGCAGGTGATCGACGATGAGGTTGACGAACTCGAGCGGATTCGCGATCAGCGTCTTGGCGTTCGTGAACGGCACTTGGGCCTTCTTGGCCGCCGCCCTGTCCATCGTGACGAGCGAGCGAACCAGCGGCCCGCAACCCTGAGCGTCCTCCGCCGCGCGACGAATGTCGTCAGGGCCGTCGGCCGCCCCGCCGTCGCCAGTGAGCGCCTCGCGCTCGCCGCCGGTCCGCCGCCACCTGCGCCCGGCCGCCCGCCAAACCGCCCCGAGCCGGCCGGATCCCGCCGCAACCCCCGTTCCGCCCCGATCCGGCCCCCGCCTTGACCCGACCCCGACCCTCCCATACCCTGCCCGGGAGGCCAGAACCGCGTTGGTTTGTCCGATCCGCTTCTCCACCGCGCCTCCATGTAAGCGCGCGCCACCGGTTCCTACCTGCAGACGAAGTATCCCCGGTCCTCGGCCGCCCCCCGGATCATCGTCCGGCTCGTGTGTTGCGTCGCGGTCATGAGGCCGCTGATGATAGTGCATTCGCGCGGCCAAAGGAATGGGGTGTGAGGCACTGGCCGAGACGTCGTCGGCTGCGGACCTTCGGTGTCGACCCGAGCGGCGGCCCGTGACATTGAAAGCGAGGATACGGGTCCGGCGGGGCCTCGCTCAGAACAGCGTGATGTCGAGTCGGCCGGTCACGTTGCCGAAACCTTGGCCGCCGTGAACCAGTCCCAGCACTCCCTGCACGTGGACGGTCATCCCGCTCAGCACCGCAACCGCCGGAAGCGGAAGCGGCACCTTTCCGGGAGCGACGCCACTCCCGAGCCGCCCGCACGGGACGCCGATCAGCACGTAGCCGTACGGATCCACGAGCCCGCCGCCCGTCCACGGGCTCCAGGCGAGCGCCCAGGCCGCACCGACCGGCCCGCTCACGTCGAGGGCGACCGTCGTGCCCAGGCGCGCCGGCCCCGAGATCGCGAGTCGCGCCAGGGCGTACTCGTCGGCTCCGATGTCGGGTGCGGCGCCATTGCCCTTGCGCCCATCCAGATTGCCGTCCAGCCGGCGAGAATCGCCGTCATAGTCCTGGAGCGCGAGCGTGCCGAGCGCGGCTTGCGAGCCGGCATCGATACAGGGGGACTGGTACGTCAGGTGGTAGTCCTGGGCGCCCGCGAAGAGGGGATCCGCCGAGAGGCTGGTCGGGCTCGGCGCGAGTCCGGAGTAGTCCCCCCCCGGTGTTGTTCCAGACGTTGTTGCAATCGTTAGGCGGCAGGGTCCCGCTGACCATGATGCCGCCGCCCGCGGTCGCGGTGTTGCCGACGACGATGTTGTTGCGGATGGCTCCCGCCGCCGTGCCGGAATACTCGATGCCTCCTCCGCACTTGGAGGAGCTGTAGTTGCAGACGTTACCCACGATCGTGTTGTTGATGAGATTCGCCGCCGCGCTTCATGCGACGTGGATACCTCCGCCGTAGCTCCATCCACCGCCAGTGCAGAGATTGCCAGCGATGACGTTCCCGACGACCACGGTCGGCGACACGTAGCTCCCGACGTAGAGGCCACCTCCGAAGCACCACTGGCCGCCCCGGTTCTCGTTCTGGACGATCTGGTTCGCGACGATGTCGGGCGAGGCCGTCCCGTCGACGTAGATTCCCGCTCCGTGGTTCCAAAGCCCGTGCCTCAGGATGTTCTTCGAGATGATGTTGCGCTCGATGAGCGGACCGGCTCTCCCGAAGACGCCGATGCCGCCGCCGTGACTCCAGCTGATTCCGTCGCCGACGTTTCCCGCAATGAGGTTACCGCGAATCGTCGGTGAGGAGTCCTGCACGAGGATGCCGCAGCCGAGGTTCGTGGGTGTATTCATCCGCCCGCCAGTCACGGTGAAGCCCTTGAGCACGGTGGCACGCGTGAGCCCGCGTCCGAGAACGACTACCCGGCCATTCCCGGTTCCGTCGATCGTGGTCCCGGCCCAGCCGGCCACGCCGATCAGCCGGATGCCGTCGGTCGAGGGCCAGGCGAGATTCTCCGTGTAGGTGCCCGGTGCGACAAGGATCGTGTCGCCCGGGCTGGCTGCATCGAGGGTCTGCTGGATCGTGGGATAGGTGCCCGGCACGTACAGGACCGCCGCGGCCGCCGGCGTGACCAGGACGGCAAAGAGGACAACGACAACCGGTGGCTTGCGCATGGCGATCTCCTCGAAAACCGGGATTGCGGTGGCTGCATCTCGTGGTCGCGCGCCCGGGGTCGATGAGAGAACGGCAGCGAATCCCGTGCCGTCGTGGATTCTCGACGAGACCGACGTTTCCCTCGGTCCGGGACCTCCTTTGTCTGTGCGCGAGCAGACACGCACGCCGTCCGGTGCGAAGGCGCACGCGGGATCGCGCTACCTGTAGGTCGATCTGGGCTCCTGCAAGGGCCGCGGCTTCTGCCCGTCCTGCGGCGGCCGCCGCATGGCCGACACCGCCGCCCACCTCGTCGAGCGCGTGCTGCCCCACGTGGCGGTGCGTCAGTAGGCTCATCGTGCCGTTCGCGCTCCGCTACCGGATGGCCTACGACCACCGCCTTGTGCGCGAGGTCCGGCGGGTCATGATGCGCACGATCTTCGCCTTCCTCCGCCGCCGGGCGCGCGCCCGCGGCCTCGCCGAGCCCGAGGGTGGCGCGGTCGCCTTCGTCCAGCGGTTCGGCAGCGCGTTGAATCTCAACCCCCATCTGCACGTGCTGGTCCTCGACGGCGTCTACGCCCGCCCCGCTCCCGACGGTCCACGGCTCTTTCACCGCCTACCTGACCCCACCGAGGCCGAGATCAGCACGTTGCTCTCTGCCCTCCGCGCCCGGCTGAGCCGCCGCCTGCGCCGCCTCGGCATCCCCCCGCTCGACGACGAGACCGCCGCCGAGGCGCCGCTGCCCTTCGCCTCGGAGTCGCTCGGCGCCACCTACGCCGCCGCCGTGCAGGACCGCGACGCGAGCGGCGCCC
>JAFGHX010000225.1 GCA_016929905.1 Kiritimatiellia bacterium
ACCCGACTCGCACGTTGCCACACGCCTTACGGCGTTAACTACAAACGGCATATCTGGTGGTTTCTGCCGTTTGTAGTCAAGCCCGTAAGGGCTGTTCCCCGGTTTTGAGACAGCCTCGGGGGAGGCGCTGGCCGGCCTGAGACGGGCACGGCCGCGTGAGACCGCAAGACCGGAGGAGGGGCACAGATGTCGACCGGCGGGACAGAGCCGTATGGTGAGCCGGATTCGCCGGCGCCGAAGGTGGGCGGCGGGGGCAGCGAATTGCGCGACCCGAGTTCCGTGGCGGCACTGCTCGTTCTGCTCGTGTCGATTCCCGTTCTGGCCGCGGCCTCGTATCTGCTGGCGGGGGCGGCCATCGATCCGCGCTACGGGGTTGGCGCCCTGGGCGCCGCGGGCGTGGTGCTGCTTGGGCTCGGTGCGTTCGCGGGCCGGCGCAGCCCGGCGGACCGCAGTGTCTACGAACTGGTGCAGGGCGGCATCGTCCTCTTTGCGTTCCTGGCCATGTTTAACGTCGCCATCCAGGGCTCTGGCGACCGGCTCGGTGCGGTACTCGCGGTTCTGGTGGCAACCCTCGTCCTGTTCGGTGCGATGCTCGCCTTCTATCGACGCTTTCGGGGGTAGGGCGGCCGGCCCCGAGACGAAAGCGACGTCTGTCCCCGGTGCCGGCCCCCGTCGGACTACGGATTCTCCGCTCGCTTTCGCACGGGGAGGATGAGCTGCGCCGTTGTCCCGGCGCCGGGCGTGGAGGCGAAGCGCAGCGTCCCGCCGTGCGCCTTGGCGATGGAGGCGGAGACGGACAGCCCCAGGCCGGTGCCGCCCTGTCCGCCCTTGGTCGTGAAGAAGGGGTCCTGCACGCGCGGCAGGTGTTCCGCGGCGATGCCTTCACCCTCGTCCTTGACCGTGACGCCGATGTGTTGCCCGTCTTCCGTGAGGCGGGTCCGTACGTCTATCGCCCGCGTCCTGTCCGGCAGCGCCTGGCAGGCGTTCTGGAGCAGATTCACCACGACCTGCCCGATCTGTTGTGCATTGCCGAGTGTCTTGGGCAGGTCGGCGCCGCAGTCGACGCTGAAGTGGTCGGTGCTGGCCCGGATCTGATGGTCGAGCAGCGTGATGGCGTTGCGGACCACGTCGTTCACGTCCACCGGGCGCCTGCTGCCGGCCGGCTCGTAGCGCGCGAAGTTCTTCAGATCGTCGACGATGTTCCGGATCCGGCGCGCGCCGTCCAGGATCCCGTCCAGCAGACGCGGAACGGCGTCGCGCAACGAGGCGTACGTGTGGCCGCCCACCTCGGTCTCGTCGGTGAGCACGCCCTGTTCCTCGAGTGTCTGCGTGAACAGCCGGAACATCTTGCGCAGCGTCGGCGCGTTGAGCATGATGAAATGGGCCGGGTTGTTGATCTCGTGCGCCACGCCGGAGACCAGCGTGCCGAGCGCGATCATCTTGTCGGCCTGGATGAGCTGTTGGCGCTGCCGTTCCGCCTCGGCCTCCGCTTGCTTGCGCTCCGAGATATCGCGGACGATCGTCGAGAGGAATTCCAGGTCGCCGTGCGGCGTCTTGTGGGCGAGGATCACCTGCGAGACGGGGATCTCATTGCCGCCCGGCCCCAGGACCGCCGTCTCGGCGGACCACGACCCGTGCCGAACGGCCAGAGGAACGCCTTCCTCGCGCACGACCGCCAGCACGCGGGCCGGGTGCAGGTCCGATAGGCCCTTGCCCGCCAGGGGGTGTCCGGGCAACGGCCAGCCGAGCAGCTTGCGCCCGGCCCGGTTCATGTAGATGAGGCGCTCGTCGGGTGTCGCCATCGCGACCAGGTCGCTGGTGGACTCCAGAATCGCGATCAGCCGCGCCTGGCGCGCCGCCGCCAGGCGCCGTTGCGTGATCACGACCAGCAGCAAGACCACGATGCCCACGAGCAGGAGGAACACCGCGGCGACGCCATGGATCAGGTTCTTATACGTGTGATAGATGGAAAACGGCTTGTTCACGATCCGGCTGTCCGGCGGAAGGTCCCGCTCCCGGATGCCGAAGCGGACCAGTTGGTTCCAGTCGAACATGTACTGCGTCGGACTCATGTCCAGCGGGATCGCAGACGCCCGCTCGCCGTTGAGGATGCGGATCGCCATCCGCGCCACCATCTGCCCTTCCATCCGGCCGCTGGTCAGTCTGCCGCCGACGATCCCGTTGCCGAGGTAGAAATCCCACACGGCGTAGATCGGCACGCGGCAACGCGCCGCGATGCGCCGCAGATTCTCCTCGTGCTGAAAGACGCGCCCTGCCTTGTCCTGGCTGAAGATGAACTGGAACACGAGGCTGCCTTCCTTCAGCTTGGCGACGGCATCGACCAGCTCTTCCACGACCATGTCGTCGACGTAGCGGAATGAGAGTGGAGGCGGATAGTCCGCGAAGACTCGCCGGGCAGCGGCCTTCAACGCATGCCCTGTCTGGGTCTTGTCCGTGATGACGACCACGTTCCGCGTCTTCGGGTGCAGGCGCAGGGCCGTGTCGAGCGTGGACTTGATGTCGATGGATTCCAGAAGGCCGGTCATCTCGCGCCCGCGCCGCATCTCGGGGGTGAACCCGCTCACGCTGCAGAACACGAGCGGCACGTCCGCGAACGTCGGGTCCGTGAATTCCAACATACAGGTCAGGGCATGGTCGTCCGAACAGATGATCACGTCCGGCTTCGCGTCGGCGTACTTGATGCGCAGCACGTGCGCAAAATGCTCGAAGTACTCGGGTGTGTGGATGCGGCGCGTGTCCATGAACTCGAACCGCAGCACCGCCTTGCTGCCGGATTCCGAGAAGACCTCCCGTATGCCGGCCGAAATGCTGTCGGTCCAGGTGAACCCGTAGTGGTAGGAATGCAGGACAAGGACCGTGCGCACGGCGTTCGGTTCGGCCCCGGCCGCCACCCGCAGGGCGAGCGCCGAGCATGCGGCCACGATGCCTGCAATGGCACGAAATGAAGGCGAGCGGTTCATGGTCACGCAGGGCTACGCAAGAACAGGACCACATGGTAGCGCAGGCCCGCCCAATGTCAAGAGGCAGGGAGGGCGGGGGGGAGGATGGAAGGGTGGGAGGGTCGCGACCTCGCTGCGGATCAACAAGGGAGTATCCGTCTGCAAACGACACTAGTCCGGCACGAACCACACGGGGCTGCTCCAGGCGCAGGCGCCGGAAGCGTAGGCGACGCGGACATAGTAGTAGACGAACCGTTCGAGCGGGCAACCGGCGAGCAGGACGTCCGCCAGCGGCGCATCGTCCCGGACTTCACCCCGCATGGCCCACCCGCAGCCCGGCACGGCATGCAGGCAAGTCCCGTTGCGGATGATCTCCACGGTGCGGATGGGGCATGCGCCGGCAGCCTGGAACCGAACGGTGCGCGGCTCCGCGTCTCGCGCGCTGCGGTGTATCTCGCCGCCGCGCCGGTCGTTCACGCGAACGTCCAGATACGTACGCTCCCGCTTGCCCGCATAGCAGTTGCGGGCTCGCATCGCGTCGAAGACGGAGTCCCGGGACAGGGACCTGACGAAACAGCCCGTGCCGCCCGGATCGCTGGTCAAGTGCCCGTCCGGCGGCCGGTGGTCGAGCTGGAACGGGTTGCTGACGTGCGTGTCTGTCCCGCCGAGGAACCCGAGGGGAAGGCCCTGGTTCAGAAGGTCGGCCACGTAGCAGGGACCGTCGTGGACCTTCTTCAGCGGGTCCGGATTCCCCCGGTATTCCGAGTTGCCCCAGCATGAGGTGATCTCCACAGCCGGCATCAGGCCCGAGCCCGGATAGAGGTCGAGCGGGATCTCGCCATGCTTGCCGGGCCGGCTCGTGTGATGCGGCACCGCGAAGAAGGCGCCCGCCTCGAGCTTCCCGCCCAGTTCGCCCAGCAGCGTCTTCACGTTCCCTTCCTCGTAGTGGTCCACGAAGTAGTCCGGCCAGCGTCGCATGTAGATGTTGTTGTCGCCGCCGCAGCCGCCCTTGAGCGAGGCCTCGTAGCCCGGCAGCGTCACGAACGCGGGCGGGTCATCGTAGTTGTTGGAGGTCTCCGTCTCTTCGCGCCACTGAGGCAGGGCACAGCGCCCGTTGCTGACGTGGTCGGCCGCGCAAACCCACTGCAGGCCCGAGACGTAGCGGCCCGCGCTGTAGGCGAAATTCAGAGAACGAGCCTGCTTCGCGTGGCAGTTGCTGAGGATCGTGTGCACGTGGGGATCGCCCCACGCGATCCGATAGGCGTGGTCGGCCCGGCAATGCGTCGGATTGCTCCGGAACACGTCGCCGTTGAGACGAGCGCAGAACCGGAACAGCCCCTCGCGTTCGAATAGGACGTTCTCGATCAGCGCGACGGCCGGCCGCCCCTTCTCGAAACGGACCTCAACCGGTTCAAAGCCGGCCTCCGCACATTCCACGCGGACCGTGCCCTCGGCATGCACCGTCGGCTCGCAGCGTGCCGACAAGGCCGCCACGTGCACGGTGAACGCTTCGCCCGGCGCCGTGGTCAGCGGAACGGCGATCTGCAGCGTGTCCGGCTCCCCACCGCGCCCCTCGTTGCCCAATACGCTCATCTGGAAACGGGGCGGTACGCTCGCAAAAGCCGTGCTCATCTTCCGTTCCTCCTGTTCGAGAGGTATACTTTTAGACTAGACTTACCCGGATTGCTTTCAGAAACAAATGGATACTTGTTCAATTTCCATAAATTAAGGTATACTTTCTCGTCTAATGAGCCATGAGCGGACTGTTCAGACCTGGCTGTTCCGGCCGCCGCCCGCCGGGGCGAGCGCCTGGTTCGACCGTGTGGAGCATGGTGTCGTCTCGGAGGAGGTGTACCCGCGGATTCTTCCGGCGCACTTCAATCTGGGTGTGCTGGTTCGGGGCGAACTGATGCTGCGAAACGGGGAAGCTCAGACGCGAGTGCGAGCGGGGCAGATGTTCTGTCAATGGGCCCGGATTCCGTACCGGGCATGGACCGAGGGGGGCGTCGAAGCGGAGTTCTACCGGGTACGGGTGCGCGGCACGCGCGCGCGGGGGTACGCGGAGGCGTTCGGCTTCAATCCGTCCCGTTTCGTCGTGGACCCGTACGACGCGCGGGCCGTGGTGGAGGTCTTTGTCTGTCTGGCGGCGTTGTATGCGGACCGTGCCGGCCGGGACGAATACGAGGCGGTCTGCCTCGTGTACGCGCTCGCGAAAGCCGGCGCCGTGCGCGTGCGGACGGCGCGGGCGGGTGCGGACGCCGAGGCCGAACTGGTGGAGCAGGGCGTAGCCTCGATGGAGGCGCTGCTGCATACGCCGCTGCCGGTGTCGGAGGTGGCCCGCTCGTTGGGCGTCAGCCGAGCGACCCTGCTGCGGCTGTTCAGGAAACACCTGCACACGACGCCGCTGCGCTATCTCACGCGGCTGCGCCTGCTGCGCGCGCGCGAGCTGCTCACCCGCACGGACTTGAAAGTGGAAGCCGTCGCGCGCGCCTGCGGGTTCCGGAACGAGAAGTACTTCTACCGGTGTTTCAGAAAGCATGAACGTGAGACACCCGCCGCGCACCGGCGCCGGAACCTGCCGGGGTCGACCGATGTGCGTGCATGACGCCGCGGGCGAAACGGAGCCGTGCCGGCGGATTGTTCTTTTCTTCGTCTTGCCCTTTGTCCTACTCTTCGTTCGTGTCGTGCAGGCGCCGGTACGCGTTTCCGTTCCTGAAAGGGCCGCCGTTTTGAGCCGTGGCGATCGAGAATCCGGACACCGAGTCAGCGTGGCGCGCGGCGACGACGCTTACGCCAACGTGCAGGCGGCGTTGCGTTCGCTCGACCCGGCGCTCCCCGCTTCCGGCACGATTCTGGTGAAACCGAACGCGGGCCGGATGCGCGGCCCGGGCGAAGGGGTGACGACGAGCCCGGCGGCGGTCGCGGCGGTGCTCGACTTCCTGCGCGCGCGCACGCGCGCGGAGTTGTGCGTGGGCGAGAGCCCCATACGCGGCGTGGCGGCGCTCGCGGCGCTGGAGAAGACCGGCATCGCCGACGTGGCGCGCGAGCGGGGCGTGCGGTTGGTGGATCTCGACGCCGCCAAGCCCGTGAGCCTCGCGGTGCCGGACGGCCGCGCGGTGCGGAAGCTGAAAGTGTGCCGGCTCGCGGCGGAGGCCGCCTGCATCGTGTCGGTGCCCGTCATGAAGACGCATATGCACACGGTCGTCAGCCTCAGCGCGAAGAACATGAAGGGCTGCCTCTACAGGAAGGAGAAGGTCCGCCTTCACCAGTTGGGCGGGATCCCGTACGGGGCCGGCGAGGTGAAATCGCTGGACCTGGCGATTGCGGAGATGGGCCGGGTGCTGCGGCCCGCCCTCTGCGTGATCGACGGCGCCGTCGGGCTGGAGGGGTTCGGCCCAAGCGCGGGCGCGCCGAAACGCGCGGGGTTGGCGCTTGCCGGCACGAACGCCGTGAGTACCGACGCCGTCGCCGCGTTCCTCATGGGCATCGAGCCCGGCCGCGTGCCGCACCTGGCGCTGGCCGCGCGGATGGGGCTCGGCGAAGTCGATCTCAACGCCGTCGCCGTCACGCCGGGCGCGTACCGCACGTGGCGCGTTCCGTTCGCGTTGCCGCCCACCGAGATCGCGATCGAATACCCCGGTGTCGTCCTGCACGACCGCGAAAGCTGCAGCGCGTGCCTTTCGACCGTCGCCCTGTTCCTCGAGCAGCACCACGCGATGTTGCGCGAATACGCGCTGCCCGACGCGCAGGTGCACATCGCCATCGGCAAGGCCGTCCAGGACGCGCCGCCCGGCACGCTCTTCATCGGGAATTGCACCCGCCGGCACGCGGCAAGAGGCATCTTCGTCAAGGGTTGCCCGCCCGTTTCTTCTTATATTCTCGATGTCCTGAAGAAGCCGAGCCGGCGGCGGCGCTGAACGGTTCATCCGCCGAGTTCGACGCAGCGCTTGCGGTAGTGCAGGTAGTTGGCGTAGGGGACTTCGGCGGGGACGCCGTGATCGCAGGTGGGGATGTAGCCGCCGCGCGCGCGCATGACCGGCAGGATCCGCTCGAGCTCGCGGTCGATCTCATCTTGGCTTCGGGCCAGGATTCGCTTATCGATGCCGCCGGTCATGACCAGCTCGGGGTACTGCCGCCCGATCTCGACGACGTCGCAACCCGACGCCACTTCAAACGGGCTCATGACGTCCATGCCGATCTCCTGATAGACCGGAATGACCGGCACGGCGAACCCGTCGGTGTCGATCTGCACGAACAGGTGACGGTCCCCGTCGATCTGGCGCCGCTTGACGTTGGCGATCAGTTGCCGGTAGTAGGGGAAGAGGAACTCGCGCATCATCGCCGGCGAGATGAGCGGCCCGTTGTTGTAGCAGATGTCCTCGCCGAAGAACAGCTCGTCCAGCGTCACCGCCTGCTGGTGCCGGGCGGTGACGGCGTCGGCCAGCGCGAGCCACGCCTGCATGCAGGCGTGGACCAGTCCGGGCCGATCGTAGAACATGTATAGAACCGCCTCCGGCCCCATCAGGCTGCGCAGGTACATGTAGCCGCCGACGACATGCTGCGTGATGATGAGGCCCTGCGCGGCGGCAGCCTGCGCCGCCGCGCAGCGCTTGGCCAGACCATCGAACCGGCCGGGCGAGTCCGGCTCGAGCCGCCATTCGACGTCGCGCCGCCAGGTTCGTTCGTCGCGGACGGGATGCTGCAGGTACTCGGGCATGAATCCGTTGCGCCGCCCCTTGAAAAAGAGCACGTGGCGGCCCGCCTTGTCTTGAACCACCTCGTGCGCGCCGCGGTCCTCCAGCACTCTTTCCTCGAACGCCGGGGCAAAGGCCGCTTCGCACCAGCCCAGGCCGCCCAGCGCGTGCTTGCCCGGCGGGTCGAACTGGAAGAGGGCGGCGTAGGGCACGTCCTGGGGCATGCCCTGTTCCTTCCACTGCTCCAGACAGTAGTAACCGAACTCGCGGCGATACAGCGGCGCGCCGGGTACGCGCGCGTACGTGTCCCGCATCTTGCTTGCGCCCTCGCTCATGCGCTCCCGGGGCGGCAGCGCACGCATGCTGTCGGCCCGCCCTATCTCAACTGCAGCCATACTCATTTTGGAACACCGCTTCTGTTTTGATCAGCACTATTGACAGAACATTATCAATCGTTACTGGGCTCTGAAATGGACAAAGCGGTTGAATTTATATATATTTCGGAACGAGAGAGCGCATTGATCGGCATGGGTGAGCGGGTGAGGGGGTGAGCGGGTGAGGGGGCAGATGCGGAATCGGGTGTCGAGGGCGGAGCAGCCCGTGTCGGCGGCGGGCCTGCGGTTGGAGGTGATCTGGGACGTTGACGAGGACGCGTCGTACGACGTTTCGTGGCGGCGTGAGCGTGATCTGCTCATTGCGATTCGTACGCTGGCCGGGGCGGGACGGATGGAGTTGGGGGCGGGCCGCGAGGTCGTGATGGAAGCCGCCACGCTGTTCGTGGTGAGCGCGCCCGAGGTCCGGCGCTACCACTGCCTGGGTGATCGGTGGCGTTTCTGGTGGTTTGAGTTTGTGTTTGGCGGTTCGATGCGGTTGCCGCGCGAGCAGCCGATCCGAGTGGCGGCGGCGCCCGGCGATGAAGCGGCTTTTGAGGAAGCGTTCGCGACGCTGCATCGCAGCACGCCGGCCCAGCCGCGTCTGGCCTCAGCTGTCTTCGACGTGATGCTCTGCCGCTGGCTCGCCGCGTGGGAAGGCGAACAGCGGCGGCGGTGTCCGTACCAGGACCGGATCGAACGTGCGCTGGATCTCATGCATCGGCGCCTCGGCGACGGGTTGACCGTGCGGGAGATGGCCCGCGCGGTGAATATGGGGGAACGCAATTTCCGCAAAGCCTTTCGCCATGTGACCGGGCAGTCCCCAAAACGGACCTACGATCGGCTTCGCCTTCAGACGGCCGACGAACTTCTTCGAGTCGGGGCCTATGCGGTTGGGGACGTGGCGGAGCAAATGGGATTCTCCAGCCCGTTCCATTTCAGCAAGGCGTACCGCCGACACTTTGGCTTTCCGCCGCGCGAGGCGAGGAGCACCGGACACACCGAGTGATGAACCGGCAGACCTTGCCCGCCACGGTTGCCGTCAGAGAGTGAGAGGAAGACGGGCGCACGTCGCGGCCTTTCACGGGCAGAAGAGGGCCCGGCGACGCTCGTGCTTCGCCTCAGAGCTTCCAGCGCTTCGGCAGGAACGCGCGTGTGGCGCGCAGCATCTCGTTGAACAGCTTCCACGCCTTGTCGGTCGTGAGCGACATGAGCGGGTCGTTCAGGAACGCCTGGAAGGCGAGTTCCTTGTCGCAGGTCAGGCCGGCCTCGACGATCATCTCCTGGCCGGCCACGACGCGCGAGACGAGCGCCTCCACACCCGGCGGCAGGCGCCCGGCGAATTCCGGCTTCACGCTGTCCCGGCTGAAGTAGGCGTTCGTCTCCACAACAGCGCCGCGCGGCAGCCCGTCGATCTGCCCGATGTTCGGCAGGTTCACGTTTGTGCGCAGGTCGTGCAGCCCGAGAATGGCCGCCATCTGACGCGTGCCTTCCTCGCCGGATTTCTTCAGTTCGAACCGCCGTCTGTCGCGGAGCCGTTTGCGGAACTGGCGCGGCAGGTTCGCGTACCGCGTCTCGCGGTAGGAGTAGGGCGTCAGGACGACGCCCCAGCGGTGCAGGGTCTGTTCGTCCTTGAGGTAGAACGGCACGAACTCGACCAGGTGCCGTTCGCCCGCGGCGGGCAGGATTCCGAACCGCCTCAGCAGATCGTACTTGACCTGGCTTTTCGACTGGAAGAATCCGAGCTGGCGGACTTCGGCGTCGGTGACAGGGCGGACCTCGCCTTTCCGGCGCATCTTGCGCCGGGCCAGTTGCATCAGATCCACGCCCTTGCAGGTGGCCTTGTCGATCCAGGTGAAATGGTTGACGCCCAGCACGTTGACGCGCACCTCGTCGCGGGTCGGCTCGCAACCGTGGAATTCCTTCATCAGGCCCGCCAGCCAGCGCTGCGTGCTGAAGACCTCGTGGCAGCAGCCGAACGCTTTGATGCGCGGCCAGACCCTGTAGAGCGTGCGGGTGCAGACGGTCATCGGGTTGGTGTAGCTGATGACCCAGGCGTTCGGTGCGCAGCGTTCGACCGCCTCGGCGATTCTCGCGTACATCGGCACCGTGCGCAGGCAACGGCAGAGCCCGGCCGGCCCCACCGTGTCGCCGACCGGGTGGAGGATCCCGTAGCGCTTGGGGATTTCCAGATCGTGTTTCATCATGTCGATGCTGCCCGGCTGAATGCTGGCCACCACGAAATCCGCGCCCGCGAGCGCCGCCTGCAGCGTCTTGGGCACCGTGTACCGCCATCGAGAGACGCATTGCGGCGACTTGTTCACGCGCCGGCCCCAGCGCGCGTTCAACATGGCCATGGGGCGGTCGACGTCGTACAACGCCACCTCGCCCGTCATCTCGGGCGCCAGCGCCAGGTCGTTCATCAGCATGTGCGCCCAGCCGCGCGATCCGCCGCCGACATACGCGATCTTGATTTCCACTTTCGATTTCCTGTTCACGCCTGTCCTCCTTGGCGCGTCACTCTACCGGATTCGTGTGCCGCGTGGCAAGCAGGCTGCGCTGCACCTGCGCTTTTTCGCATGGCAAACACTATATAGTGTGTCCCCATCCGCGCGATTCAGCGGTTGCATGGCCTGAAAACGGCGGAAAGCACACGGTTTTTGCGGGGCCTCATTTTATTGATTGACATTTGGCGGGTTCTATGCTTTTATAGGCAGTGGAAACTGGGAGGGGGAGCAGGGATCCGGTATCCGGGGTTTTGTGGCGGTGTAACAGAGTTGCGTCAAACGTCAATCTGGAGCTTTCTGTCTTCTAGCCTTTATGAACTGACGATTGGGGTGTAGCCAGGGCAATCTGCTCGTCGCCTTCGGGACGGTCCACGGCCGAGGCGCACGGAGCACGTCGGTTCAGAGTGCAGAAAGCCGCATGAAGATGAGCCGGTGAACACCGGACCGCGGGTTTACAGCCTTTTGCGGGCCGTGGCCGGCTGATTGCGGTGAGAGTTCTGTCTCGTTCCTTACGGATTCACAGAGAGGGCGGGGAAGGATTTGGTTGCACTCAGTGAAGGTGAGGTGGGGCATGTCTGAGGACATTGACAGCTACGAGTGTTACGCCAGGGAGATCTCGCAGTATCCGCGGATCAGCCCGGACCGCGAGATGGAGCTTTCCAGAATCATTCTGGAGAGCGACGACCACGAGGCGGTCGAGGCGGCTGTGCAGGAGCTGGTGGAGGCCAACCTGCTGCTGGTGATGCACTGCGTCAAGGATTTTGAGAAGTACCTGAACGCGCCGGGCGTGAACGTGACGCGGATGGACCTCATCGCGGAGGGCAACATCGCGCTGATGCAGGCGGCGCGTCGTTTCGACGCGCAGTATCGCGACAAGGAGAGCGAAGACTCCCGGGAGCCGGTCCGGTTCAGCACCTACGCCTGCAAGTGCATCAAGAACCGCCTGCGGCGCGCCGTTCGGCTGGCCACCTTCATCCATGTGCCCGAGAATCATTTCGCCTGCTGGTCCCGAATGCGGGAACTGGAAGAGGAGTACGGCGCGGACCTGACCGACAAGGTCGTGCTCCGCGAACTGGATATCACGCCGGAACGCCTCTCGCGCGTCCGGTGCAGCCGGCGCAGCCGCACGATGATGCTTGAAGACCTGCTGCCGGAAGACAACGACAGCGACTGGTCGGACATCATCGCCAGCGAAGACGCCGAATCGCCCGAAGAAGAAGCCTGCCGCGAGGACCTGCGCGAATACCTGCAGCACCAGATGGAAGCGCTCCCGGCTCGTACGCAACGGATGATGAGCCTCATGTTCCTTGGCGACCACAAGGTGACGCTGGAGGAGCTGTCGCATATCTTCGGCGTGTCGCGCGAACGGTGCCGGCAGGTCTGCGCCAAGGGGCTGCGGACGCTGCGGCGCAAGATCGAAGCCAGCCCGCCGGGCCAGCGCCCCGTCGAGGTCGCCACCCTGTGCAACGTGTAGGGTGACGACACAGAGACCAGGCGCGCAGCCGCGTCGGACTCACCGGTAGCGGCGTCTGAATTCCGTCGGGGCCAGCCCCGTCACCTTCCGGAATTGCGCGGAGAACGCGTAGACGTCTCCGTACCCCAGCGCGCCGGCAATCTCACCCACCCGCAGCCGCTCTTCGCCCAGCAGTTCCATCGCGCGCTCGATGCGGCGCCGGATACGATAGTCGCCCGGCGAGACCCCGACCGCTTTGAGAAAGGCTTTCCGAAACGCGCTGTAGCTCATGCGCACCGCACGCGCGACCGCCGGCAGCGTGAGGCGGCGGTCGAAATCGCGCCCGAGCAGGCGGCACGCCTCCTCAATGCCGGGGGATGGCCGCCGGCCCGGGCCCGTGGGACTCCGGCCGTGCATCTCGACGATGAGCCGCTGCATGTCCAGAAGGGGCCACATCAGCCCGTTCTCCGGCCGCTGCTTCAGATCTTCGCAGATGGCGCCAATGCGGTCGACAATCGTCAGGTCCACGCCGATATCATGGACGGGCACGTTCTCATCGACCAGACCGGTCATCCGCATCGTCTCGTAGACCTGGCGCGGCACCGCCAGGTGGCAGCGGGTCACCGGCGGCTCCAGAACGTCCGAATGCGGTCTGTCCGGAAAACGCTGGAAGAACGTGCCGGGGTACAGCGCAAACGCCGTCCCCCGGTTGTCCTCGTAGGTGCCTCGGCCTTCGACGACGTAGACTACCGCATACTGCGAGGTCACGAAACCCCGCTCGTTGTCGCCGCTCCCCCGCACTTTGATGCCGGCGCGCAACTGCGTCATCAGCCCGCCGGGCCCCAGACGGCTTGCACTGTTCGGCTTGGGTTTCCGCTCGGACATGGTCGGGAACCAGGTATCAGAAATTACAAATACACTGCCAGTTCTTGCATCCCATTCCGCAAAGATATCGGATATTGTTCAATATGCGCGTGGAGCGGCATGGTCAGATATAGCAAGAGGGGCTGCCGATGGCAAGGCCGAACTTTGTATTCATTTTGATCGACGATATGGGATGGCGAGATTTGGGCTGTTACCAGAGCGGCTTCTACGAGACGCCCAGCATTGACCGGCTGGCGGCCGAGGGGATGACGTTCACCGACGCCTACGCTTCCTGCCCGGTGTGTTCGCCGACACGCGCGAGCGTGCTGACCGGCAGGTACCCGGCCACCGTGGGGATCACGAACTACATTCCCGGCGCGGCGCGGGGCAAGTTGCTGTCGGTCCCGTACTTTCATGCCCTGCCGCGGGCGGAGAAGACGATGGCCGCCGCGCTGCGAGAGAACGGGTACCGCACGTGGCATGTGGGCAAGTGGCATCTCGGCGGGGGCGAGTCCCTGCCGCAGAAGCACGGGTTCGATGTGAACGTGGGCGGTTGCGAGTGGGGGCACCCCCACAAGGGCTACTTCAGCCCGTGGCAGATACCGGGGCTGGCGGACGCGCCGGCGGGGACCTATCTGACCGATCACCTCACGGACAGGGCGGTTGACCTGATTCGGCACGCCGCGGGCGAGCCGTTTTTTCTGAACATGTGGTTCTACTCCGTGCACACGCCGATTCAGGCGAAACCGGAGTACGTCCGCCGGTTCGCGGACAAGGCGCGGCGGACGGGGCTCGACCAGGCCGTTGCGCTCGTCGACGGCGAGCACTTCCCGTGCGAGCACAAGAAGGAACAGCGGGTCCGGCGCCGGATCATTCAGTCGGACCCGGCCTATGCGGCCATGATCTGGAGCCTGGACGAGAATGTGGGGCGGCTGCTCAAGGCGATCGACGAGACCGGTCAGGCTGGCAACACCGTCGTCATCTTCACCTCGGACAACGGCGGGCTGTCCTCTGCCGAGGGCTCTCCGACCTGCAACGCGCCGCTGGCGGAGGGCAAGGGGTGGATGTACGACGGGGGCACGCGCGAGCCGCTGATCGTGAAGTGGCCGGGCCGTATCGCCGCGGGCGGTTCGTGTTCCGTTCCCGTGACGAGCACGGATTTTTACCCCACGCTGCTCGAGATGGCCGGGCTCGATCCGATGCCGGAGCAACACTGTGACGGGGTGAGCATCCTGCCGCTGCTGGCGGGCGGCCCCGCCCTCGAGCGGGCGGCCATCTACTGGCACTACCCGCACTACAGCAACCAAGGCGGCACGCCTGGCTGTTCGATGCGGATGGGCGACTACAAGCTGATCGAATTTTTCGAAGACGGGCACGTCGAGCTGTACGATCTGCGCCGCGACATCGGCGAAGCGCACGATCTCGCCCGCGCGATGCCGGAACTCGCCGCCCGCATGCAGCGGATGCTGGCGGACTGGCGCGCGTCGGTCCGGGCAAAGGTTCCGCAACGGAATCCGGCGTGGGCGCCGCAGGCCGTGCTCAGCGCCGAGCGCTGAACGCCGGGCCGCGCTCGGTCTCCGCGGGCCGGGAAAACGGAGTTGCGCCGCCCGGCTTCTTTCGCCACAATCCCCCGGGACGACCATCATTCGGGATCAAAGGGGACGAGCCGTGGCGGACAAGACCGCACCCACTCCGGACGGATTTGCGGGCGTGCTGCGCCTGCGCTTCACGTTGGTCTATGCGGCGCTGTTCCTTCCCTTCGCGGTGGCGACGCCCTATCTGCAGGTGCTGCTGCGCCTGCGCGGCTTTCAGAAGGACGCCATCGGCTGGATTCAGGGCACGCTGGAAGCCATGGCGGTGCTGGCCCCGCCCGTGTGGGGGTGGCTCTCGGACCGAAGCGGGAAGCGGCGCCTGTTTCTTGCGCTGGGGGTGGCCGGCTGCGTGCCGACGTTTCTCCTCTTCGGCGTGGTGAAGGCGGCCCTGCTGGCGATTGCCGTCGCCGTGCTGTTCGGGTTCTGCTACCGGCCTCTGATTCCGCTGACGGACGGGATCACGTTCCGCTACATCGGAGAGCGGGGCGGCGACTACGGGTTGGTGCGGATCGGCGGCTCCATCTCGTTCATCGTCTGCACCCTCACGCTCGAGAGCCTGGGCATTGCGCGATCGGGGACGGGGGCCATGATCCTGGCCGCGATGTGCGTGGCGTGCGGGCTTCAGTTTCTGTGTGTGGCGCTGCTGCCGCGCACCGGCAGCGGGCACGCGGGGCCGGCTGATCCGTCCGCCGCGGCCGGGGGCATGTCGGCGTTTCTCCGGCGTCCGTTCGTGCTCTTCATGCTCTGCGCGTTTCTCGGGCGGCTGGCCATGATGAGCTACTACGGCTTCTTCTCGCTGTACTTGAAGGAAGTGCACGGGTTCTCCAAGGCGGGGCTGGTTTGGTGGATTGGCCCCTTGAGCGAGATACCCGTCATCTATTTCAGCCAGCGCATCATGAAGCGGATCGGGGTGCGGAACCTGTTCGCGCTGGGGCTTGTCGGCATCAGTGTCCGGCTGCTCGGTTTCGCCGTCGCGCCGGCGCGCGCGCTGTGGGCCGTCGTCCCGTTCCAGTTGCTGCACTCGTTGACGTTCGGGGCCTATCACTGCGCGAGTGTCACCTACGTCAGCCGCGTGGTGCCCGCGCGTCTGCACAGTACGGCTCAGACCGTGTTTGCGGCCGTGACCGTCGGGCTCGGCGGGATCATCGGCGGGGGGCTGGGCGGCTGGGTGGCCGAGCAGTACGGGTTTACGGCGCTGTATGGCGGTTGCGGGGCGGTCGCGCTGATCGCGCTGGTCGTCTTGCTCGTGTGGGTTCCGCCGCTTTCGGTGCCCGAACCCGAAGGGTGAGTGCCGGTCGAACAGCCGGGCTCGAACTCAGCGGTCGGCCCGCGGAAGCGTTGCGCGCGGGAAGCCCCGTTCGGTGGCGGCTGTTCGACGCTCACCGAGCGCGGAGCACCCGTTCGAGCAGGGCGTCGTGATCCGCGTTTTCGGGGGTGACCGTCTTGGTCATGCCGCCGTCCGGCGCGACGATGACGTAATGCCCGGAAACCAGGGCCAGTTCTTCGGCCGCCTGCATGCTCGTGACGCGGACGGTACCCTCCCTCAGATCGACGAGCGTGCCGCCCGGCCCCTCGGCCAGGGTGAGGCGAGTGCCCAGAACCGTGATCCGGGCCCGGGGCGTTTGGAAGAGCATCGGCAAGCCGTCCGGCTGGCTTCTGATCTCGGCGTCGAGAATGCCGCGGGCAAGCAGGAGTTGTTTCGCGCCGCCTTCCACGTGGACCTGCACCACGCTTTGCGCGTCGAGGTCCACGGTCGTTCCGTCGGGATAACGCAGCGCCACGGCGGACGCCGGTCCCGTGCGCACGGTGGTCCCGGCACCGAGCACGTCCTCACTCACGACGCTGCCGCTCACGTCGCGGCGCGAGCGAAGCACGTCGCCCGAGCACCGCACAACCCGCGGGCAGGCATCCTGCGACGGCCGGGCCCGGAACGTGTAATAGAACACGCCGACCAGCACGGCGGCCGCGGCGGCGGCCGGCAACGCGATCCGCCGCACGAAGCGCGCCAGGCGGGCGGCACCCCGCCCGAACCCGCCGTCCAACCCGCGCTCGACCTCGCCGAATTCGTCCAGCAGGCATTCCTGCAGGCCGAGCTCGGCCAGGCGCCTGCCGGCAGCCGGGTCTTCCCGAAGCAGCCGGTCCACTTCCGCCGTGCGCTCCGTCCCCGCCGGAGTCTCCAGGTACTCGAGCAGGAGTTGATCGCGTGCTTCGCCGTTCATGTCTCGGCCGTCTTTCGCAATTGTGCGTTCACGCAGTCCGCCAGGCGCGACCGGATCCGGTTCAAGGTGACCGAGATCGTGTTCACGCTCCGGCCCAGTTCCTCGGCCACGAAGGAAACCGACAACCCGCGCCAGTAGCGCAGGCGCACAATCTGCCGCCAGTTCTTCGGCAGGCGGTCCACACACGCATGCAGCGCGGCCTTCCGATCGTCCACCTCGTCGCCGATTTGCTCGAACCCGCGGTCCAGCGCTTCCATCGCCTCGTCGGAAAGCAGCACCGGTTCGCGCGTCGCACGTCGCTGCGCCGCTCGGGCCGTGCGCCGGGCAATCTCACGGGCAAGGCTCCAGAAATTACGGACGTCTTCCCGCTCCGTGTACCGATTCACGAGCACCAGCGAAACCTCTTGAAACACATCCTCCGACAGATGATGGTCGCGCAGGATCGTGAAAATATAAGCGAACAGCGCACGCCTGTGACGAACAAGCTGCGCCGTGATTTCTTCCGTCGAGGTCATTGCGGCCCAAGTCTACCACCCCGCGTGGCAGAAAGCGAGCGCCGCGTTCGGTTGCGGGCAAGGCCTCCACCAGAAACGTTAGAGGGTGTGAGTGCCGCAGGCGCAGCCGCAAGGCCCCCCCCCGGGCGCCGTTGGCACTCCACCCTCGTACAACGAAAACCTCTTGCGGTTTCTAAAGAGTAGTGTCGGGCAGACGCGGAATCTTAACCGGCTGATCGCAAGAAAAAATCGATGGACGTGGGGTTGCGGGTAATGCGTGCGTCAGTGGATTTTCGCCGGGGAGCACCTAGCCGTGTGGGGCTGCGCGGAAGATCGACGGGCCCGAGTCGGCGGAGTCGCCATCAGGCGCTAGCTGGGCGGCGTCAGCACGTATTGACCGGGCTTGCCTCGGAAAAACAGCGCTCGGCTATCCTTGCTGACCTGGCACCTCAACTCCGTGTCCCCGTTGCGGACCTTCCATGTGCCCGGCTTCAAGGCCGTCACGATACAATCGATTTCCGAGTTGCCGCCCTGAATCTGGAGACTCAGAATTCTGTTGCAGGAATCACCCGTTCGACTGAACAGCATACACTTGTTGAATATCTCGACCCCAATCATCTCCTCCATGTGGACCCCTCCCGCGCCGCGCGATGCCAATCCCCCCCCCCGAACATGAGGCATGCGCCTTCCGAATCACATTGAGAAGCAACACCCCGTTGTGTGTCCAATAGGCGATGGGTGGATAAACCGGTCCCGTTCATCCCGCCCCACCAATTATAGTGCACAGCCCTCCCCCTCTTCAAGTGGGTACGAATGGGTACATTTGGATGGTTTTGGCCGTTTTTGAACGAAAACCTGGCTTGACTGTGAGTGGATTTGGGCTAACCTGGGAAAAGGGGGAGGGTGGGTTGTGCCACTTCAAGTGACAGTTGTTCCTCTGACGATAGAAAGCGGCGGAGGCCGTGTGGGTCCGACGTGGACGCCTGGCGACGTGAGCAGTGCGTTACGCGAGGCGAACGCGATTTGGGGACAGGCTGGCATCCAGATACAGGTGGTGGGTACGGTGGAGCGTACGCTGGCCATGCCGTCGGCGATGGGCGGAATTGGCGCGTCGGACCTGCCCGGTCTGACCGGTCGGTTGGGCATCCGGGGCGGAGTGATAGCGGTGCTGGTCCATATTCTGCGGGGCAACGTACACGCGGGCCTGGCCGTTGTCGGCGGCCGGATTTGCGCGATGCAATGGGCCGGCCCCGGCCACCAGCCGGCCCGGGTGCAAGGGACGCTCCTGGCGCACGAACTGGGCCACATCATGGGTTTGCCCGACTACCAGCCGGGCCGCATTGCGGTGCACGACATTGCGGGCCAGTTGGCGGCGCGGAACAACCTGATGACGTCCAGCGTGGCGCTGGGCAGGCTGCTGACCCAGGAGCAGATCGACCGTGCGCGCCGCTCGCCGTGGGTCCGTTGACGGTGCGTGGGGCGCGGCATGTCGGAGCCGAATGTTTCCGCGGGCGTCAATGCCGTTGGAGCAGGTCGAGCAGCTTGCGGTCCAGCTTGTGGCCGTGCCAGTCCTCGTAGGCCACGTCCTCGCGTTCGGAATCCAGAATGCCGAACGATCCGCGGAAGTTCCAGAGCGCGTATCCGATACGGCGCGCGGCGAGCGCCTCGAGCACGTCGGCGAACCAGGCGAGGAAGACCGGGTGCGGCGTCTTGTTGTAGCCGCCGCATTCGCCGCAGTGCACGCCCACTCCCTGTTCGGTCAGAGCGGCCCAGGGCGCATAGTGTCCCTCGAGTCGTGCCCGGTCCCAGAGTTCCCCTTCCTTGTTTCGGCCGGGCCAGGCCGCTGGCGCGAAGCGATCGCCTTTCACCCACGGCGCCTTGTAGTGGCTGATATGCATCGGGTCGTAGCCGCGGCAGCTCTGCGCCACATTCAGGTCGGCCAGTTCGGGCAGCGGCTCGCGGCCCCACGCGAGCCCGTCCAGGATGACGAGCCGATCGGGATCCGCTTCGCGGATCTTCGCGACGGTCGCGCGCATCACGCGTTCGTGGTCGGCGCGCGTCATGCCGGTCTCGCTGGCCCGGCGCGGCTCGTTGACCAGGTTGAAACTCAGCGCGTCCGATGCCATGCCCTTGTAGCGGTTGGCGAACAGCTGCCAGTGGAAGATGAACGCGTCCAGCGCCGCGCGGTCTTTCCACAGGTCGAACGGCTCGTCCCGTTCGCGGTTCACGGAGTAGCCCGGCGCGCGGTGGAAGTTGAGGCAGACGTGAATGCGCTGCTCGCGGCACAGCTCCACGGTTTGGTCGATCCGCGCCAGCACGTCTTCGCGGGGCCGGGTGACGTCGTCTCCTTCCGTCCACAGCCGATAGCACATGGGCAGCCGCACGAAATCGAAGCCCCAGTCGGCGATCCAGCGGATGTCGTCCGCCTGCGGGGTGCAATCGCTGCGCATCGAGAAGAAATAGAGCAGATTGAACCCCCGCCAACGAGGCAGCCGGTTCCCGGCGGTAGTCGTCATCGCTTGGCCTCCTTTGCGAGAAAGGGTAGGCGCGGGCCAGCCGGCTTTTCAAGGGCGAACGCCGCCGCGGCTGCCGGGCTGGCGTTGAACGCAGCGCCTTGCCTCGCGCTAGGGCTGCTGCTAGACTGAACAGACGGCCATGGCTCCAGACCACACAGATTCCGCGAAAGCGGCGTTGAAGCCGGGCGAGGTGTTCGGCCAGTATCGGATCGTGCGCCTGCTCGGGCGCGGCGGAATGGGCGAGGTGTACGAAGCCGAGCACACGACCCTCGAGCTGTGCTATGCGCTGAAGCTGTTGCCCGCAGACTTCGCCGCGCGCCCCGACGCCCTGGACCGCTTCCGGCGCGAAGCCAAAGTGATGGCGAAGCTGCAGCACCCCTGTATCGTGCGTGTCGACGATTTCGGGGAGACGGTCGGCCGGTACTGGTTGCGCATGGAACTGGTGCCCGGCTTGACCCTTGCGCCGGGTCCCGACCGCGTGGTTGCGCTGGACGACTATGCCGCCGCGCTGGGCGGCAGGATCGGGCAGGCGGAACTGGTGGGCATCCTCAATCAGATCCTCGACGCGCTGGCCTACGCGCACCGGCACGGCGCGATTCATCGCGACCTGAAGCCGTCCAACATCCTGCTCGGTGATCCCGGGCCGGCGGGGAGCGGCCCCGTGGCCAAGATTGCCGACTTCGGGCTCGTTCGGCTCGTAGGCGACGAGTGGGTACGCAGCCGGGCCGAGTTGTCTGTGCGTCTGTCTTTGAGCATGGGTGAGGGGCGCACTCTGGACGGCGTGCCCGGTGCGGAAGGCGAGGGGACCAGCACGCGCGCCATTCTGGGGACCTACGAGTACATGAGTCCGGAACAGAAACGCGGCGAGGATGCCGACGCGCGCAGCGACATCTATGCGTTGGGCCTCATGACCTACCGGCTGCTGACCGGTCGCCGCGAGATCGGGTTCCGGCTGCCGAGCCAGATCGATCCAGGCCTCGTTCCGGGCTGGGACGAACTGGTCGGGGCCGCGCTTGAGCCGGAGCGCGACCAGCGCCTGGCCGGCTGTGCCGACTTCGCGCGCCTGCTCCAGGCGGTGGCGGGCGCGGTTCCGGCCGCGCCCGCGGCGCGGCCCATGCCGCCCCCGCTTCCCCCGGAGGTGCAGACCCCGCCGCCGCCCGTCGAGCGGCAGAGCACGCGCGAGGATCGGGTGGACACAGCTCTGCCCGCGTCCACGCGCGGCGTACACTGCCCGGGCTGCGGCAAGCCGAACGACGCGTATGAAAACTTCTGCGTGCATTGCGGGGGACAGCTTGCCGCCGTGCTGCTGACTTGTGCGAAGTGCGAGACCTTGCTCGGGCGTGACGACGGCTTCTGCACCGAGTGCGGAACGCCGGTACGGAAGCAGGACGACCGCTGACGGGAAGAGCCGGGCAAGCCGCGCCTTGCGCGGCCCGCGGTGGCGATCCCTCGAACGTCACGATATTTGCGAACAGGTGCACCTAGGCGAAGTCGAGCAAGTTCTCGAGTAAGTTCTCGAGAGAGTTTGTGGGACGAAGCGGATTGCTGTCGGCTGTTGAAGGCCCGGATGAGCATCATAACCCGTTACCTGTTTCGACCGTTCGCGCGGCTGCTTGTGCGGCCGCTGCTGGCGGAGTGTCCCGCGTGCGGTGTGCGGCGTTACGAGCAGCTGGTGGACCGGCTGACGTCGCGGGCGCCGCTCGACTGTCGGCGCTGCGCGTGGATCACGGGCGGATACGCGCGCGGCGTTCTGCTGTTCGCGCGCCTGGTCACGGGCGATTCGGCCGCGTTCGACGGGTTCCTGCGCAAGTCGCACGTGAAGCGCAGTCTCGGCAATTTCCTGACCACGATCGCACGCGGGCGGGGCGGCACGCCGTTTGTGCCGGACGCGCCGATCAGCGTGTTCTGGCATATCACGAACCGGTGCGACAAGCGGTGTGCGCACTGCTACGCGGATTCGGGCGCGCGTGACGCCGCGGAACTGGACGATGCCGGCTTGCGGGCGATCCTGCGCCAGATCGTGGCGGTTCCCGTCAGCGCGGTCATTCTGACGGGCGGCGAGGCGTTGCTGCGGGAGGCGATTGTGCTGGAACTGATCGCCGATCTGCGGCGGCACGGCGCGTTCACGATCCTGACAACGCACGGCGGCTTGATCGACCCCGGGCGAGCGGCCGCGCTCAAACAGCGCGGGCTCGGCGAGCTGGTTGTGAGCCTGGACGGCGACGAGGCGGGCCATGACCGGCTGCGCGGGCCCGGCAGTTTCCGCGACGCGCTGCGCGCCGTGCGCATCGCGGCGGATGCCGGCCTGCAGGTCGGCGTGAACATCATGATGAATGCGCTCAGCTTCGACCGGATCGACAGCATGGCCCGCGCGGCGGAGGCGGCCGGCGCGATGAAGATCTACATGCTCGACTTCGTGCCGCACGGGCGCGGCGCGGCGGTGGCGGACGAACTTCAGATGACGGGCCGGCAGCGGGCGCGGGCGTTCGAGCAGGTCGAGACGCTGCTCGCCGAACGGGCCCCGAGCCGGGACCGGTGGATGCAGACGAGCGCCTGCTTCTCGCCGCTGCTCGCCGCGTGGCAGTACGCGGTCTTGCGGCGGGAAGCCCGCGACGATCCGTGGGTCCGGCGCTGGTTGACCCGGTTCCCGACGCTCGGCCAGGGCTGCGGGGCGGGGCTGAACATGTGCAGTATCGCCGTGAACGGAGAGTTGACTCCGTGCTTCCATCTGCCGTATATGAAGGCTGGCCGGCTGCCGGAACAGAACCTGCACGAGTTGTGGCACGGGGCGCCGGCATTCGTTCGGTTGCGGCAGGCGTACGCGCGGCGGTGCAAGGGTTGCGCGTTGGCCCGGGTCTGCGGCGGGTGCCGGGGGCGCGCCGCGGACGGCGGGCGCGGCGACCTGCTGGCGCGTGACCCTTGTTGCCCTCTGGCGCCGGACATGTCTTTGATTGCCGATCAACAGCCGATACGGGCGGCGTGAGGCCGGCGGCGTCTGCGGCCGGCGGGGAGGAGCCGATGACGAAGAGATGGGAATCCAAGGCCATGCTGAACGCCGACGAAGTCACCGCCGAGCTCAGGCAGGTGTTCGAGGCCCAGGACTTCAAGATCACGAAGTCGGGACGCTCCGCGTTCCGCGCCACGCTGCACAAGGCGCTGGCCGGCGCAGAGGTGAACGTGACGGTCGCCGCCGCACCGGCCGGCACCAAGGTGTCGTTCAGCCGCCGGACGACCGGGATGTTGTGGGTGTTCTGGATGCTCCCCGTCTACGCCTGCACCTGCGGCGGGGTCTGCGGCGCGGGCGTCGTGGGCACAATCGCCGTTTACAGCAGCGCGCGGCGCCGGACCTCCGCGCTGATCGACGAATGCATCGAGCGCTGTAAGGCCATAGAGGCCGTTCCCCAGGAATATACCTTCTGCGACCGGTGCGGTGCCCCGTTGCGCGAAGGCGCGAAGTTCTGCGGGCGGTGCGGGACGAAAATGTGAGCCGGGACCGCGGACCGGATCCCGGCGGTCGGGGTGAGCGCCCGATTCCACTTTTTGTCGGTTTTTGTAATTGCGTTCCGTCGCCCTTTTCCGACATGATCCGGGCGCGTCGAGGCCGTGTTTCCCAACCGTGAACCCGTCTGATGAAAGGAGCCGCCAGTGAGAAGGAGCGCTGTTCTGTGTGTGCCGATCGTGCTGCTGTTGAGTGCCGTTACGCTCGTTGCCCAGGCGCCGCAGGACGCGGGTTCGCCTGCCGCGGCGGGGCAGGGCCAGCCGAACATACCGCTTCTGGCGACTACCGGCGTCCCGGCCGGTCCGCCGGAATCGGTGCTCGCCAAAGGCGCCTTCCTGCATGTGCGCCTGAACAATGTCGAGAAGCTGGCCCATGATCTGGACGCGCTGGTGGCCTCGTTCTTGCCCGACCAAGCCATGCCCGCCGCGATGCAGCCCATTCTCGACTCGCCCCAACCGTTGCTCGCCTTTCTCGGGCAGCAGTCGATCGGGCAACCGCTGTCGGCCGACGCGGTTGCCGTCATGTTCGGGATCGACGTGCGGCGCCCGATCGCACTGACCTACTACCCCGCCCAGAAGGGCTTCGATTTCGTGCTGTGCCTGCCGATGGCCGACGGCCGGACGCTGACCGGCATGCTGTTGAACATTTTGAAGCCGACCACCTACGAGAAGACCGAACTCAACGGGCAGCCGTGCTACCACGTCGTACCGGGCCAAGGGAAGATGCGGCGTGATCTGTATGTGGTCTGTTCGACGGAGTCGGCCTATTTCTGCAGCTCGCCCGCCGTCGCGGGGCTGCTCGCGGCAGGCGGCCCCCAGCAGCGGCTCGCCCAATCGGACTTCGTCCCGACAGCCGTCGCGCTGTGCGGGGAGCGGGACGTGGCCGTCGTGCTGGATGCCGCGCTGCTGAAGCAGTTCCTGCCCGTCCTCGAGCAGCAGTTGGGGACGATTCGGCCCGAGACGATCGCGAAGATGCGCAGTGCGCTCAGCGGCAGGATACCCGAGGCACAGCAACTCCAGATCGACTGGCAGATTCGCTCGCGCCTGGGCCTGTCCGGCCTGGACGAGTTGCTGGACTACGTGGAGTGCTTCGGGACGGCCACCTATGAAGTGCTGGCGAAAGAGCTGATTCGTCAACTCGCGGCGGCTCAGGGCTTGTCGTTCGCGCTGGACCTGGGTGCCAGGCACCAGGCCCTGAGCGTGGCGGTCTTCTCCGAGACGATTCGGCCGGCCGCCTGTACCCGGCCGCTCCCGATGCGGGACGTGAAGAAGGCCATGGCCATGCTGCCCGGTGCGCGCTACGCGATGTGGGCCCACGGCCGCCGCCCGAAGCGCCAGACCGCTGCGGCGTTGAACGACTGGCTCGATCTGTTGGCCGCGCGGCTGAGCGCGAAAGAACTGAGCGCACCGGCGGTTTCGGCGTTCATCGCGTATATGCGCGGCTCCGTGCCCGGCCAACCGATGGGTGCCGAGTCGGACTGGACCGTCAACACCGGGCTCACGCCCGCGGCGGCGGCTCCGCAAGCGTACGAGTCTCTTGAGCAGTTCTGGACCGCACTCGGCCAGGGCGTTGTGGTGCCCGCAACGGTCGGCGTCATGTCCACTGAAGGATGCCGGCCCGGATTCCTGGAGGCCTATTTCCGGGCCGAAACCGACGCGTTGGAACGCAACGAACAGTTGTACCGGCAGTTCGTACGCGCCGCCGGCAGCCGCGAGCCCTGGCTCCGGCGCGAAGTCCGGTTTCGGGCCGAGCCCGCGGGCGGCGGCGTCAGCCGCTTGGTGTTCGACCGTGCGTACGTGACGCAGTCCGGCGTCTTCGGGTATGACCAGCACGAACTGGTCAACCGCCGCGTGCTCTTCTGTAAGGAGGCCGGCAACCGCATGTTTGTGCATCACGGCGCGACGGGCGCCGAATGGCTGCAGGGCCCCGACCTGGGCAAGGAGACGCCTCTGCGTGCGGCCGTGCTCGCGTTGCTCGAGAACGTGCCGGCCGAGGCGAACACCCTGCAGATCCTCCATCACTATCGGCTGGCGGAGGAAGTGTTGGCCCTGCTTGAGACCTTCGAGGAACTGATCCACAAGGAGAACGACGCCTGCCTCGCGAAGGCCAAGGAGTTGCTGGCCAGCCAGCCGCCGGACGAGGCCGCGGAGAGCATCGGCCGCATGTTGTTGCCGATGTCGCTGGTTTCGGTCAACCGGGACCCAGCCTCCGGCGAACTCTACGGCGTACTGCCCGGCAATCTCGCGTTCCCGCGGCCGAAACTCATGCCGGCGGTTCGGGCTCTGTGCGCCGAATATCTGGGCAAGAGCGAATCCGTCGGGGGCGGGTTGGCCTACACGCGCGTCGTGCCGGGCAGGTTTGAAGCCGCGTCCGTCAACAGCACGGAGGGGCTTGCCTTGCTGGTGAAGACGGCGGTAAACGCGTTCCACGCCCGCTACGCGGCGTCACCCGAAGCGCAGCAGGCGTTGGGCTTGCTGCTCCGCACGCCGCGCGATACGACGGTGAACAAACAGCACGCGCTCGTGGTCAATCCGATGTGGCAGGCGTTCGTCCGGTAGTCGCGCGCTCGTTGTTCAGCCGCCGATTCCGGCGCGCGTCCTCGCACAGCGCCGCTAGATCGAGCCCGGCCAGCGTCTCGCGCAGTCCGGCGTCCGTCAGCAGCGCCTTGAACGACGGCTCTTCGCCAATCTGGTACAACGCGCTGAGCGAGCCTTCGCTGATCCGAATGACGAGCGCGAGAATGCGATCGTCATTCAGTACACGCTGTACCGCGGCGTTGTCGCGCAGCCGGCGCAGCGCGGCGTTCTTCTCGATCAGTGCCGCGCTCTCGTCCTCCGGCAGGTTGAGCAGTTCGACCATGGCCGCAATCTGCGCCAGCGTCTGCTGGGTCCCCGCCTTCTCCGCCAGGAAATCCTTTGAGCGCGTCCAGCCCTGCCGGACGTTGCCCAGAAATTCCGCCTGCCGCGCCATGACTTCGCCCAACGCCGCCGGTTCCGGCTGCCCGTCCGGGCAGCGCGGCCGGCCCGTGCCGGCCGCCGCCTCGCGCGCGGGCGGCGCAGGAATGAAGTATCTCAGAATCAGGCTCTGCTGGCAGACCGGGTCGCGAATCGGCGACAGCGCGGCCAGGTTCGCCATGAAATCGACGACCAGAATCGCGCCCGCCCAGAAAGCCAGCATCAGCAGCACGCAGAGCGCGCGGTCCGCCGCGCGGGGCAGCCGCCCTTTCCCGCCCGCGCGCGCTTCGCGCGCGCGGGCATACCGGCGCGCGACCCTGCGCAGCAGCCAGCCACTGAGCAGGAAGAACACCAGCACGGTGAGGACGCTGGTCAGCACGAAGCAGAGGATGACGTTGCGCGACAGCAGCGGCAGGATACGGGCAGCCAGGAACTGAACACTCCCGCTGGCCAGCATGCCGACGGCTATGGCCGCGCTGCGCTGCATATTCCGCGCAAACGAACTCCCCAGAATGCGCCAGGAGATGAAGACCGTATAGCCGAGCAGCAGCAGCTCGAACGCTTTGAGGGCGATACTCACGACACGCGGCATGATACCGGATCGCCCATTGCCCGGCCAGTCGTTTCACGAGGAGGGCCGCGCCGACCTCGGACGGGCGGATTCCGATCTCAGTCCGCCTGCACCGCTTTGAGCAGGCTTTCGACGTGCGCGACGTAGGCCGCCGGTCCGCCCTGCCGATAGCCGGTGCGAGCCATCACCTTGCCGCCGGCGTCCAGCAGCAGGACGGTCGGGAACCCCTTCACCTCATACGTCTGCATCAGGCGCTTGTTCTGATCGGCCAGTTCGCGAGGCTGTTCGGTATTGGCCGGGAAATCCGCCACGAACAGCACCACATTCTTTTTCGCCCACTGTTGCCAATCCGCGCGGCTGAAGACCTCCCGGTCCAGGCGCATGCACCACCCGCACCAATCGGAGCCCGAAAAATCGGCCAGAATCGGCAGATTCTTCTCTCGTGCGAGCTGTTTGGCCTTTTCGAAATCCTGAATCCAGCCCTCGCCGGCGGCTTGCGCGTGCACGGCCAGCATGAGCATGCCGGCCACGATCAGGGGGTAGCGATTCTTCATGTTCTTTCCTCCTCTATGTGCTCCTTAACGGTGTAGTCGTGCGGATCGCCGATTCATTGCGCATGTGTGGCGTCTTATTGACAGCCTGCTCCGGATGCCGCACACTTTGCGGCATTCGCCATGGCCGTAACGCGTCATTTTCTGGGTTGGGATGCGCCGTTGACGGAGCTGGCTTGCCGGTTCCTGCTGCCGGGCCGGATTTCCGGGACGGCGGACCTGGAATCGACGCTGATCGTCGTCCCGACGCGGCAGGCGGGCCGCTCGCTGCGGGAGGCGTTGGCGGCCCGGTGCGCGCGGCAGGGCGCCGCTCTGCTTTCCGCGCAGACGGTGCCCGTTCTGCCGATGCTGAGCGAACTGGACGCGTTCCAGAACACCTACCTGCCGATCAGCCTTGACGACACACTTCGCCGCCTGCCGGACCGGGCCCCGGCCGGGCCGCCCGAGGGCGGCTCAACGCACCTGGGCAGGGCGGCGTCCTTTGTTCGGGATCAGGTTGCCGGCTTCGAGGCGGGCGGCGTGGCGGACTCGGCGCGTGCTTTTCTCCGGACCGTCTACGCGGTGTATCTGTTCGATCCGGAAACGCGCGACGTACTCGATTTCGGCAGCGCGATCCATGCGCTGTTCGAGCAGGTGGAATGGATCGAGACGGCGGATCCGGAATCGATCATCGCCGCCTGGGGTGCCACCGCCGCCGTGACCGACGAGGTGAAGCGCGACGTGTGCGAGCAGTTCCGCGCTTCGCTCCGCGCCGAAGAGGTCCGCCGCGCGCTCGCGCGGCCCCCGGGCAACGTCGGCCTCTGGCGTGAGAAACGGTTCGAGATCGTGAATCGCGACGGGTGGGTGACCGGCGCTTTCGACCGGGTCACCATTCGGCGCGACGCCGGCGGGCGGCCGGTGCAGGCCGAGATCATGGATTTCAAGAGCAACCGCATCGCGACCGAGCAGGAATTGGATCGCGCCGTACGGCAGTACCGGGAACAGTTGCTGCTTTACGGCCAGGCGCTCGCCCAGATCCTCAGGCTGGACCGCACCGCTATTGAGACGCGTATCCTCTTTACCCGCGCCGGACGGGTCCGCCAGATCCCCGCCCAACCCTAGCCACTCCGAGGTAAACTCTGTCGTAAACTTTGCGCAAGTTTGTCCGACTCCAGTATTGTCTTGCACGCGATTCGTGTTTAAGCTGTCCCCATGAGCGATACAGGTACCGATCGCCGCGACCAGGACGAGCCGCCGCCCATCCCGTTGGAGGATTCCGGGCCCGGCGCCGAGGATGCGGAGCCGCCGCCCATTCCGCCGCAAGAGGATCCGCCCGCTTCGGACGGGGGCGGGGCCGACAACGACGAGGCCGACTACCGGCATGCGCGGGAGCAGGCTGCGGCGGTTATGGGCGAGCGTGGGCTCGACGGCGCGATAGACGCCTACTATGCCTACTCGGACTATGTCGAGAAGCATCCGAACGGCCGGCATGTCGAGGAGGCCAGGCTCGTGCTGGAGCGTGAGCTGGAGTATCTGCATACGGTCCTCTATTTCCGGCAGCACATGGAAGAGAAGAATTTCGGGCCGGCCAAAGAGGCGGCGCGCGAAGTCGAAGAGAAGGCCAAAGCCATCCCGCAGCGGGCAAAGCCGATTCTCGGCGTGGGGCCCACCCACGAAGAGGTGTTGGCCGAGGTGCACCGGGGGCGCGAGCGCATCAAGGGCGTTGAGGCGGAAGTCGCCAAACTGCTGGAGTCCGCCAAGGCGGCGGAGGCGGAGGGCAACTTCGCCGAAGCCCGGCAGTTGCTCGCGCAGGCCGAGCAGACGTATCCGAACCGGGAAGACTGCCGCGCGGCGATGGAGCGGGTGCGCGGCAAGATCCAGGACGACTCGCAGCCGTTCCAGCTCTTCGTGAAGCAACTGAGCGAGGCCGTCAAGCACTTCGATCAGAAACGCCTCCGCTCCTGTCGCACGGCGGTAGACGAACTCGCGGCTTTGCGCGATACGTTCCAGTTCGGCGCGAGCGGCAGCGGGGCGCAACAGTGGGAAAAGGCCTGCGCGGCCCTGGCGAAGCTGGCCGAGAAGCTGGGCGCCAAAGAAGCGGAACTCGCCGAACTGGGGCAGCGGGCCAAAGAGGCGGACGCGAACGGCGATGACAAGACGTGTCGCCAGATCGCGGCTCAGGCGCAGAAGCTGACGGTCGAGGAACTGGGGTTCGAGGCGCTTTTGAAGAAGGGACACGGCGCCGGGCGCGCGGTGAATAAGCGGCGCCTGCTCGACGTCGCCGTGATCGTCGTCGTGCTGCTGCTGCTGGCGGGCACCTCGATCTTCGGGTTCCGGTTCTTCCGTTCGTGGCAGCTCAAACGCCGGTTGGCGGCCGCGCTGGAGTCCGGTGATGGCGAGGCGGTCGCCGCCGTCGCCGCGGTGCTCGAGCAGAAGTATCCGCAGTCGAAAGCGTATATGGAGGGCCGTGCGGCCTATCAGGCGCAGTTGGCGAAAACGAAGGAAGCGTTTCTGGCCGAGTTCTACGCCGAGAACTGGGAGAAGGTGAAGGCCAAGAGCCGGGCGGCTGACGCCTCGGCGGTGAAGGGCCGGTGGGAACAGGCCTCCGCCGAGTACGACGCGGCGACCAAGCTGCTGGCCGACACGATTGCCGGCGCCGACGAGGCGCACCAGAAGGTGTTGTTCGAGAAAGCGCAGGCCGAGGGCAAGCAGAACCTCGAGAACAAGGCCTGGGATGCGGCTATCGCCGCGTTCGAACGGGCCATGAAGGTGCCCGGCTGCGAGCAGGACCCGGTCACCCGCGAATGGCTGGCGGAGGCGCGGACGGGGAAGATCCGGTCCCAGGCGGTTGCCGCGTTCGACAAGGCCATGGCCGAAGGCGATGAGAGCGCGGCGCGCGGTGAATGGGACGTCGCCGTCGCCGCCTACGAGCGCGCCGTTGCGGTGAAGGGCTACGAGAACCACGTGACGGCGCAGGCCCGCCTGAAAGAGACGCGGGTCAAGCGCGAACTGGCCGTGGCCGAAGCCGCCTACCAGACCGCCATGTCACAGGCCAAGACCGCCGTCGAGGCGGCGGATTGGGATTCGGCTGTCTCCGCGTTCGAGGCGGCGTTGAAAGCCGACGGCTATGCGAAGGACCCCGCCGCGAACAAGGGCCTGTGCGATGCGCTCATCGCGAAGGGGCGCAAGCTTGCCGCCGCCGCGAAGTCGACGGAGGGCTGGGACCAGGCGATTGCGGTTTTCGAGCGGGTCCGGCAACTCGACCCCCAGAACACGGAGGTCTCACGGCTAATACGGGGTACGCGCGTCGACCAGATCCTGGCCGAGGCGGGGGCGGCCAGGGCCAAGAACCAGTGGAACGCTGTGCTCGACGTCGCCGGGAAGGCGCTCGAATTCGATCCCGATTCTCAGAAGGCGAAAGCTCTGAAGGCAGCCGCCGAGGACGCACTGCGCACGCGGGTCAAGATCGTCTCCGTGGTGAACGGCCAGCCGCTCGCCGGCGCCGAGATCGCGATCAACGGGCAGCTCCAGAAACAGCGCACCCCGGCCGTATTCCTCATCCAGCGGAACCGGCCCTACAGGGTCCGGCTCGTCATGGCTCCGAAGGATGACATCTGGTACGTCCCGTTTGACCAGGTGTTCCGCATGCAGGGTTGGGGGGAGGAGACGCTGAAGGGCGAGCTCAAGAGCCTGCGGGATCTGGTCCCGGTCGCCGACGCGGCTTACGCCGCATTGGACGGCTTGGCGGACGGCAGCCAGGCGGCTCAGGAACGGCAGCGTGAGACCGCCGTCGAGTGGAAAATGCCGCTCGAGGTGCAGACACGGCGCAGTGGTATCCGGCTGCGTCTGATTCCGGCCGGTTCATTCACGATGGGCAGTTCGCCGCTCGAGAAGGAGCGGACGGACGACGAGGCCCAGATCCAGGCCCGTTTCTCCTATCCGTTCTACATGGCGGCCTACGAAGTCACCCGCCAGCAGTGGGTACGGGTGATGGGGTCCGACCGACGTCGGTTTCGAGGGGTGGGCGGCGATACGCCCGTTGTCCAGGTCGGCTGGGCCGACTGCCAGGAGTTCCTGCAAAAGCTCTGCCAGCTCGAAGATGTGGAAGCCGGGGCGTACCGCCTGGCTTACGAGGCGGAATGGGAGTATGCCTGCCGGGCCGGAACGCGCACGGCATTCTGCTATGGCGACAATCTGGACGCGACCCTCGCGAATTTCGACGGGCGCGTTCCTTACAAGCGGCTGGAGGACAGACGCAACCTGGCCGATGCCACGCAGCACCGCCGCAAGACCGTGTCTGTGGGTGAATTCGCGCCGAACGCCTGGGGCCTGTATGACATGCACGGGAACGTCTCCGAGTGGTGCGGCGACTGGTACGCACCGTATCCCGCCGAGGATGTCGAGGACTACAGAGGGCCGGTCGAAGGGGACAGGCGCATCTTCCGGGGCGGGTGCTGGCGGCACTATGCGAAGTACTGCCGCTCGGCAGACCGCCGCAAGGACCGTGAGGTCCATCAAGGGGACGATCTCGGGTTCCGGATGGTGCGCGTGCTCAGAGAAGAATCGCCTTGGCCGCCCCCGCCGGAGAAGGAAGAGGAAACCAAACCGGCGGAGAAGGCGGCCGGACCGAGCCGGGCGAAGATCCGGAAGAGCCGGGGGCCGGCCCCGGCTCCCGCTCCTGCGGAGAAGCCGGCGGCGCAGCCGGAAGGCGAGGCGAAGTAGGCATGCCGATCTACGAGTATGGTTGTGCGAAGTGCGGACATCAGTTCGAGGTGCTCGTCCGCGCGGAGGGGGACATTCCCCTCCGGTGCCCGACATGCGGCGGGCGCAGACTGGCCAAGGCGTTCTCCAGCTTCGCAGTCGCCTCCGTGCCCGCGGGCCGGGCGTCGCCCGCGTGCTCGGCCTGTCCCGCTTCCGGCACCGCGTGTCCCGGCCACCCGGGTGCCGGCGGGGCGTGCCCCATCACCCGGCGCTGAGCTTTCCCTGCGGGCCGGTCAAACGCGCAGTCTCCGTTGCCGGCCGTAGGCGAACATCAGGGCGATGAGCGTGGCGCCGAAGATGATCTGGCGGCCGAACTCCTCGATGCGCATGGTGGTCAGAATGGCTTGCAGCAGCGTGAGGATGAGCGCGCCGGCGATCGTGCCGATATACCCGCCCTTGCCGCCGGCCAGTGCCGTGCCGCCGATCACCACCGCGATGATCGAGGGCAGCGTATAGCGGTGCCCGAGACTCACGTAAACGGTGGCCGTGCGGCCGAGCATGAGGAACCCCACCAACCCGGCGATCATGGCGCTGAGCCCGTAGGTCAGCACGCGCAGCGCACCCACGCGCACCCCGGACAGTTGCGCCACCGTCTCATTCGCGCCGACCGCGTAGAGGTTGATGCCGTAGCGCGTGTTGCGCAGCAGGAAAAAGAACGCCAGGGCGAACAGCGCCCAGATGAACAGAATGCCCGGAATGCCGAGCACCCACTGGCCGGCGGCCAGTTCGATCATGAACGGGCTCGCTCTGCCGACTTTGGCCCCGCGCGTCATGTGCAGCATGGCGCCCTGAATCGTGCCGGCCATGCCCAGCGTCATGACCAGCGGCGGTATCCTGAAGAAGGTGACGCCAACCCCGTTCAGCGCGCCCAGCGCAAACGTGACGCCGACGACGACCAGCAGCGCGAGCGCGGTGTGCGAGTCGCGCCCCATCGCCACGTTGCCCGCCAGAATCGCACCCAGCGTCATCACATGGCCGACCGACAGGTCGATCCCGCCGCCCCCGCCGAGGATGACCAGGTTCTGGCCGCCGGCCGCAATCCCCAGGAACGAGGCGACGACCAGTATCTCGATGATCTGGGACCGCTTCGCGAAGCCCGGGTTCAGGCACTCGCCGAACGCCAGCATCGCGCCGGCAATCAGGAAGGCCAGCACGACGGGATTCTTGAGCCACGCCCTAATCGGCATAGTGTTTCCGCCTCCTCGTGATCAGGCCGCCGACTGCAAGCGCGAACAGCACGATGATGCCCTGGAGCAGTTTCTGGTAGACGGTATCCACTTGGGCAAAGAAGATGACGTTATCGGTGAGGCGTAACACCAGCGCGCCGAACACGCTGCCCAGCGCGCCGCCGAACCCGCCGGCCAGCGAACTGCCGCCGAGCACGACGGCGCTGATGGAATTGAGCGTGAACGCGCCGCCCAGCAGCGGGTCGCCCGACGCGGTCTCCCCCACGATACACAGCGTGGCCAGCCCCGCGAACAGGCCGGCCAGCACATAGCTGAGCAGGCGCACGCGGGCCACGCGGATGCCGGTCTCGAATGCGCCCGCCATGTTTCCGCCCGCGGCCAGCAGATGGGTGTAGAAGGCGGTTCGCTTCAGCGCCAGGCAGAACGCGCATACCGCCGCCATGATCCACAGCGCCGTCGGTATGCCCAAAACCGTGCCGGCGTACGTCTGGTAGTAGTAGCCGGGGACGGTCCCGCCCGGCCGGGGCATGATCCACAGCGCCAGCCCGGCCCAGATCGCGCTGGTCGCGAACGTCGTGATGATCGGTTGCAGCCGGAACCAAGCCACGCACACGCCGTTCACCAGCCCCGCCGCCGCGCCGATCAGCAGGCCGGCCAGCATCGCCAGTACGACCAGCGGCGCGGAGCCGCCGGAAAGCGTGATGAGTTGAACGGTCGCGACGTTGACCAGGCTGATGATGAACCCGATCGACAGGTCGATCCCGCCGCCCAGAATCACATACGTCTGCCCGATCGCCACGAGGAGCAGCGGCACGAACGTGCGGAAGTTCGATTCCAGTACGGAGCCCTTGAAGAAGTTCGGCTGCAGGCTCGCGTTGACCGCCACCAGCGTCAGCAGGACGGCCAGACTGATCACCCACGGGTGGCGGCGCCAGTGCACCCCGCCGAAACGCTTCCAGATGTACCCCGCTTTCATGGGCAAGCTGTGCCCTCCGGACCAGCACGAAAATCAGCCGGGCTCGTGCGCGCTCTTCAGCGCCGAGCGGTAGAGTTCCAGTTCGCTCAGCCGTTCGCCTGCCAGCTCGTCGACGATGTGCCCCTCATTGAAGACGAGGATCCGGTCCGAATGGTTCAACAGCTCTTCGTCTTCCGACGAATGCCACAACACGGCCACGCCTTCTTCGCACATCGTACGCATCAGCCCGTAGAGTTCTTCCTTCGTATGATAATCGATGCCCTTGGTCGGGTCGTCCATCAGCAGAATGCCCGGCACCGTCAACAGCCACTTGCCGATCACGACCTTCTGCTGGTTGCCGCCGCTGAGCTCGTTGACGGCGCTGCCCAGCGCCCCGAACAGCATGTTCAGCCGGCCGGCGACCTGCCGCACGTCCCCGGCCAGCCGTTTGCGGGCGAAGAGCAGCCGGTGCGTCTTCTGGAGCAGGCACAGAATCATGTTCTCGAGGATGGGCCGGACCAGCAGCACGCCGTGCCGCGCACGGTCCCCGGAAACATAGGCGAAGCCCTGCTGCATGGCGCGGCGCGGGCTCTGCGCGCCGACGCGTTCGCATTCCACGTACACCGTGCCGCCGCGCACCGGCAGCACGCCGAACAGGCACAGGAGCAGGTCCGATTGCCCCTGCCCGTGCAGCCCGCCGAGCCCCAGGATTTCGCCCTGCCGCAGCTCGAACGAAACGTCCCGCAGCCGGCGCGAGCGCAACCCGTCCACGCGCAGGACCGGGCGGGGCGGAACCCGGTGCGAACGTTCCAAACGCGCACCGCCCACCGCGTGGCCGACCATCATCTGCACCAGCCCGTCCCGGGTCGTCTCCTTCAGGTTCACCGTGCCCACCGTCTTCCCGCCGCGCAGGACGGTTGCCCGGTCGCCAATCTCGAACACCTCCTCCATCCGGTGCGAGATGAACACGATCGACTTGCCCATCCGCTTCAGATCCCTGACCAGTTCGAAAAACACGCGTACCTGCTCCCGGTGCAGCGAGGAGGTGGCTTCGTCGAAGATGATGATCTGCGGTTCGGCCGCCAGCGCTTTGAGGATCTCGACGATCTGTTTCGCGTCCGGCGGCAGCTGGTCGACGGGCGTGTCCAGATCGAAATCCGCGCCCAGCACAGAGCCGAACAGGCGGGCGGCCGCGGCGGCTTCGGCCTTGAGCCGCTTGAAATTCACCAGCCCCGTCCGGCCGCGCGGCTCGCTGCCGAGCAGGATGTTCCGCGCCACCGACAGCCGGGGGATCAGGCTGAGTTCCTGATACACCACGGCGATACCGCGCGCCTTCGCTTCCCGCGGCCGGGCAAAGCGGACGGGCTGGCCGCCCAGCTCGAGTTGCCCGTCGTCCGGCGCGACCACCCCGGCGATCACCTTGCACAGGGTGCTCTTGCCCGAGCCGTTGGACCCCATCAGAAAATGGACTTCGCCGGGCTCGAGCGAGAGGTTCCCGTCTTCGAGGGCGACGACGCCCCCGAAATGCTTGCGTATCCGTCTGGCTTCGAGGATCGGCATTACAGGAAGAATGCCGCGGCCTGCTCGTCGGTGATGGAGCCGTCTATGGCGTAGTAATCGGGTTTGTCCTGGGTCCGCTCAAAGTACTCGTCGAAGTTCTCATTGGTCACCACGCCCGGCACGGGCACATAGAGCGTGTTGCCGTGTTCGCCTTTGAGCTGGGCGGGGTCCACCGTCCGGCCCTGCAGCAGTTGCAGCGCCACGCGCAGCGCGCTGGTCATGCAGCCCGGCGGGTTGGCCACGCCGATTCCGTCAATACCGGCTTCCTTCCAGAGCTTCATGTACCCGACGCGCGCCTCGCCGGTGATGATGATGTCTTTGCGGTTCGCCGCCTGGACCGCGCGCAGGGCGCCCTCCGACATGCCGTCCTGGACCCAGATCCCGTTCAGCGCCGGATAGGTGGCCAGCAGCGTGCTGGCCACCTGCTGGCCGAGCGCCTGGTCCCAGTTCGCGTTCGTTTCGTTCAGAATCTTGATTCCGGGGTGCTTGTCGAACACGTCGTGATAGCCGCGTACGCGCGCTTCGTTCGCCGGGTGGCCCGCCATGCCGTTGATGCACACGATGTTGCCCTTGTGGTTCAGCTTCTCGGCCAGCCATCGCGCCGAGATCTGCGCCCATTCGCGCTGGTCGATCACCACGTTGACCGCGTCGGGACTGGTCACCTCCTGGTCCGTGGCCACCACGATGATTCCCGCGCGCTTCGCCTCGTTGATTACCGGGTTGAACGGCGCCTGCGCGTTCGGGTTGATGAGGATGGCGTCTACCCCCATGTTGATGAAGTTCTTGACCTGCCCGATCTGGCCCGGGATGTCCACGTCCGTGCTCTGGACGACCACTTTCTCGATCAGGCCCGCCTCCTTGTACGGCTCGGCCGCCGCCAGCACGTCGTCCACCATCTGGCTGCGCCATTCGCTGCCGACCCAGCCGTTGCTGACCCCGATCACGAAGCCCTTCTTCTTGCCGGGCTGCTCGCCCGGCGCTTCGCCTTTGCGCCCGCACCCGCACCAGGCGAGCAGGCCGGCGGCAAGAAGGAGCGACAGGGCGGCCGGAAATCGCGACTCGAGCTTCGACATGGTCACCTCCTGGCTGTTTCGGGAAGCAAGAAAAGCCCGGAACAGCCTCGCACATTTCACGGGGATAGGCAAGCTCGTTCGCCGCAGGTGGCAAGCGCGGCGCGCCTCTTTCGCCGATACGCCGGGCACGGAGCGGGTTGACGCCCCCGCCCGGACTAGTCGAGCCAGACGCGCGCGCGGTAGCAGGCCGGGATGGCGTCGTCGAGCGCGTGGGTGTAACTCACGCGCTGGCCGTCGCCGCGGATTCGCGTGTAACCGTCGACGGGCGCCCACGCGCTGTCGTCGTCCATCTCGACGCAGCGCTCCAGCAGATAGTAGCGGGTCAACCCCCCGTACTCGGGACCGGCCGCCACGGTCTGGAACGTGACAACCAGCGCGCTCCCGATACGCTGCAGCTCGACCCGGAGGCAGGCCGTCCCGTCGGCCGGGTCCGAGCCGGCGACGTACTCTTCGTAATTGCGGAACCCGTCCCCGTCGAGGTCGGCGTCCATGTCGTTGGAATCCGGGTCCAGCCCGTGGCCCGTCTCCCAGACGTCGGGTAGGGCGTCCTCGTCCGCGGCCGCGGTCGGCATGGCCGGCCCGGCCGTACCCATCCCCATGGTGCCGGCATAGGCGAGCGCGGTGTAGGACGAGTTGCCGGCCGCGTTGTAGGCCTTGATCTTGTAGTAGTACCGCTTGCCTGCGAGCAGGCCCGTGTCCGTATAGGCCGTCGCATCCGCCGGCGCACGGTCCACGCGTATCCACTCCGAGAAGCCGCTCTGGCGCCGGTCGACTTTGAACCCGTCCTCGTTGTCGCTCCTGTCCGTCCAGCTCAGGCCGATGGCGGAATCGGATACGGCCGATGCCGCCAGATCGGCCGGCGCCGCGGGCTGTGTCGTACCCGCCGGCGTCGTAGTCGCCGCCACGTTCGAGTAGGGTGAGTTGCCCGCTGCGTTGTTCGCCTTTACCTTGTAATAATACGTCGTGCCGGCCGTCAGCCCCGCGTCGGCACAACTCGTCACGTCGGCCGCCGGCTGTGCGATTCGGATCCAGACCGTCGTGCCGCTCTGGCGGCGGTCGATCTTGAAGCAGGTTTCGTCGCCGCTGTTGTCGGCCCAGGCCAGATCGACGCGGGTGGCGGACTTGGCCGTTGCGTTCAGTGCGCCCGGCGCGGCCGGTGCCTGCGGAACGGCGTCGGCGGGGGTCGTCGCGTCGGCCAGGTTCGAGTAGGGCGAGTTGCCGGCGGCGTTGTAGGCTTTGACCTGGTAGTAGTACTTGGTCTCGGGGCTGAGGCCGGTGTCGGCGTATGCCGTGGTGTTGGCGGCCGGTTCGGCGATCCGCGCCCACGTGGTCGTGCCGCTCCGGCGGCGGTCGATCTTGAAGCGGGTCTCGTCGCCGCTGTTGTCGGTCCAGGCCAGGTCGACGCGGGTGGACGATTTCGCCGCCGCGGTCAACCCGCTCGGCGGTGCCGGCGGCTGCTGTTGCGGCTCGGTGATTGTGATGGCCACGGCAATCGTCACAGGCCCGTTCGCGGCGCCTGAGCCGTCGTCCTCGACCGTGATGGTCCTGTTGTAGGTGCCGGCCGCCAGGTCGTTTCTGGGGAAACTGACCGTGTGCGTGTTCCTGTTTGCGGACCCGGTTGACGACCCGGATGTCGGGGCGATCTCCATGGTGCTGCTGGTCTCCACGGCGTTGTACTGCAGCGTGCCTGTACCGTCGTTCCAGACCTGGAAGGTCTGGTCGGGCGCATATTGGCCCTGCTCGCAGCTCACGGTGATGCTCGTTGTGCTCACCGCGATCTTCGGAACAGCCGCCGAAGGGGTCGTCGCGTCCGCCATGTTGGAGTAGGGCGAGTTGCCGGCGGCGTTGTAGGCCTTCACCTGGTAGTAGTACCGTGTCGCGCCGGCAAGGCCGGAGTCGGCATAAGCCGTCGCGCCGGCGCCCGGGGTCGCGATCCTGACCCAGTCCGTCGTGCCGCTCCGGCGCCGGTCGATCTTGAACCCGGTCTCGTCGTTGCTGTTGTCTTTCCAGCTCAACTGGATGCGGGTCGACGACTGGGCCGTCGCCGTCAGGCTGCCCGGCGTCGCCGGCGGGTTTCCGCCTTCCGGCACGATCCACCCCTTGGCGTTGAACACGTTGAACGCGGCGTTCGCGTTGCCGGATATCGCCGGGCGCAGTTCGGCCCGGCCCGCTTCCCAGTCCTGCCATGTCGCGTTCCATCGGTTGATGTCGGCCTGCATGTCGTTCTTGATGAAATTCACCAGCGTGTCCCAGCGCTGCAGCGACGCGGCGTCCGTTAATGCGCCGCCGCTGGTCTTGAGATGCTTGCGCGCGCGATCGGAGAACACTTGTTTGAAGGCCGGGTTCTCGATCAGCCCGTTGAACATCACGAAATGCGCCTCCGGCGTCGTTTTCCAGTGCATGTCCGCCCAGTTTGTCTTGGGATAATGCCCGTGTTTGGTTGTGCGCGTGATGCCCCGCAGGAAATGCTCGGCGTCCCAGACGGTCCAGTACGTCTTGCCCGCCGGCGTCGCGCGGGTCACGCACCAGGAGTTCGCCTTGCTCCAGTCCCATGTCCCGGCATACATGCCGAGCATGATGTAGTCCGCGAATGTCTCCGGGTCGATGTATTCGCGAATCTGGCTGATGGAGCGGCTCTTGGCCGTACGGCACACGCTAAGAGCGGAGTTCCAGCGCGCCAAGTCGCCTTCCGTGTCGCGGTACGAGACCCAGTCCCGCTTGGTCCCGCCGAAATGCATCTGGGCCCACGCGCGGTCGGCGCGCTCGGTCAGGTTGTACAAGCCCCAGTACGAACCGTTGATGTACAGGTTGACGTAGGTGCCGTGGTTGCCGTAACCGCTCATGTCGATCTGGGTCGCCCGGCCCCATTCGTCCAGCATGTTCGTGAAATTCTTATAGATGCCCCCGGATTCCAGGCCCTGGGACGTCGCCTCGTTCCCGCCCGCGCGCAGGACCAGATTGTCGAAACCCGTCTTGGTGAACTTGTGCAGCGGGGCACGTTCAAAAACCGGGTAGTTCAGCCGCTTGTTCCCATATTCCGGCCCGCGAAACTTGAGACGAAACGAGCGCTTCGCCTGCTGGTGCACGCCGAGCGCGCCGTGGTTTCGGAACCCGCATTTGAGCTTGAACCGGTCCGTGCTGTCGCCGGGGTATCGGAACGCCACGGTGCAAGGCCTTTCGAGCTTGGTGGCATGTTGTTCTTTGGGCACGGAATTCACCGCGTTGAAGTCCGACGGGTTCATCGTGACGTAGAGGCTGCCGATATTGGCGTTACCCGCGTGCAGCGCGCGAGCGCAGAACCCTGCCAGCACGACCGCGGAGACGGCCATTCGATAGGACCGAGGCGCAAAATACATGGTTTCCCCCTTGCTTGCCTTGACTTGTCTGGCCTCAGTAAGCGGGGGGAGGCAGAATATTACAGGCTGGACGAATTTTCTTCGGCAAGCGCGGCCTACGAAGACGGGTCGCGGTGGCGGTCTCGACGCCGGTTGCGAAGATGGCTGCGCCGGTGCAGGAGGCCATGGGGTTGGGGCGGAGATGTCGGGTCCGCCGCCTGGCGGCGCGCGGGGTCGTGCAATCGGCCCGCGCGCAGCTTCTCGCCGGCTCTCTGCAGGGCGGACATCGCCTCTCGGCTCGACACTTCGGGGACCAGTCGGCGAAGGTCCATGATCAGACGCGGATACTCCCATGAGAGAATGTGCGGTATCGTGCCGGCCGGCCAGACCCGTTCCGGTCTGTCGCCGCGCAGCTTCTGCCAGAAAGGAAGACCCGCTGTACGGGCGGAAACGGCCAACCCGGCCGGCCGACGTAGAGCAGGGCGCAGGACCCGGCAATCTTGGCCCTTTCCTCGTCCGATGCGGACGAGCCCTCGACGCTCACGATCTGCACGCGTTGGAGGAAGTCCGCCGCCAGCGTGAAGAACCGTTCCTTCTGAACCGTATTGAGCCGGCGCAGGAAGGGGATCCGGCCCAGCGCGTTGCGTTCGCCGCGCGTCATCCCGGCCGCCTCGGCCCCGGCGCGGCCGGGCAACCCCCGGAACAGCGTGCGCCAGCCCCGCTTCGGTTTCACGGCCGGCATCTGGCCCGCCTTCCACCGGATGGGGGCCTGCTCGGCCTTCTTGCGTCTGCGTCGCTGCATGAGGAGGCTTTTAGCCGGAAACAACGACGGAGTCGAGTGTTTCTTGCTACGCGCCGCCGGCGGCCAGCGTGAACTCGGGCAACGGCGTGGCTTGCCCGCCGGCGAGCGCGGACTGGTGTGCGCACAGCCCCACGCACGTCCAGTTGGCCGCCTGCACCGCGTTGGGGAACGGCGAGCGGCCCGCGAGCAGGGCGGCGATGAATTCATGCGCCAGATGCGGGTGCGAACCGCCGTGCCCGCCGCCCTGCGTGAAGGAGAGATGCGCGTTTTCCTCCAGATCGTACACGCCCCGCGTCGTGAACGCGCGGATCGGCTCCGGAAGCCGTTCGGCATAGTTCGGCACGCTCACGCGGACCGGGATCTCCGGCTCCGGCTTGCCCGCCGTGTGCAGGACCGGTTCTTCGCCTTCGACCAGCGGCCACTCGAACGCCTTCCGGGTGCCGTACACGTCGAAACTCTCGCGGTATTGGCGCGCCGTGTCGAACAGCGAGCGGTAAATCCGCGCGCTCAGGTTCGAGTCCCGCAACTTGATGTGACAGGTCTCCACCGCGAACGGCGAGTTGTAGCGGCCAATCCGTTCCGCGCGGATGCGGCCGGACCCGAAACAGGAGACGTACTCCGCCTCCGCGCCCGTCAGCGCCAGGCACGGGCCCACGCAGTGCGTGGCGTAGTGCATGGGCGGGAACCCTTCCCAGTAGCCCGGCCAGCCGGCCAGGTCCTGCTGGTGGCTTGCCTGCAGGAACTGGATCTCGCCCAGTTCGCCGCGTGCGTAGAGCTCCTTCACGAACAGGAACTCGCGGGAGTAGACGACCGTCTCGGCCATCATGTAGGTCAGCCCCGTCCGGCGCACCAACTCGACGATCCGGCGGCAGTCTTCGATCGTCGTGGCCATGGGCACGGTGCACAAGACGTGCTTGCCTGCCTCGAGCGCGGCGATCGTGTGCGGCGCGTGGTCCGCGATCGGCGTGTTGATGTGCACCGCGTCCAGATCCGGATCCCGCACCAGTTCCGCAAAATCCGTGTAGCGGCGCGCCACGCCGAACGCGTCGGCGATCCTGTCCAGCGCTTCCTTGTCCCGCCGGCAGACCGCCGTGAGCTCGGCGTCCGGATGCCGTTGGTAGATCGGAATGAACTCGGCGCCGAAACCGAGCCCCGCAATCCCAATGCGAATCGGACTCTTCATGCCTGTGGCTCCTCTCTCCCAACTTGCTCACGTCGCAAAATCCGGAACCATCACCTTTTCCCCGCCGCGCATGGCGGAATCGTGCGCGCAGATGCCGGCCGCGGTCCAGTCCGCGCTGGTCACCGCGTCGATTGCCGGGCGGCGTTGCTCGACGATGCTGCTTACGAACTCGTGCACCAGATGCGGGTGTGAGCCGCCGTGCCCGCCCGCGGCGAACGGGCCCAGTTCGGGGGGCAGCAGATCGGGCCGGTGCGGGAATTCGACCGGCTGGAACTCGACTCTGCGGCCCCGTCCCTGCGGCGGGTCGGCCGCAAACCGCCACAGACCGCTCTTCCCGTCCCGGTTGATCATCCACTCGAACGAACCGGTCTCGCCGTACACGTCGAAACTCTCGCGGCTGCCGATTGCCGTGGCGAACAAGGTGCGTGTGAGTTCCAGCACCAGGTTCGGCCTGGCCAACTCGAACAGGGCGATTTCGATGGGGTAGGGGTTCCCGTACGGCGCGTGGAGCCGCTTGTCCATCACGCCGGAACCCAGGCAGCGCACGGTCACCGCGCGGCAACCGGCGAGCGCCAGCGGCGGCCCCGCCGCGTGCGTGGCGTAGTGCATCGGCGGTAGCCCCTCCCAATACACCGGCCAGTTCGACATGTCCTGATAGTGTGCGCCGCGCAGGAGCTGAAGCCGGCCAAGTTCACCCGCCGCGACACGGTCGCGAATGAACAGACACGCCTTCGTGTAGACGGCGGTTTCCATCATCATGTACACCTTGCCCGCCACCGCCTGCGCGCGCACGATCCGCGCCAAATCCGCAAGCGAGGTCGCCATCGGCACCGCGCACGCACAATGCTTGCCCGCCGCGAGGACCGCCACCGCCTGCTCCGCGTGCAGCGGTACCGGCGTCGCCAGATGCACGGCGTCGATCTCGGTCGAACCGAGCACCTGCTCGAACTCGCGACAGCAAGCGGCAAACCCCATCTTCTCCCCTACGCGGGCCAAACGGGCCTCGTCCGTGTCGCAGATCGTCACGGCCCCGACCGCCGGGTGCGCCGCATAGATCGGGACGAACCCGCTCCCGAACCCCAACCCCACAACCGCGATGTGCAGCTTGCCATCCTTCATCTCGCTTCTCCTTCCGCCCGCGCCACCCCTATAACACTTATACCGCATGCGCTCCATGCCTTCCATGAACCTTTGCGCAGCAATGATGAGATTTTTCACGAACCAGGATTGACTGAAAATGAAAAAAGGCAGTAATATTTTTGAGAAGGTACGGCTGCCATACCTTTGGAATGAGAAGTTTTACGAGACCGGACCGAACTGGGAAGGCTGGCTGTTGGGCTGGGCTGCACGGGCTGTTCGGCACAACGAAGGATGATTCCAAAATCGTCTACCGCTATCGTCGCCGACATCGTCAACCGAGGGACGTGCACCGAGATCGGTGAACGATAGCGGCGACGAGAACGGATTAGAGAAGACGATTCAGGGCCGAACAAGCCGCGTGGAGCGTACGGCGTACCGCCGCCGCTCACGCGGGGCCGGTGGACGGTTTCGCCAGGTGGGGGTGGGCAGGGCGGCTGCCGGCGCAGCCGGCGGAGCCGGGCTCGGTTGATCGACGTTTGGGGTGGGCGAGGAGGTTGGTGATGGACGCCGCGCGGCGGCATATTGCGTTGATCGTGGAGACCTCGAACGCGTACGCGCGCGGGATACTCCGCGGGATTCGCCGCTATATCCGCGAACACGAGCCGTGGGCGATCTATCTGGGCGAGCACAGTCGGGGCGCGGTGAGTGCCGCATGGTTGAAAGGATGGCACGGCGACGGGGTTATTGCGCGGGTGGAGAACGAGCGGATTGCCGAGGCGGTCCGGGCCTGCGGGTTACCGGCGGTGGACGTGAGCGCGGCGCGTCTGATTCCGGAGCTGCCCTGGGTCGAGACCGACGACCGTGCGATTGCCGACGCAGCCGCGGACCATCTGCTGGCGCGCGGGTTCCGCCATTTCGGGTTCTGCGGCGACGAGCATTTCAACTGGTCGAAATGGCGGCGCGAGCGGTTCGTGCAGCGGCTGCGCGAGGCGGGGTTCGGCTGCCGGGTGCATCCTGTCGCGCTGCAGGCGGATACGCCGTCGGATTGGGCGCGCGAACAGGGGCGCATGGCGGCGTGGGTGGCGGGCCTGCCGCGGCCGGCCGGGGTGCTGGCGTGTTACGACATCTGCGGGCAACGCCTGCTTCAGGCCTGTCGCCAGGCGGGGGTGGCCGTGCCTTACGAAGTGGCGGTCGTCGGGGTGGACAACGACGAACTCGTCTGCGACCTGTCCGATCCGCCGCTCTCGAGCGTCATTCCCGACACCGGCCGCACCGGGTATCAGGCCGCCGCCCTGCTGGATCGGATTCTGGCCGGCGCGAAGACCGGCCCGGCCGAGCTGCGCATCGCGCCGCTCGGCATTGCCGAGCGGCAGTCCTCGGACCTGCTGGCGATCGAAGACCGCGAGATCAGCCGCGCGATTCGCGCGATCCGCGACAACGCGCATCGCAATATCCGGGTGCGCGACGTGCTCGCAAACGTGCCGCTCTCGCGCCGCGTGTTCGAAGCCCGCTTCCGCCAGGCGACCGGCCTCACGCCGCACCAGGAGATCGTGCGCGTACGCCTGGCGCGTATCCGACAGCTCCTGCTCGAGACCGACCTGTCGTTGCCCGCCATCGCGGAACGTGCCGGGTTCGAACATCCGGAGTACATGAGCGTCTTCTTCAAACGCGAGACCGGCATGTCCTTGAGCCGATATCGCGCCACGGCCGGCCGGTGACTCATCGTGCTGGCCTCTCTCTGCGCCCTGTACTACAATCCCAACTCGCCATTGACGATTGACGATTGACGATTGACGATTGGGCATCAACCATTAACCACTAACCATTAACCATTGACCATTGATGATTCCCCATTGACCATTCCCCATGATCGTCTACCACGGCACAACCAAGCGCAGGGCGTTGCGGATCCGGGTGCAGGGCTTCCGGCCGGGCAAGAAGGCGGGCCGTGTCTGGTTTACGGAACGGCTGGACTACGCGCGTGCGCGGGCGGAGTACCGGGCGGAGCAGGCGCATGACCAGCCGGTCGTGTTGACCTGCGAGGTGCATCTGGAGCGGCTGTGCCGCCATTTCGGGCCGCAGGCGGTGCACTACAAGGGGCGCTGCCTGGCCGTCGACGCGCCGCTGCCCACGTCGATCCTGCGCGATTGTCCGGTGGGTCCCCGCCAGCCGATTTCGCCCCAGGAGTTGAGCGACTGGCTAAGTACTGCCTTTCGTAAATACGCTAACGTTAGCCGAGGCGATTTTGGCGCTGGGCAAGGCGCGCGGGAGGGGGCAATACCCGA
>JAFGHX010000024.1 GCA_016929905.1 Kiritimatiellia bacterium
CACGTGGTGGCAACCTACAGCAACGGAGCCGCCGCCGAGCTGTGGCTCGACGGCGCGTCGCAGGGGACGGCATCGTTCGCGGGATGGAACGGGACGGTCAGCGGCCTGAACGTGTATCTGGGAAAGACGGCCGCGGGCGAGGGCAAGGACTACCAGGGGTTGCTCGACGAAGTGCGGGTTTATAACCGCGTGCTGGCCGGTGCGGAGGTGACGGCGCTTGGCTCTTTAGGGCTGGTGTCCTACTGGTCGTTCGACGACCCGAACGAGCCGGGCCGGGACGAGGTCGGAGTCAACGACGGGACGGTCTATGGCGCGACGTGGACCAATGCCGGGATCAGCGGCGGCGCGATGTGGTTCGACGGGGTGAACGACTATATTAACGTGGGGCACGATTCGAGTCTGGATATTACGCAGGATTTGACGATCGCGGCGTGGGCGTTGAAAAAGCATAAGACATTCGGGGACATGCTTCAGGTGATGGTGGCGAAGGAGGACAAGCCGGACGATACGGGGCGGAGCTACCAGTTGACGTGGATCGACGGCGAGCCGAATACCCCGTGTTTCGCCTACGGATTGGGTTCGGGGCAGGCATGTCACGGGCTGTGGGCCGTGGGTTATCCTTCCTGGGAACAATGGCACCACGTGGTCCTGACGCATCAGACGGGTGTTGGCAATCGAATGTACATCGACGGTATTCTTAACGCGCAGGACAGCGAAGGAAGTGCGCTGCCGTCGAACCCGGGCACGGATACGAGGATCGGTGAATCGCAGTCCTGGGAGCCCTGGTTCTACTACGGGATGTTGGACGAGGTGCGCATCTACAACCGAGCGCTGTCGAGTAACGAGGTGGCCGCGTTGTTCGGAGAAACGGTGACGGATGCGGACGCGGACGGGCTGCCGGACAATTGGGAGCAGCAGATCGTGAACGCGTCGGCCGGTGCGTACACGTCGGTGTGGCAGGTGCTGCCGGGCGCCGATTTCGACGACGATTGGGCGACGAACCTGAAGGAGTATGAGGCGGGCACGGACCCGACACAGCGCGGCTCCTCGCCGTATCCGGGCGGGTTGGTGAGCTACTGGTCGTTCGACGACGAAGGACAGCCGGGCCGGGACGATGCGGGCGAGAACGACCTGACGGTGAACGGCGCAACGTGGACGGGCTCAGGCCGTTCGGGCGGCGCGCTCAGCCTTGACGGCGATGACTACGCGGTGGCGAGCAGTTATCCGGGCACGTGGTCGCAGCATTCTGTCAGCCTGTGGATGAAGAGCAGTGAACTGGACGCCGGAACGAACAGTGCACTGTTCGGCCGGCACGACGGCACCTGGGCGGCTGGCGGTTTGAACGTCGAACTGCGGTTTGCCGGCGCGGAGGCGGGCGAAGCGGCGTTCGAGGGCTACGGCGCGGAGTCGGTCAGCACGGCCACGGCGCTGAATGACGGGCAATGGCACCATGTGGTGGCGACCTACAGCAACGGCGCCGCCGCCGAGCTGTGGCTCGACGGCGCGTCGCAGGGGACGGTCTCATTCGCGGGTTGGAACGGGACGGTCGCGAACCTGAACGTCTATCTCGGCAAGGCGGCCGTCGGAGAAGGCAAGGACTACGAAGGGTTGCTCGACGAAGTGCGGGTCTACAATCGCGTGCTGTCGGCTGCCGAGATTGGCGCGATGCGCAACTTGGGCTTGGTGTCGTACTGGTCGTTCGACGACCCGAACGAGCCGGGCCGGGACGAAGCGGGCGTGAACCACGGGGCCGTCTACGGCGCGACATGGGCCAACGCCGGGATCCGAGGCGGAGCGCTGTGGTTCGATGGGGTAAACGACTACATCAACGTGGGGCACGACTCGAGTTTGAACATCACGCAGGATCTGACGATCTCGGCGTGGGCGCGCAAGAGACTAAAGACGTTCGGCGATCCCCTGCAGGTGGTGGTGGCGAAAGAGAACAAGCCGGATGATACAGGACGAAGCTATCAGTTGACGTGGATCGACGGCGAGCCGAACACGCCGTGTTTTGCGTACGGAGTGGGCCCGGGCCAGCCGTGCCACGGCCTGTGGGCCCTTGGGTATCCCTCCTGGGAGCAGTGGCACCACGTGGTGCTCACGCACGAGACGGGTGTCGGGAACCGGATGTACATAGACGGGGTACTCAATGCGCAGGACAGCGAGGGCAGCCCGCTGCGGTCGAACCCCGACACGGACACGCGGATCGGTGATTCGCAGTCGTCGGAGGCGTGGTTCTATTACGGGCTGCTGGACGAGGTCCGCATCTACAACCGTGCGCTGTCGAGCAACGAGGTGGCAGCCTTGTTCGGAGAATCGGTGACGGACGCTGACGGCGACGGACTTTCTGACAGTTGGGAGCAGCAGATCGTGGACGCGTCGGGCGGCGCGTACACGTCGGTGTGGCAAGTGTTGCCGGGCGCCGATTTCGACGACGATTGGGCAACGAACCAGAAGGAATATCAGGCCGGGACCGATCCGGTTGTGCGCGAGTCCTCGGCGTATCCGGACGGGTTGGTGAGCTACTGGTCGTTCGACGACGAGGGGCAGCCTGGCCGTGACGATGCGGGCGAGCACGACCTGACGGTGAACGGCGCGACGTGGACGGGGGCGGGCCGTTCGGGCGGTGCGCTGAGCCTGGACGGAGACGACTATGCGGTGGCAAGCAGCTATCCGGGCACGTGGTCGCAGCACTCAGTGAGCCTGTGGATGAAGAGCAGCGAGCCGGACGCCGGTACGAACAGCGCGCTGTTCGGCCGGCACGACGGCACCTGGGCGGCCGGCGGTCTGAACATGGAACTGCGTTTCGCCGGCGCGGAGGCGGGCGAGGCGGCGTTCGAGGGGTACGGCGCCGAGTCGGTCAGCACGGTCACGGCGCTGAACGACGGGCAGTGGCATCACCTCGTGGCCACTTACAGCAACGGCGCCGCCGCCGAGCTGTGGCTCGACGGCGTGTCGCAGGGCACAGCCGCGTTCGCCGGTTGGAACGGGACGGTCAGCGGTTTGAACGTCTACCTGGGGAAAACGGCCGCCGGAGAAGGCAAGGACTACGAAGGGCTGCTGGACGAAGTGCGGATCTACAACCGCGTGTTGTCCGCGGCGGAGATCGGCGCGCTATGGGATTTCGGGTTGGTTTCCTACTGGTCGTTCGACGACCCGAACGAGCCGGGCCGGGACGAGGTGGGCGTCAACGACGGGACGCTCTGCGGCGCGACGTGGACCAACGCCGGGATCCGGGGCGGAGCGATGTGGTTCGACGGCGTGAACGACTACATCAACGCAGGGCATGATTCCAGTCTGAACATTACGCAAGATCTCACGATCGCGGCGTGGGCGTGGAAGAAGCACAAGACGTTCGGCGACTTGCTGCAGGTGATGGTGGCCAAGGAGGTGAAGCCGGACGACACGGGGCGCAGCTATCAACTCACCTGGATCGACGGCGAGCCAGATACACCCTGTTTCGCCTACGGAGTGGGTTCGGGCCAGCCGTGCCACGGCCTATGGGCCGTGGGGTATCCTTCCTGGGAGCAGTGGCACCACGTGGTGCTGACGCACGAGACGGGCGTGGGCAACCGGATGTACATAGACGGCGTGCTCAATGCGCAGGACAGCGAGGGCAGCGCACTGCGGTCGAATCCGGGCACGGACACGCGGATAGGCGATTCGCAGTCGTCGGAACCGTGGTTCTACTACGGGATGCTGGATGAGGTGCGGATTTACAGCCGTGCGCTGTCCAGCAACGAGGTGGCGGGGCTGTTCGGGGCGTCCGTGACGGACGCCGACGGGGACGGACTTCCGGACAGTTGGGAGGAGCGGATCGTCGCGGCCTCGGGCGGCGCGTACACCTCGGTGTGGCAGGTGTTGCCGGGCGCCGATTTCGACGACGATTGGGCAACGAACCAGAAGGAATATGAGAGCGGGACTGATCCGGTTCTGCGCGAGTCATCGCCGTATCCGGGCGGATTGGTCAGCTACTGGTCGTTCGACGACGAGGGACAGCCGGGCCGCGACGACGCGCGCGAGCACGACCTGACGGTGAACGGCGCGACGTGGACGGGTGCGGGGCGTTCGGGCGGTGCGCTCAGCCTTGACGGCGATGACTACGCGGTGGCGAGCAGCTATCCCGGCACGTGGTCGCAGCATTCTGTCAGCCTGTGGATGAAGAGCAGCGAGCCGGACGCCGGCACGAACAGCGCGCTGTTCGGCCGGCAC
>JAFGHX010000025.1 GCA_016929905.1 Kiritimatiellia bacterium
AGTCCGTTATCAATTGTGGCGGAACGTTTCCTCTTCTTTCTGATGGAGGGCGAGGCTGCGCCGAGCCGCCCGCCAGTCGACGAGTTGTCCGTGGAAGCGGCTCGGCACAGCCTCGCCCTCCATTCAGACCGATGGTCTGTCGCGCCGGGCTGCAGACGAGAGTAAGACAAAGACTAGGCTTAACGGTTACGAATAATCCGGCGCCGCGCAGCGCGCCGGGGGCCTTGCTGACCTGAAACTTGCCTCGCTACGGCGCGCCAGGTGCGCCGCTTCTACTTACCATCCGCCAACCGGCGGAACAGCGCCAGGTACTTCTGCGTGACGATCTCGCGCGCGAACCGGTCCAGGACCGTCCGGCGCGCGGCCTGCCCGAGCCTGGCGGCGAGGTCGGGATCGCGGATCAGCGCGTCGACGGCCGCAAAGAGCTGGTCGCCGTCGCCGGCCGCCATGACCAGCGCGTTCTGCCCGTCCTCGACGATGTCGCGCACCCCGCCGACGGTCGTGGAGACGGCCGGCAGGCCGCAGGCCATCGCTTCGATCAGCGAAATGCCGAACGCCTCGTTCTCGGTCGGAAACACGAACTGGTCGGCCGCCATGAGATAGTCGTGCACGTTGTGCACGTCGCCGGTGAACACGATGCGGCCGGCCAGCCCCTCGGCGGCCGCGAAGCCGCGCAGTTGCGCCTCGCAGTTCTCGATGTCGTTGCCGCCCGATCCCACGAGCACCAGGCAAACGGCCTCGTGCTCGCGCGCCAGGCGTTTGAACGCGTGCACCAGCAGCGGGAGCCCCTTGTAGGCGACCAGCCGCCCGGTGTAGACCAGCACCGTCCCGTCGGCCGGCAGGCCGAGCCGCCGGCGCCGCTCCGCCTTCTCGGCGGCCGAAGCGGGCCTGTAGAGGGCCGGATCGACGGAGTTGGGGATCCACTCGACCCGCTCCGCCTCGATCCCGTTCGCCTCGAGTTCCGCGGCAATGACCGAGGAAATGGCGACGAACGCGTCAGCCCGCCGCAACAACCGGTTCCGCGCCGCCAGCAGCAGCCGGAACGGAAGGGAGAGAAACCCGGCGCGCAGCCGCTTGAGCCCCGATCGAAAGAACTCGCCCGAGACCTCCCCGCAGCTTACGGTCCGGAGAACGGTCTTCTTGCCGAAGCACCTCGCGACCGCCACCGCGGCGATCCCCAGCACGCGCAGACCCGCCACGTAGATCACGTCGTACCGGTCGCGCCGCGCGATGAGCGCGGGCAGGCACGTGAGCAGCATGCCCCATTTCTTGAACTGCCCGTAGCCGACCGGCCCGACCCGGCGCACGGTGACGCCGTTCAACGTCTCTTCTCGCGCATGCTCCGCCGCCCAGCGCCGGGTGATGACCAGCACCTGGTGCCCGCGCTGCGCGAGGTCTTCGCCGAGCAGCCGCGCCTGGGTCGGCGTGCCGCCGACGCGCGGATAGTAGCTCTCGAGCAGGAAGCACAGGCGCAACGGGCCGGGTGCGCCGCTCCGCTCTGCGTCGGGCGTCATGGTGGGTGGCTCCGAATGGATGGCTGTCATCCTGTGTATACCGTTGACAACCACAAAGGATATGCCATTGTAGGTCGTCTCACAAGCCCGAGGTTGTTCCCCTGTATGAGAAAGCGGCTATGTCTCTCTTTGGCCCTGAGCGCGGCACTGTGGCTGCTCTTTGCCTGGCCGCTGCCCCGCTATCTGGCGTCCGGCATTCCGTGCTCGTCGACCAATATCGAGAAGGGCGCCGTGCGGCGCATGATGGCCGGCGACCACCTGCAACTCCACTACTTCTACTGGCTGTTCAGCGACATGCTCGCCGGCAAGACGCCCTGGTTCAGCAACGTTTACGAGTTCAACCTGGGCGATGACGCCGCGCGCCGCCGCGTGGGCGTCTATAACATGCCGTTCTCCTTCGTCTATGCCGCCGGCCGGGCCGTGGCCGGGCGCGCGTTCGGCTGGAACCTGACGGGGTTCGTCGTGCTGTGGCTCACCCATTTCATCACATGGCTCCTGCTGCGCCGCCACACGGACGACGACCGCACGGCCGCGCTCGTCGCCTTGATCGGCGTGGCGCTGCCGTACCGATGGGAGACGCTGCTGGGCGGCAGCCCGACCGGCTCTGCGATGCTGTGGGTCCCGCTGCTGATGCTGGGGCTGGACCTGGCGGGCAGAAGCTTCTCGGCGCGCGGCGCCGTGCTCGCCGCCGTGGCGCTCGTGTTCGCCTACCTGCACGACCGGCACGTCTTCTTCTTCGGGATCCTGCTGCTGCCCGGTTGGCTGCTGGTCTTGCTGGTTCTCAATGAGGAGTTTCGCTGGCGGCCGAACAGGTCGTGGCTCAGGCTTGCCAGAGCGATGCTGCCTTTCCTTCTTATTGTGCTGGCGCTGCTGATGGTTGCCGGCCGCGCGAAGAAGAAGGGGTTCGCCGGTACGAACATGGCCCCCGGCAGAACGATCGAAGAGGTCGCCATTTACTCGCCGGAGCCGCATGCGCCCGTTTCCTGGCGGGACCACGGCAAGAATGCGCATGCCTATGTCGGGTTCTCGGCGCCGCTGCTGCTGTTGCTCGGGCTCGCGGTGCTGATCGGTCGGTTCCGGAGAGACCGGCGCCGGTATGGGCGCCTGCTCGCGGCGCTTGCGCTGCTCCTGGCAGGCACGGCCGGCATCGTCTGCCTGGCGCTCGGGCCGAACGGGCCCTTCGACGGGGCCTTGTTCAAGGGCCTCCGCGCGGCCATGCCGGGCTATGAGATGATCCGGCAGCCGGCCAAGGTCTTCTGCCTGCTGCCGGCGTGCCTTGCGGTGGCTTGCCTGCTGGCTGTTCGCGTGCTTCGCCCGCTGTGCCGGACCCCGCGTTCGAGTGCCGCGCTGCCGGCCGTCGCGGCGGTCCTGATCGTCGCGGAGTACGCCGCGCAAGTCAGGCCCACGATCTGCCTGCTCGACACCGAGCAGGCCGCCTATGAGGCGGTTGCCCGGGACGCGGCCGACCCGGACCGGCCGGCCCGGGCGCTGGTCGTGCCGCTCTGGCCCGGCGATTCCGCCTGGGCCTCGCTCTACGAGCACTACGTGTCGTTGTATCGGATTCGGATGATCAACGGCTACACGCCGATCGTGCCGGAGTCTTACCGGCAGACCGTGTTCAAACGGTACGGCAGCGTCAATGTCGGCGTGCTGAGCGACGAGCAGCTCGACGAACTGCGTCTCGAGCGGAAGATCGACTATGTCATCCTGCACGAGGATGCGTTCCCCGAGAAGGTCAGCCCGTTCCCCGTCTGCTTCACCCTTAAGCGGTTCCTGAATCACCCGCGCCTCGCGCTTCTGAAACAAGGCCAGAACGTGTGGGCGTTCAAGATCCTGGCGCAGCCTGTCCCGCGGCCCGACGTCAAGCCGGCGTGGGATCTGTTCTTCCCGGCCCGCCAGTGGGAGTTGGACAAGCTCGCCTGCACCGCGGCGGAGGTGGCCGCCGACGAATCGGCCAGCGGCGGCGAACGGCTGACGTTGGCCGGGGGCGGGACGGTCGCGCTCACCAACGGGTTCAGTCATTGGGATGCGCCGGACGCGGTCCTGAAGCTCCGGCTCAAGGGGCATGGCGCCGTCGCGGTCGAGTTGGGGGCGGAGCCGGGCCTCGCGCCGGTGCCCGTGGCTGTGGACAGCGACGCCTGGCAGTGGATCGACGTGGATCTGGCAGATGCCGCGGCGGCCGGACCCAGGATTGTCCCGCGAGTCGAGTGGCGCCGCGGTACGGTGCATCTGGACATGATGACGTTCGTCTCCGGCCACTGGCCGCCGGCGCCCGCCGCAGGGCGCATCGAATTGCCTGCCGCCTTGTTCTTCCATGCGGGCTACATCGACCGGCAGAAAGACAGCGTGTGGCTGCGCCGGGCCTATCAGCCGGATGACGCCGTGTTCTATGGGCTCGGCTTGCCGCTGCCTGCCGGCGAGTACGAACTGGAACTCGTCTGCCGCTCGCCCGCGCCGGCCGGCGTGAAGCTGGGCAAGCTGCGCATGACGGGCCGCGGGATCGAAGGAGCCGAGCGGAACGTCATCGCCGGGCGCAGAGCGCTCGGCACGTTCGTACAGAAAAGCAACCTGCCCGTCCGGATCGAATTCGTTTTCAAGCGGAATGCCGATGTCGAGATCGAGCGGGTTGTGCTAAACTCGGTCGGTACGCACATCGAGCAAGTGAAACCTGACACCTGACACCTGAAACCGCCGCCCATGAACACAACCGCGAAACCCCCGTTCTTCATCGTCGGTTGCCCGCGCTCGGGCACGACCCTGCTGCAGGTCCTGATTGACGAGCATCCCGATATCGCGATTCCGCCCGAAAGCTTCGTGTTTCAGCGGTTCGGCGAACTCTTCGACGCGTACGGAAGCCTGGCGGACCCGGCAAACCTGCGGCTGCTCGTGAAGGATCTGCTGGCCGACGCGCGCATTTGGGACTGGGGGCTGGACGTCACGCCGGACTCGTTCTGCGGGCAGCTCCGCGACCCGTCCGTTGCCGGCGTACTCGATCTGCTGTTCAGCCTCTACGCGCGCGGGCAGGGCAAAACGCGATGGGGCGACAAGACCCCGCACCACGCGCTGTGCCTGCAGCGGATCCGGGCCGTCTTTCCGGCAGCCAAGTTCATCCATCTCGTCCGGGACGGCCGCGATGTGGCGGAGTCGATGAGCCGGATCTTCATCGGGCCGATCAGCGTGTACGGTATTGCCGGCCGGTGGCGGCGGTTCGTGCTGGCTTGTCACGCGTTCAAGCAGACGTTGCCGGCGGAGGATTTTCTGGAGGTGCGCTACGAGGATCTTGTGCATGGGCCCGACGAGGTCCGCGCCGGCGTGTTCCGGTTCCTCGGCGAGACGGCACCCGATCTCGCCGGCGCCGGCGCAAGCGTTCCGGACACCAGCGCGAAACGGCAGGCGACCGGGGCGGTGGCGCACCACAGTTCCTTGAACCAGGCCATCTCGACGGCCAAGGTGGGGATATTCAAGACCCGGTTCACCGCGCGCGAAATCGAGATCTTCGAGGCGGAGGCCGGCGATGCGCTCCGGCTGTACAACTATCCGCTTTGCACGTCGAACCCCGCGAACGCGAGCGCGTACGAGAGGTGGGCCGCTCGGCTCCAGGACGGCGTCTTCCGATATTACCGCAAGCTGGTGCGACCGTCGTTGTATGGCCAGATCCTGAAGGAACTGAAGCTGGAGCTGCAGGACCGGCGCCGCAAGCGGGCTCGGCTGCGGCGGGGTGGCAACCCATGAACCCTGGCCATATAACACTCTTACCTCTTTGTCGTAAGGCGAACGGTTCATGAAGACAGGGCGTCGAATACTGTTGTGGGTCATACTGGCGGCCGCGCTGCTGTTGCGGCTGCGCGGCATCGCCTGGCCGAAGCTGCATCCGGACGAGCACACGATCGGCCAATGGATTGCCTATACGGCGGGGCATTCGCATGTGGAGGACCGCGTCTATCCGGGCGGGTTTTTCACCCTGGCGCGTCCGGCCCGCCGTTGTGCCATGCTGGCGGCCCGCGCGCACGCCTGGTGGCGGCAGTGGACGGGAACGGCGGATCGCGCGAACGTGCGCGAGTTCGACGACATTCTTTTCGGGCGCCAGTTCAACGTCGGGCTGGGCGTGCTCACCTGCCTGCTTGTCTACCTGCTGGCCGGGCGGGTGTCGGGTTCGGCCGTTGCGGCGCTCGCGGCGGCTGCGTTGTGCGCCTTTCACGCCGGCCACATCGAGCATTGCCACTACGCCGAGACCGACATCGCCATGGCGTTCACGCTTGCCTTGGCCCTGCTGCTGTGGACGCGCGCGTTTGATGTGCGGCGCAACGCGTGGTTCGTCACCGCCGCATTGGCGACCGGGTTCGCGGTGGGGACGAAATACAGCCTGCTTCCGATCCTGGTGCTTGTGCCGGCGTACCCGCTGGTCGCCGCGCGGCATGCCGGGCGCCTGCAATGGCGGCGCTGTCTGCTGCTCGGCCTCGTGGGGGGCGGCGTCTTCGTGATCGGGTTCGTCTGGGCGAATCCGGGCGCGTTGGAACTGGGCTGGTTCCTGAGCGGGCTGCGCCGGCAGGGCGCCCGACTGGCGGGCGAACTGGCGCGGCGGCTGGGGGGGGCGAGCGGGCGTGGTGCGGCGTTCGCGTTGCGGGCCCGCGACCTGACCGCCGGCCTTGCCGCGCTTGGCCCGGCCTGGCTGGCGCTCGCTGGCGCCGGCGTGTTGCTCTCCTTCACGCCACGCTTCCGCCGGCAGTGGCCGGTCCTGCTCTTGGCGCCGGCCCTGTTGCTTGCCTATCTGGGGCTGGCCGCCCCGTTCGTGCGCAGGCAGGAACTGCTCGCGCTGTTGCCGCCGCTCGCCTGCTGGGCGGGCCTCCCGCTCGCCGCTTGTGCCGGCTCAGCGCCGTCGCGCGCGCGGAACGCGGCGCGCATCGCCGTCGGGGTCGCCGCCTGCTGGGCGCTTGTCGCCAACGCGGCAACGGGCATCGGGCTGGCCGCGTTCTTCGGGTGGCAGGATTCGCGGCTGCTCGCCAACCGCTGGCTCAAGCGCCACGCCCCGGCCGACAAGCGCGTTGCGGCCGAACTCTACACGCGCGCCGCGTGCGAGGCGGCGTTCGCCGGTTGCGAGCCCATCCACAAGGTGGAGCGCAAGGAGGACGGCCATGAGTTCGCGCGCGAATCGGGCTGCACCTATCTCCTCCGAAACGCCACACTGCGGGGGCGCGGCATTTTCGATCCGCTCAGCCGGCGGCGGTTCCCCGCGTACCAGCGCCGGCTCGACGCGTTTTTCGCCGACGCGGAGCGGCTCCGGGTCTGGGCGCCGCTCCCGAACAATCGCGTCGGCGCCGCGTTCTACGGGCACGAGATCGAGCTGTTCGGCCTGCACCGCTACCCGCCCGGCCTCGATCTGCGGCTGGGCGTCTCTCGGCCGGTGTTTCTCAGCGAAGCGGGCAAGGAGACGTTTTTTGCCGCAGGCGACGAACTTGGCAGTGCCATGGCGGTCGCTGTCAGCGCCGAGCCGTGCACAATCGCCGCCGGCGGGCCGCAGGACGCCTATCCTGTCTATCTGATTTTCAACACCGACGGTTTCCCCGCGCGCGTGCGCGTACGCTGTTTCGGCCTGACGCACCGCGTCGCGCTGGATCCCTACGACGTGCAGGTCCTGCCCGTCGCGCCCGGCCGCCTGGTCCCGCGCCTGAGCCGTTTCGACAAGATCGTCGTACGGGCCGACCCGGAGAAGCATGTCGGCTACATGCCTTGCTTTGTGCGTGTCGCGTTCAGTGTGCGGGAGGCGGCCCGCGTCTGCGCCCAGCTCGGTTTTCCCGAGCGCGCGTGGCTGCTGCTCGAGCCGGAGGGCGAGCAAGCCCGACTGGACGCGCCGGATCGCTTCCTGCTCGCCGTCGAGACGGCCAGGTGGCAAGCGGCTGAGCGGACGCTGGACCAGGCCACCGCGGCACTCGCCCGGCTGAACGAAGCGCGCACGGCCTCGGCCGATGCCATCCGCATCAACGGGATTGGTGCGCCGTACTACGACGATTTCGCGCGGCTGCGTATGACCGGCGGGGACGCGCCCGCATGGCTCGCGGTGCGTGGCGCCAGGAAGCACGAGCCGCCCGAAGATCGCGCGTTCCGGCTCGAGATGAGCCGCAAGACCGCCGGCCGGATACGGGCCCGCGCGGTCTCACGGGACGCCCTGCGCCTGCCCGTCCGACTGGCCCGGGGCCGCTACACGCTCGAGCTGGCGATGCGGACGGAGACGCCGATCGACGTCACGGACACGGACGGGGACCGGTTTCTTTTCGTCGACGAATCCGGCACCGTCTATGGCGAGGGGCGCTGGTCGGACTGCGCCGGGGACCCGTTCACGCCCTACGTGTTGCCGGTGCCGGCCGGCCGCGAGCGGGAGCCCCGCATTCATATCGTCTCGGAACGCGCCATTCGCGCGCTGTACCGCCAGGCGACCGTCCGCTGGTCTGCCGGCGACGTGCTCGAGACGGCAAGCGCGGAGTTCACGCAGGCGCTGGCCGCATGGTATCTGCACCGGGGCGACGCCGCCCGCGCGCTCGAGCTGCTGAAGGAGCGGCCGCCGGCCTCATGGAACGAGTTGGCGTTGCGGCGCCTCGAATTCGAGGCGCTGCGCACGCTGGGCGGTGCCGCGGCGCCGGACGACCTGGTGCGCGCGGCGCAGCAGGTTCTGGCCGTGGCGCCCGGTTACTACCCGTGCATCACCGCGTTGGCGTCCAGCGCCGCGCCGCACGCCGGCGCCGCGCTCGAGTCGAACCTGGCCGAGCCCGTCGTCTTCGCGCCCTTTGTCGCTCTGGTCGGGTGCCGGCGGGAGGGGGCGTCGATTCGGCTCGTGTTCGAGGCGCTCAAGGATCAGGTGCCGGCGCTCGCCGTCTCGTTCTATGAACGAAGCGGCCGACGCTGGAAACGACTGGCCTCGCAGCCGCTCAGCGCCAGGCCTGTGCTCTGGCAGGGAGAACGCGTGGTCGTAGAACTCGCCGAGTTCGGCGAGCCGGACAGGGATTCGGCGGAACTGGCAATCACTCTGCATTCGCCGCGGTTCGGAACACGCGCCCCGTTGCCTGTCGTGGGGCAAGCAGGCGATATGCTGGAGTTGGGGCATGTCGGGGTGAGGTGAGCGGCTTGCCTGCGGATTGGAAACTGGAAATTGGCAACTGGCAACTTGAAACTGGTTAGGGTGGCGCCGGAACATTTGAGATCGAGACTACGGCCCGCTTCCCGTACGATGTTTTCGCAGGCGTCCACGCTCCAGCAGTCATGACCGCATCTGCATGGTGCTTCGCGCCCCAAGGCCAGTCTGGTCCCGAGTCATCGAACATTCATGAGCGAGGCCCACCTGACTCTCTCTGGAACACACGGAACCGATTCCAGTTTCCAGTTTCTAGTTTCCAGTCGCGCATCAGTACCGCCCCCCGATCGGCAGGGTGGCGCTCCAGCCCCAGAGGATCGGGCCTTGGCGCATCGTGGCCGCGTTAACGCTCTGGCGGACATACCAGTCGGCTGAGACGGGATCGTAGACGGCGATGTCGGCACGGGCGTCGATATCGTACTTGGCCGGAACGGGTATGAGCCCGGGCCAGCCCCAGGGGATAGCCCCATCTTCCATCAACTTGCCGTTCGAACTCTGGCGGACATACCATTCGGCGCTTGCGGCATGGAAGACGGCGATGTCGGCCTTGCCGTCCCCGTCGTAATCCGCGGGGACCGGCGACACCTCCGACCAGCCCCATGCCACAGGATTGCCGCCGAGCATCTTACCGTCCGAGCTCTGCCGCACGAACCACTCGGCGGTCGCCGCATGGAAGACGGCGATATCGGCCTTGCCGTCGCCGTCATAGTCGGCGGGGATCGGAATGACTTCGGACCAGCCCCAGGCCACCGGGCCCCCGTCCAGCATGCGGCCGTCGCTGCTTTGCCGGACGTACCAGTTGCCGGTTGGCGCATGAAACACGGCGATGTCCGCCTTCGCGTCCCCGTCGTAGTCGGCGGGGACAGGGGTCACGCCCGACCAGCCCCAGGCGATGGGGCCGCCGCCCAGCATGCCGCCCGTGCTGCTGAGCCGCACGTACCAGTTCCCCGCGTCCGGGTGGAACACGGCGACGTCCGTTCGGCCGTCGCCGTCATAGTCGCGGTGCACGGGCACGGCGGCGCGCCAGCCCCATTGCCAGGCCCGCGGCTTGCCGATCAGCGCGCCCGCCGTCGTCGCGCGCGCGTACCAGCTCCCGGACTCCGCGTGATAGACCGCCACGTCTGCCATGCCGTCGCCGTCGTAGTCCGCGGCCACGGGCCGGACGCCGGCCCAGCCCCAGCGCAGTGTCGTGTCGCCCAGCATGGTGCGGGTGCTGCTCTGCCGGATGTGCCAGGCGGAGCGGGCGCGGTTGAAGACGGCCAGGTCCGTGGCGCCGTCGGCGTCATAGTCGCCCGGCACAGGCGTCGCGTCCTGCCAGCCCCAGCGCGAGGCGCCCCCGTCCAGCATGCGCCCGCTGCCGCTGAGCCGCACATACCAATCGCCTTTGCCCGGGTCATAGACGGCGATGTCCGCCTTGCCGTCGGCGTCGTAGTCGGCCGCCACCGGGATGACGTCCGACCAGCCCCAGGCGATGGGGTTGCCTTCCATCATCTGGCCGTCCCGGCTCTGCCGCACATACCACTCGGCTTGCGCGGGGTGATACACGGCGATGTCCGCGAGCCGGTCCCCGTCGTAATCCGCGGGAACAGGGACGGCTTCGCTCCAGCCCCAGGCGATCGCGCCGCCGTCCAGCATCTTGCCGTCCGAGCTTTGCCGAATGTACCAGTTCCCGGAAGGCGGATGATGCACGGCGATATCCGCACGCCCGTCTCCGTCGTAATCCGCGGGGACGGGGATCGCTTCGCTCCAGCCCCAGGCAATCGCGCCGCCGTCCAGCATCTTGCCGTCCGAACTCCGTCGCACATACCACTCGCCTGAGGCCGCGTGCTGAACCGCGATGTCCGTCTTGCCGTCCCCGTCGTAGTCGGCCGGGACGGGTGCCACTTCGCTCCAACCCCAGGCAATGGGGCCGCCGCCCATGAGCTGGCCGTCCCGGCTCCGCCGTACGTACCAGTTTCCGGAGGCGCGGTGGTAGACCGCGATATCGTCCGCGCCGTCCCCGTCGAAATCGCCGGCCAGCGTGGCCACATCCGAAGAGCGCAGCCGGAGCAGGCGGTAGCGCATCCCCCCGTTCACGTAGGCCAGGTGCAGGTTCCCCTCGTTGTCCGTGCAGATCGAGGCCGCCTGCCCCGCGCATACGTCGCGCGGGTCGGCCTGGGCCGGAAACGGATTCACCAGGTTCCCGTTCGCGGCCACGTAAAGCAGCTTCACCCGGCCGCCCGTCGTCCAGCACAGCCACGCGCCGCCGCTCTCGCCCGGCGCCGGCGCCCATTGCGGACCGAACCGGATCTGGGCCGTCGCGTTCGGATCAATCACCGGCAGCGCCGTCGGGGTGAACAACATCCGGCTGCCGTCCCATATGTTGATGACCAGGCCAGGATTGTAGACGATGCCGATGTAGCACTGTTGCGGACTTGTCCGGTCGATCCCGATACCCGGATGCCAGAAGTCGCTGCCCTGTTCCGGATACGTCGAATAAGCGGCCCATGTCACCGGGCTGAGCTTCTGCGCGTGACGCAAAGAGTTCTGGTAGGCGCTCGCCTGCCCGCTGTAGCCGCCCATCGCCGAATGCCACACGCCGATCTGGCCCGCCCAGGGGCTGATTCGAAACCGGATCTTCTCCCCGCTCGCCCCGCTGTTCATGTTGCCCAGTTCGATCGGGTTGCCGTTCGCGTCCAGCCGCAGCCAGTTGCCGAGCGTGCCGAGCACCACCCCCTCATCCGGCCGCGCCGGGTCCAGCGCGATGTTCCCGTTGCCCTTATGCACGTTCACGTTCTTGAAGAACCGGATCGCCGGCGCCGAGGCCACCGAGTTCAGGCACCACACGCCCTGGCCGAGCATGCTGCCCCATTCCTTGGTCCCGAACTTGCAGGAAATCCACGCTCGGTCGTAGGCGTCGATCTCGATGTGCGGCATGTAGAGCCGGGCGGCGTCATAGGGACCGCCTTGCGTGCCCTCGGCAAACAGGGCTTCGGACCAGGCGCCGCCGATCTTGTGGTAGATGTAGAGGCGATGCGAACTGCTGTAGTCGATGACGATGTGCGGCTGGTTCAGCGAATCGGTCGCGATGCTCGGGCGAGAGCCGATGAAGGAGCCGCACAACTCCTCGTCGCCGACCGACACGATTTCCGGGGCTTGGCCCCGAGCCGCCGCCACGCAGACGGCGACTGCCGAGACAGTCGCCCCGAACCTGCACAAAGCCATGCCCTTCCCCCCCCACGCGGTACGGACGCCGAAAGGGCACGGATTCGTACGCCCGCCGTGTCTGGTCGTTTTCGAGCCGCGCACGCGCCGTTCGTGCAACTCGTGTGCAAGACAGGGCGCGCAGCGCAACAGACAACTGCTATTGGCGCGGACTATACCCGAATTCGGGCGTCGATGCAATTGAAAAGCGTCGCCTTGGCGACGCGGCCTTGCCTTGGCACCGCGCATTGTCCTATACTGGGCCGCGCAAGGGGGGGCGGACGATGACCGACGGCCAATTGGGACAAACCGGGGCCTGCGTCCCGACGCGCGGGCCGCTACGGCGCTGCGCGGCGAATCCGCGCTATTTCGCCGATGCGGACGGGCGACCGGTCTATCTGACCGGTTCGCATACGTGGAGCTGTATCCAGGAACTGCTCGGGCCCGACGTGCGGCGGGTGTTCGATTTCGCGGGGTATCTCGACTGGCTGGAATCGTACGGCTTCAATTTCATTCGCGGCTGGATGTGGGAGCAGACGACGTGGGATAACTTCACGCCCGAGCGGGTCCCGCTGCGCCCGCTGCCGTTCCGGCGCACCGGCCCGGGCGCGGCTCTGGACGGCCTGCCGCGGTTCGATCTCACCGCATTCGATGAAGCCTACTTCAACCGGCTCCGCACGCGCGTGGGGGAAGCCGGCCGGCGCGGTTTCTACGTCTCCGTCATGCTGTTCCAGGGCTGGAGCGTCAACGACCGCACCGGCAAGGGCGCCAACCCGTGGCACGGCCACCCGTTCAACAAGGCCAACAACATCAACGGGATCGACGGCGATCCCAACGGCACCGACGGCGGCCGCCGCACGCACACGCTGGCCGACCCGTCCGTCACGCGCCTGCAGGAAGCGTATGTGCGCAGGGTGATCGATACGGTGAACGATCTCGACAACGTGCTCTACGAGATCGGCAACGAGCACTACGAAGAGACCTGGCCGTGGCAGTGCCAGATGCTCGCGTTCATCAAGGATTACCAGCAGAGCAAGCCGAATCAGCACCCGGCCGGCATCACATCCGGCGGCGGCGGCAAAGACGCCGTCACCAACGCGCAGCTCGACCGCAGCCCCGCCGACTGGATCTCGCCGCGCCACGAGCCGGGCACGCCGTACCGCGATGACCCGCCGCCGGCGGACGGGGCGAAGGTGATCCTCGCCGATACCGATCATCTCTGGGGCATGGGCGGCTACCCCGGTTGGGTCTGGAAGAGTTTCTGCCGCGGATTGAACCCGATCCTCATGGACCCGTACGAGCCGATCTACGGGCTGGAGCGGTTCAAGGTCTGGGGCGACGTGAACGAGCGCGACAATCCGTTGTGGGACCCGCTGCGCAAGAACCTGGCGCATTCGCTCGCCGTCGCGCGCAGCCTGGACCTCGCCAACGCCGTGCCGCACGGCGAACTGTGCTCGACCGGCTTCTGCCTGGCTCAGCCCGGCACGGCCTATGTCGCCTACTTCCCCGAGCCGGGCGGCGGCACGCTCGACCTCGCCGCGGCCGCCGGGCCGATGGCGGTGGAATGGTATGAGCCCAACACCTTCCGCGTCGTGCCGGGCGAGCCCGTCGAGGGCGGCGCCGCGCGCAGCCCGCTCAAGCCGCCGTTCGATTCCGACGCGGTCGCCTGCGTGCGCCGCGTGTGAGCGCTTCCGAGTCCTCTCTCCTGAACGTTGGCGCACGAAGCTTACGACCCGCCTTCGCTCAGAAGCTACGGCGCGGCAGGCCAAAGATTACGACCCGCCTTCGTGCAGCGCTTCCGCCGTCGCTCTACGAGCTATGGCGGACAAGTTGGCGGGCAAGCGTCGCTTACGACAAAGAGGTCTGCGCCGTAGGACGGGCTTTCCAGCCCGTCCCGTGCACTCGTGAACCGACGCGAAGCGGGGACGGGCTGGAAAGCCCGTCCCACAGGGAAGCGGTCAAGCTTCCAGCCTGTGCGCCCGTGAAAGAGGTCTGCGCCGTAGGACGGGCTTTCCAGCCCGTCCCGTGAACTCGTGACCCGACGCG
>JAFGHX010000226.1 GCA_016929905.1 Kiritimatiellia bacterium
CCACGGTCCCACGGTCCCACGGTCCCACGGTCCCACGGTCCCACGGTCCCACGGTCCCACGTTCCCACGGTCCTACGGTCCCACGGTCCCACGGTCCCACGGTCCCACGTTCCCACGGTCCTACGGTCCCACGGTCCTACGGTCCCACGGTCCCACGGTCCCAGCCCCTGAGGTATCACGTGTCCTTTCAATCGTGGAGTTTCGCCGCCTTTTTCTGCGTCTTCTACGCGGGGTACCTGCTGCTGGCCCGCACGCGCCTGCGCACCGCGTGGTTGCTGCTCGGCAGCTACGTCTTCTACGCGTGGTGGAACCCGCTGTTCCTGCTGCTGGTGCTCTACCTCACCGCCGTCGACTACGGGGTCGGGCGCGGGTTGCGCGCGGCACGCCGCAAGCGGCTGCTGCTCGTGTTGAGCGTGGTCAACAGCGTGCTGTTGCTCGGCTTCTTCAAGTACGCCGGGTTCGTCACCGAAAGCCTCAATGCCCTGCTCGCGGCCGGCCGGCTCGAACTCAAGCTGCCGGCCCCCTCCATCTGGCTGCCCGTCGGCATCTCGTTCTTCACGTTCCGCTCCATCAGCTATGTCGTGGACTGCTACCGCGGCACGATTCAGCCGGAACGCAACGTGGTGCGCTATGCCGCCTTCATCGCGTTCTTCCCGGAGATCGTCATGGGCCCGATCGAACGCGCGGGCAACATGCTGCCGCAATTGCGCGGACCCGCCACGATCACGGCCGAAGACGTGGGCGACGGCCTCTCCCTGTTCGTCGTCGGCCTGTTCAAGAAGGTGGCGCTCGCCGACTTCCTCGCACTCTACGTCAACAAGGTATACGAGTTCCCCGAAGAGTTCGACGGCCTCACGCTGCTGGCCGCCACCTTCGCGTTCTGCTGGCAGATCTACTTCGATTTCAGCGGCTATACCGACATGGCGCGCGGCATCGCGCGCATGCTCGGCATCAACGCGATGCTCAATTTCGATAATCCCTACCTCGCCACGAGCCTCAGCGACTTCTGGCGCCGCTGGCATATCAGCCTCTCCACCTGGTTCCGCGACTATGTCTACATCCCGCTCGGCGGCAGCCGCCGCGGCGAATGGCGCACCTACCGCAACCTGATCGTCGTGATGCTCGTCTCGGGGCTCTGGCACGGCGCCGCCTGGACGTTCGTCATGTGGGGGTTCGTCCACGCGCTCGGCTTGTGCCTCAACAAGGTGCTCGACAGCAACCGGTTCTACCGGGACAAGCTGCCCGCCGTCTTCAAGCGAGTCTGGGTCTTCGCGTTCGTCATGCTGAGCTGGGTCTATTTCCGCGCCGCCGGCTTCGCCAACGCCAATCTCATCCTGAAGAAGATAGTCCGCGGCCCGTTCGAAAACCCGAAGTTCCCCCTGGTGCTGCTCGCCCTCGTGCTCGGCGTATGGCTCTACCAGTTCGTGTTCGAATCGCGGCTCAGAACGGTCCTGGAACGTCGCCCGGTGCGGATCGCGCTCGTCGTGCTCATGATCGCGTTTCTGATTTTTACCAGCGGATCGCAAGGCCAGGCGTTTATCTATCAGCAATTCTAGCCTGATCTATTCATGAACGTCGTCGTAGCCTGTCCGCCGTAGCCTTGGCGAAGGCGGAAGGGCGCGGAGAAGGAAGCCAACTTTGTCGAGAACCTTGTCGAAGACCCCGCATCCGAGGTGGGATTGGGGATTTCGTCGAAATCCCCCGACGGACGACGGGGCCCCGGCTCGGCTCAGCCTCGCCCTCCATGCGGGCGATGGTTGGCGCCGGTTGGAGGGCTGCCCGTCCGCCTGCGGCGGAAACCTGTGGTGAGCCGCTCTCGCCGGATGCTGTGAATGCACAATGAAACACGATAGCACAGAAAAATTCAGCTCAAACGCCGTACGGCTCTCCTGCAAAGAGTGGCTGGTCGCCCTGCTGCTGCTCGTCCTGCTGCTGGCGGCCATCCCGCGCATGTGGGCGCGGTGGGAGGCCTTCGCGCCGGACGTCTCGTTCAGAATGCCCTACGAACTGAGCGAGGACTACTGGCTGTACGCGCGCTGGACGCGCCAGGCGGCCCGGCGCTATCCCGTTCTGATGCTCGGCGATTCGGTGGTGTGGGGCGAATACGTCGCCGCCACCAATACGCTGCCGCGCTGCTTCAGCCGCTGCGCCCGCCGCGACGCGTTCGTCAATATCGGCGTCAACGGCCTGCACCCGGCCGCGGCCAACGGACTGGTCACGCACTATGCGCGGGCGGTGCGCAACAAGGCCGTGATCATCAACTTCAACCCGCTGTGGCTGCATGCAAGAAACGTCGACCTGACAGGCGAAGCGGAGTTCCGGTTCCAGCATCCGGGGCTCGTCCCGCAGTTCCGGCCGCGAATTCCGTGCTACAAAGCCACGTGGCGCGAACGGGCGGACCGCGTCGCCGCACGGCGTCTGAGCCTGCTCGGGTTCCTCAATCACGTCAAAGTGCTCTACCAGGACAACCTCGATCTCAAAGCCTGGATCGCGGAGCACCCGCTCAAGAATCCGTACGCCGCGCGCGACGCGCTCGCGCGGCACATGGAAGAGAATGCGCGCCCGCACAGCCGCCCCGTCCCCTGGACGAAGCGGCGCATGAAGGTACAGAACTACCCATGGGTCCCGCTGGCCGACTCGTTCCAGTGGCAGTCGTTCCGGGCCACGCTGGCCACGCTGCGCGCGCGGCGGAACCGCGTGTTCGTGCTGCTCGGTCCGTTCAATCCCTACATGATGGAGGAGGAGTCCCGGACGAAATACCACGCGCTGCGCGCCGAGATCGAGGCCTGGCTCCACGAGGCCGGAATCGCCTGCTTCCGCGTGCCGGACCTGCCCAGCGACGTCTTCACCGACGCCAGCCATACCACCGCCGAGGGCTACGCACAGATCGCCGACGCCCTGTTCGCACACGAACCGTTCCGGCAATGGCTGGCCGCCGAAGGCATCCCCACGGCCAACCCGCAGCCGTAAATTCGGAAGAACCCAGGCCCCACGAGAAGGGAAACTTGCTCGGGCAGGCCGCGAGCGGGCCGGGCTGATCGCAGATCGGCCCTGCACCCGTCAATCGTCTGTAGAACATGCTGGTGTCGCCGGTGACGCAAAGCGTTACCGGCCGCTCTGCCGCCCCAACGACGAGTCTGGCCTCTCGGGCCATTCCGTCTCTGAAAGGGCTCGTTGCGGGAATCGAGGATTGCCGCGAGGCCTCGTCAGTCCCGGATAGCAAGAAGCGTCGCCTCGCGGCAATCCTTTCGATTCCCGCAACTCACCACGAGCAGCACTCGACTCTACGCCGGACGCGCCGGCGTCTGCGTGCTGCCTGCGGCCTTTTCGCGCGCTTTTCGCGCCCCTTTCGCGGGCAAATCGCCCGCCTCCGTCCTTGCTCAGCCCAGCAGCATCCGCACATGCGCCGCGGCCGCCGAGGCGAGCCCGCCCAACTCATACCCGCCTTCCAGCACGGAGACGAGCCGGCCACCCGCATGCCGGCGCGCGATGGCACACACGATCCCGGTCAACTCGGCGAAGTCCGCGTCGCTCAACCTGAACCCGCCCAACGGATCGCCCGCGCGGGAATCGAACCCGGCGGAGATCAGAACGAAATCCGGCCTGAATTCGTCGGCAGCGGGGACCAGTCGGTTCCTGAACGCGCCCACAATCTCCGCCCGGCCGGCGCCGGCCGGAAACGGGCAGTTCAGCGTTGTGCCCGCGCCGTCGCCCTCGCCCGTCTCGTCCGCGCGGCCCGTTCCCGGATACCAGGGCGACTGGTGCGTGCTGAAGTAGAACACCGAACCGTCCCGATAGAAGATGTCCTGGGTGCCGTTCCCGTGATGCACATCCCAATCCACAATCAACACCTTCTTCAACTTGCGCGTCTTCTGCACGTGCCGCGCGGCGACCGCCACGTTGTTGAACAGGCAAAAACCCATCCCTCGCTCCGCCGACGCATGGTGGCCCGGCGGGCGGACCACGCAGAACGCATTGCGCAGCGTACCCGCCGCAACCGCATCTGCCGCGCCAAGCACGCCGCCCGCCGCGGCGAGTGCCGCCTCGAGGGAATCGGGGCAAATAGCCGTATCGCCCGTGCTCAGACGCGAGAGACCCGCCGCGACGTCACGCTGCACCGTCGCCAGATAGCCCGCCGTATGGCAGGCCAGCAGCGCGGCGCGCGGCACGGGTTGCACCGGCACCGGTTCGAGTCGCTTCAGCAGCCCGGCATCCGACAAGCCGCTCACAATCGCATCGTAGCGCGCGGGCGATTCGGGGTGCCTAGGCCCGGTCAGGTGTTTCTTGTATACGGGGTCATAGACCAGCCCGGTGGGTTTGGGCTGGGCGTCATTCGTGGCTGGCTCGCCACGCGCCCTGCATGCCGGGCAGACCGCCGCGGCCAGGAAGGTCTTGACGAGACGTTTGAGGAATTGGCGTCTGGGAGTGAGTGAGCAGAATAGGTTGTACATTGTATCTTGCGACTTCCTGAATGTGTCGTGCCAGAGTTCCGCCTTTAGGCGGAAGCCTGGGCGCGCCTTCAGGCGCGCCCGCACACGCGCACTTCTCAGGCGCGCGCCCGGCCGGCACGCGCACCTGAAGGTGCGCGAAAACTTCCGCCTAAAGGCGGTACTCCGACGCGAATTCCGCCCAGTACAACTCCGCCATCTGCGCGCACGTGCAGACCCACGCCTCGCGCCCGCGGTGCAGCGCGCCGAGTCGGTCGATCACCGGGAACAGGAATTCCTCGACCGGATCGCCCCATTTCACGCTCCGGACGGCCAGGTTCGTCGGGTGGCACAGCAGCGTGAAGACCGTTTCGTTCTCGACGGCATCCAGCATGCGGCGATACCAGACGCCGACGGCGCCGGTCGGCGTGCGTTCGAACGCGATACAACGCGCATCGCAATACGCGCGGACGGCCTCCACAAATTCCCGGTTCTGGCGCTCGCCCGCCATCCAGACCGACCAGTCGTACGTCTGGCTGTCGAGCGGGATTTCGACGAGCGGATAGCGCGTGTCGCCAAGCTGCATCTGGAACGGCGCCGGACCGAACCCCTGGCCCGGCACAATGAAGTCGTCGATCCCCACATTGCTCGCCCAGCGCAGGCCGAGCGCGGCCATCGCCGCGTAGGCATATTCGTTGAAGTGCCCGTACGGCAAACGGATACCGCGTACGGCGCCCGCCCGGATCGCATTCAGCGCCGCCACACCGTCGCGGATCTGCGCCTCGATCTCTCGCCGGCCGTAGTGCCCCGCATAAACCCGGTCGCCCCCGTGGCGCTTGTTCATGTCGTGTACGTACCCGTGCGAGGCTATCTCGCAGCCCGCCGCCAGCATCCACTCCACGAATTCGGGCCCGTGCTCCTCGGCCATCTGCCCGACAATATTGAACGTGGCCGGCACGCCGTTGTCCGCAAGCCGCTCGCAGATGCGGCGGTAGTTCGCGAGTTCCACCCGGATATCGCCGGCCCCGTTGCCGTAGTTGCCCTCGACATCGAACGTGAGCAGCAACGCCGCCCGCGCCCCGTTCGGAAATACCGTGCCGGCCGGCAACGGCTTGTGGACCACCACCCCGTCAGGCGCCTGGCCGCCAAAGGAGAACCCGCCGTAGCGGCCTTCCCGGTGCTTGGTCGCTTCGGTCAGTCGGCGTGGGTCGTCAGTCATGAACGTTCGGTCCTGGACGCCTGTCCGTGCCGGCAATCCCGGCGTAGCGGGCTCTGGCTACACTTGACGAGTCTGCGCAAGCGCGCAGGAGAATAGCCGCAAAAAAGGCACAAGAGGCGCAAAGAGAGGGCTGGCGAAGGCTATGCGGACGAATCGCGGTCCGCCATCCTCGCTCCGCTATCCTCGATCCGCGACAGGCGACCGCGGCCCCATCAACCACCGAGGCCCAACAACCGCTGCCCCGTCGCCGCCCGGTGCTGCTCGGAGCCGAACCGGTCGACCAGCGAGTAGATCCCCTCGCCCACCGATCTGGCTCGCTTCTCCCAGTAGCCCGGAATATCCTCGTCCACGAGCCAGTGCCCCCCGCAGATCAAATCCACCTTCAGACTCCGCACTTTCTGCACGGAGGCGACCATCTGCGCATAGTCCGAGCCCTGCCCGGGAAAGAACCAGCCCGTAATGTCGCCGGCAAACAGCACTCGCTTGCCCGAGATCGTCGTCAGAAAACAGCAACTGTCCGCCGTGTGGCCCGGTGTATGGTAGGTCTGGAACTCCACGTCGTTCGCTTCGAAACTCCTGGCATCTTCCAGCAGGATGTCCGGGCGCACCCGCACCAGGAACGCGTCCGTCCGACTCTTCGCCGCCTCGTGAATGGCGAGCCGCGCGCCTTCGCCCTGAAAAAACGCGCAGCCGCCAAGATGGTCCTCGTGCGCGTGCGTGCCCGCAATCACCGAGATGCGCGAAGGCGTGATCCCCAGCGAGGCCAGCAACTGCACCAACGTGTCCGTGTACTGCGCGTAGCCGGTGTCCACCATCAGATACCGGTCGCCCGTGCCCCGGATCAGATACACGCAGCAGCCGCGGTAGTTCGGAATGGAACGCGAACAGCCGCCGGGCCCGGCCAGCAGGTACAGACCGGGCACCAGCTCGATGATCCCCTTTGCTCTCAGCTCAGCCATCGGCAGGCCCCCCACTCGAGAATTGACAATTGACGATTGAACTCTGACTCGCCGGGACCCGGCTCGCGAGGAGAGGCTGTCTCAAAACCCGACTCGCACGTTGCCACACGCCTTACGGCGTTAACTACAAACGGCATATCTGG
>JAFGHX010000227.1 GCA_016929905.1 Kiritimatiellia bacterium
CGAGTAAGTTCTCGAGTAAGTTCTCGAGTAAGTTCTCGAGTAAGTTCTCGAGTAAGTTCTCGAGTAAGTTTTTGAGCAAGTTCTCGAGTAAGTTCCCGAGCAAGTTTTTGAGTAAGTTCTCGAGTAAGTTCTCGAGCAAGTTTTTGAGCAAGTTTTTGGGTATGGGGGAACGGAACAGCGGGGCCGGAGGATGGACTCATGGCAACAGGACGGCAGGTGAGGGTGGGGCTGATTGGGTGCGGCGGCAACATGCGGCGGGGCCATCTGCCCCGAATCCGGGCGGCGCGGACGGCCAAGGTGGTCGCGGCCTGCGATCCTGTCCCGGAATCGATGAGCCGGCTGGCGGAAGAATGGGGCAAGCCGCTGTCCCTGTACGCCGGTCACCGGCGGATGATCGAACGTGAACAGCTTGACGCCGTCATCATCAGCACGCCGCATTCCCAGCACTACGCGCAGGCGGCGTACGCGCTGGAGCGTGGGCTGCATGTGCTGGTGGAGAAGCCGCTCACCATCAAGGCGGTGCACGCCGCGCGACTGCTGGAACTCAGCAAGCGCAAACGGCGGATCCTGCACGTCAGCTACCAGAGGCATCATGAGCCCGTCTATCGGTACATTCGGGAACTGATCGACAGCGCCGGGATCGGCGAGATTCGGTCGGTCGTCGGCTACGTAACCCAGCGCTGGGGCCGGGGGCACGGCTGGCGTGGCGATCCGAAGCTGGCGGGAGGCGGCATGTTCATGGATACGGGCAGCCATCTGGTGGCGGCCATGCTGTTCCTCTCCGGCCTGCACGTGAAGGAAGTCCAGGCGGTGCTCGACAAGGACGGCTGCCGTGTCGACATCAATACGTCGGTGTCTGTCCGCTTCAACAACGGCGCCATCGGCAGCCTCACGACCATCGGCAATGCCAGCGGCCATGACGAGCGGTTCAGCATTCACGGCGACAAGGGGTGCATCGCCGTCCACCAGCATCAGTGGCTTATCCGGTACGCCACGCTCAACGAGCAGCCGATCCGACTGCCGCGGTCGCTGACGCCTGAATCGCCCGACCTCGCCTTTTTCAAGTGGATCCGCGGCGGGAAAGGTTACCAGCGCCCCACCTATGCGCTGGAAGTGGCGCGGTTGACGGAGGCGGTCTACAAATCCGCCGCCACCGGCAAGGCCGTGCGGGTGCGGTCGTAGCCGGCGCCCTGTTCCGCCGCTTGTGCGCGGAGCGGTCGGAGCATTTGTCCCCTCTTGACGGATCGGGACCGGTACGCTAGAATACTTAAGCGTTTAAGTCAAGCATAGGGCACATACCTTTTCTGTCGGATCATACCTTGGACAGGGCCGGAACGGAGGGTCTAAACGATGAGCCGAGCTGGGCGTATGTTGTGCGTATTCGTGTTTGCCGCGGCGATTTTGGTGTCGGGGCGGCGGTGCACGGCGGCGGTTTCGGCGCTGAACATCATTCCTGTTCCCCGGGAGGTCCGCCGCACACCGGACCAGCCGCTTGGGGAATCGGCACTTGTCATGCCGGGCGGAGCGCCGGAGAAGTTCCAGATTGCAGTTTCCGAAATCAATCTGCGCCTGGCCGACCTTGGCGCGCAGCCGCTTCCGGTTCTGGCGGCGGGGACGGGCGCCGAGTCTGGTTTTCGAGGGCGGCGCATTGTCCTGTCCGTGCGGACGGCGGCGGATAGGGAGGTGCCGGATCGGGGCGAAGGGTACCTGATCGACAGCACGGCATCGGATCGGGTGCGGCTGGTCGGTGCGGACGAGCAGGGCCTGCTGTGGGCAGCGGTGACGTTCCGCCGCATGCTTGTGAAGGAGGGGGGCGGGGCGGTTGTGGTGCTCGGCGCGCGGATACGCGACTGGCCGTCGTTCGCGCTGCGTTCAGTCGGCCGTTGGACCGCGCTGCGCCGCGAGCCGACGCTCTGGACGCTGGGGCAGAAAATCAAGAAGGGCGGCCCTGGCCTGGAGAAGACGATTGCCGATTTCCTGGCGGTGAACAAGGCGATCGTGGACGAGTTCTTTCGCCTGAAGCTGAACCATCTCCTTGGCGGCCAGCCGCCGGCGGAGAGTATCGAGGAACTGGCGAAGCAGTTGGGCGGGGCCGAGAAGGCCGATCTGTATTGCCGGACGGTGAAGGCGGTCAGCGACTATGCGTGGGCGCGGGGCATGGTATTCCAGGAGACGCAGAAATCGAATGTCGGCACGTCGCCGCGCGACGACAAGGACCCGGTCATCACGCGGTGTGTCCGGCACGGCAGTCACAAGCAGTACTTCTGCTGGTCGTTGGACGAACACAACCGCCGGCGCGCGGAGGACATAGCGAAGCTCTACGCCCGGACGGGCACGCGCATGTCCTATGTTCACGCGTTTGACGGGGGCGGCTACGAGAATCCGGGCGGCTGGAACGGGCGGTGCGAGGCCTGCCGCGAGCGGTTCGGGGACGATCACGGTGCGGCCGACGCGCACGTGTTCACGATCTGGTACGAGGCCCTGAGGAAGTACGCGCCGGAGCTGACGTATTTCAGTTTTGTTCAGTATCCGTACCAGGCCCACATTCTCACGCGTCCGGCCAGCGGGCCATACGGGGAGACGCTTCGCTACTGGCGCACGCTGAACGAGCGGCTTCCGCGCGACCCGAACCTGGGCGTGTGCGTTCGGGAGAACACGCCGGAGAACATCAGGCTTTTCTACGAGGTGTTCAACCGCACGCAGGTGCTTGTGTATTGGATGCCGAACAACAACGGCGGGGACCAGCGCTGGAACGCGCTCTTTTCGGGGCGGCTCGCCAACGCGCGCACGTTCTTGCGGCGCGACGGCCGGCCGTCGTGGATCATGTGCCCGCCCGGCTGCGGGCCCGCGGGGCTGCCTGCGTGCGCGCAGTACATCTGGAACCCGGACACGCCCGGCGCGTTCGACTACCCCGGCAGCCTCGACGTGGACCGCGACGGGGCGGAGCCGGCGGTATTCTTCGACGAGTGGCTGCCGAAATTCGTCGGGGAGTGGTACGGGGAGCCGGTTGCATACGAACTGGCGGACATGTTCAAAGGGTGCATCAGCCCGTCGTACGCGCTTCAGCCCGACGTGATTGCCGGATCGATGCGCGGCGACGTCACGAACGGCGCGGCGCGCATGGCGCAGCAGTACGGGGCGGTGAAGAAGGGGGTGCAGGGGCTGGAACGCGTGTGGGCGTGGCTGGAGGCGGGCGAGCAGGACTTGTTCGGGGAGGGGCGCGCGCGCTACTTCCACCGGCTGTGCCAGCAGGGCGCGCGCACGCTGGCGTACGCCTCGTACCGGCTCGCGACGCTGGAGCTGGAGGAAGGGGTCCGCGCCGGGACGCCGACACCGGATCTTATAGCGGGGCTGACCGCGGCGGTTGCCCGGGTGCAGGCGGACAACGCGACAGCGGCGCGCATGGAGGCGCGGCTCAAGGGTAAGGACATGAGCCCGATGAGCCACCTGAACCGGTGGCACAGCGGGGCGCAGAACCGGCTGTACAACGACCCGGACCACGACGCCCACGTGCGCAAGCTGGAGGAGTTGCTTTCCATGCTGCGCGGGCAAGTGGTGGAGTTGCGGGAGGCGCGCGGGAATGAGGGGAGCATGCGCTGGCTGATGAAGGACGGGGACGGTCTCACGTTCGGCAAGAAGGGCGGCACGGAACAGGCGCTCGTCGACTATCCCACTCAGGGCGGTTCGGCGAAGGCCGTGCAGGCGGACCGGCTCTACACGCCGTATCAGCACGGGCTTCGGTTGAGCTTCCCGCCCGTTGACGTGAGCGGCTACCGCGAGAAGGGCGGCCGGCTTCGGTTCTACGTCAACGCCGGGCTCGGCGGCGGCCACGACTTCACGTTCTGGCTGAACAGCCGCGGGACGGCGGGCCAGCAGATGAAGGAGCCCGAGCAGGACAAGGGCCTGCTGTTCGGGCATCTTCGCGACTACGTGACCGTCGACGGGCTGGAAGCCACGTGGCAGCTTGTGGACGTGCCGCTGGCGAAGATCCTGAAGCCGGGCCACACGGAACTGTGCGGGTTCTCGATGAACTACACGCTGAAGACGCTGTCCGGCCCGTTCTGGCTCGATTCGATGTACGTCTGTCTGGCGGCCGACCCTGTGCCGGTGAAGGTGCCGGTGCAGGAACGCAGCGTGCGGCCCGCGACCCGGGCGGGTGTCGAACCCGTGCTGGTCCGCACGCGGAAATTCGTGGGCGGCGAAGGGACGGAAAGCCAGATCACGCTGTCCTTGCGTCTGACGGGTGACGGCCGGCTGACGGACGCGAGAATCGTGCTCTGTTTTCGGAACGAGCGCGGGCAGCCGTTCTTCACGCATGAGGTGGTCAGCGCTCGGTCGCTTCGCACGCCGCAGTGGTTCGAGCCGCTCACGCTTGATCTCGGCCGCGAGTGTGCGAAGGCCACGCTCGACATAGCGCTCAGCTCCCGGGAAGTGAACGAGACGTCCAGCGTCGAGGCGGTCTGGGACTGAATGCCTCCCGCGCCGCGCGGGAGGCATTCAGAACAGCGCCTTCATGAAGGCGAGGTCTTTCCGGGCTGACGGCTTCGGGTCGTCGCCCGTCGGGGTTTCGAGCGTCAGCCAGCCGTCGTAGCCGATCTCGCGGATGGCGGCGGCGATACCGGGGAAGTCGAGGATCCCTTCGCCGAGCGCGACGGTCGAGAACGGCCGTTCGCTGCCGGGCGGGTTCGGTTTGCGGTCCTTCATATGGATGTGGCCGACATAGGCGCTGCCGAGCGCCTTGAGGCCCGTCACGGGGTCGGTGCCGGCCGCGTGCATGTTCGACACGTCGAAATAGGCGCGGACGTACGGCGAGCCCGTCCGGTCGACCAGGGCCTTGACCTCGGCGTCGGTGCCCATGCCCGGCCGCGCGCAGGGCTCGAGGCAGACCATGACCTTGTGCGCCTCGGCGTCGGCTTTCAGTTCCTGCAGGAACTCGAGCCAGCGTGCGGTGGCCACCTCTGGTGCCTGTCCCGAGTTGTTCAACGGGGTGAGAATGTAGCCCGTCCCGATCGCCGCGCACGCTTCGATCGTCTTGCGCAGGATATCTTTGCCCGTGTCGCGCAGCGCCTCTTCGGCGCTGGCCGGCCCGTATTGCCAGAAGCCGCCCACGCAGACGCATGAGGTGACGACCCCGCAGGCGGCCATCCGTTTCTTCAGGGCGTCGCGCTGCGCGGCGTCGAACAGCGGGCTGCCTTCCTGCGCGGCCTTCGGCCCGACCTCCAGTTCCACCCCGTCAAAGCCGAGCTTGCCCGCTTCTTCATGTGCGGTTTCGAAAGACGTCCTCAGCATCCCGACCCGAATACCGTATTGCATTGCCGATTCCTCCCCGGTTGCACCTACGCTTTTTTTCGCCCTGCTCGAACAAGTGGCCCTTCGGGCCGTCATTCGCTCCGCGTCACTTGCTTCGCTGTCACTGGCTCGCTTCGCTCGCGTCATGATCACCCGGAATGACGGCCGAAGGCCCAATGACAGGCGCCAGCCCTAATGACGCGCGAAGCGCCAATGACGCCACTGAACAACGTGTTGGCCACTTAAATTGCGTAAAGGCCCAAGGCTACCTGTGCCTTTGCCGGAATGCAACGCCAAACGCCGCCGATCGCGGTCCATGTACGCCGCTCACCGTCCGAGTGTGATGACGACCTCGAACTTGACGCCCGGGTTCGGGCGGTATTCGTTGTCGAGTTCCCATGCGATTTCCGGTGTGATCTCGTAGCCGAACCACTTGCGCCAGCAGCAGCGCTGGTATTTCACCTGGAAGGCGTAGATGTCGGCTTCGGGTTCCGGCGCGGTGTGGCCGATGACGAACAGGTGGCTGCCAATGGTGTGTTTCTCGCGCAACGTCCGCACGACGAGCAGCGATTGCCCGATCTCGACGCCGTCGGTGGCCTCGGAGAGTGTGGCTTTCGTGCTGGACCTGAAGAAAGCGGCCTGGGGCAGCCGCCGCAGCGCGGTCGCCCGGGTGGTGAGCCCGAACCCCTCGTCGCTGTACCAGAAGACATACTCATCGAACTTCAGCAGCCAGGGCTCGATCCGGATCTTCTGGTCGATCCGCAGTTTGGTCAGCACGACGATGGGCATGGCGAGCCTGGCGCTCACGTCGACGCGCGCGGACAGGCGGTCGCCCCACTCGATCAGTTCGTGCCGGAAGCCGGCCTCGAATTCCTCCTCTTCCGGTTTCAGTTCCAGGTCGCGCGTGGCGTCGGCGTCGGGATCGAATCGGTCGAGGAACAGGCTGAGCCGTTCGTGGAGGGCGGGCAGTTCGATCTGGCCGCCGACCCCTACGAGGGCGGCGAACCCGTCGACCTGCCGGTATTCCCAGCCCAGTTCGACATCGAGCATCGCCGTCAGCTGGCTGGGATCGCAGATCTTGCGGCCGAGATAGCGGTCGATGCGTTCGGCGATGTGGACGATGTTGTCCGAGAGCTTCTCGTGCGCGCGGTCAAAGTCCTGTTCGTATTCCCGGAACCGTTCCGGCATCACGCCGAACGGCGCGCCCGGCTGGGAGAGGGAGGGCGTCTCGGCGCCGGGGTCGTTCGTGCCCGCCGCTTGCGAGTGGGCGACACCCAGGCCGTTCAGCGCCATCGCCGCCACGGCGCTCAGCATGATTCGCGCCCTGCTCGCCATTCGCATTCCGGTCTACTCCGACCTGCGCCACTGGGTTCTGAGCCGCGCGAACCGGCTTCCGTAGATGCGGTCGAACAGTGCCGACTTGCCCGGGAAGAGCCGTTCGCACTCGCGTCGCAGCGCGTCGATTCTGATCTCGATATCGACCCACGGCAGATCCGTGTTGAGGATCAGTTTCGAGACGTCGTCCGCCTTTCTCTGGAACGCGCGCAGAACGCGGGTTTCGCGCTTGATCTGCTGGTCGCGAGAGTCCATGGCTGCTTCCGCGCGGCGGCTTGACCCGCCCGGTTTTCCCCGGCACAGAATACGTGGCGCGGCGGGTTTGGTCGAGCCCTTTCGCGAGCGGCACAAGGCCCGCCGAACAGACTGTTGTGGGGCCGGCCGGCAATCGGCGGCTGCGCGCTTGACAGGCGGGGTGCGGGTGGTATTGGATAATGCGGCTGCGCCGCGGGCTCCGTGCGGGCCGCGGTCTGCCGGCCGCCGGGGTTTGGCATGGGAGGGACGGAACGATGGCCAACTGGATTCCGCAGGAGCTGTACAATCAGATTCTCGAGAACGTACCGATCCCCTGCGTGGATATCGCGATTGTGGCGGGCGGCGCGGTGCTGCTGGTGAAACGCGAGGATCCGCCCGCGAAAGGGGAATGGTGGGTGCCGGGCGGGCGCGTGCTGAAAGGCGAGATGATGCGCGACACCGCGGTCCGCAAGGCACGCGACGAGGTGGGGATCGCGTGCAACGTAGGGCCCATCATTCACACCGCCGAGACCATCTTTCCCGACGGCCCCAACGGCATTCCGGTGCACAGCATCAACAGCTGCTTCTTCATGTATCCCGTCGACAAGGCATTCAAGCCGGAGCTTGACGACCATCACACCGACTCGAAATGGGTCAGTCAGATTCCGGACGGATTGCACCCCTATGTCGAACGCTGCCTGATGGGCGCGGGCCTGGCCCGGCGGGGCGCGTAGCCGGCGCGCGACGGGTGCAGGTGTTGCCCCGCACGGCGGGGCCGGCCCGTCGTCGCCCTGCCCGTCTAACCCGCCATGGCCACGATCTCGCGCATGAGCCGCGCGGTTTCGGCCATCTGCGCCTCGTCGCCGCCGACCTCGGAGATGACGGGGCCGTCGTAGTTGGCGGCGCGTATTTCGCGCATGACGTTTTCCCAGTTCACGTCGCCCTGCCGCAGTTGGACAAAAGCGATGTTCATCCGCTCGCGTTTGAAGTCCTTGAAGTGGATCTTCTTGATGTGCGCGCCGAGGATCCGGATCCAGTGCTCGGGCAGGTTCCAGAACAGCATGTTGCCCGTGTCCATATAGGCGCCGACGAAGGGGCTGTCGACCTGTTCGATGACGTGTTTCATATCCATCGGCGAGACGAGGAACTTGTTCCACACCGGTTCGATGCCGATATGCACGCCCGCGCGTTCGGCATGCGGCGCGGCCTTCCGGAGCGAGTCGATCACCAGTTCCATGGCTTCATCGTAGCACACCTCGGGCACGAGCGAGCCGGGCACGAGCAGGATCGTGTTTGCGCCCATCACCGCGGCGGTGTCGAGCACCTGCCGGCAGCGCTCGACGGCGTTGTCGCGCTCCCGGGCATCGCGGGCCAGCATGGAGTAGGGGCGCACGGCCCCGGCGACGAGCGAGACCAGTTCGATGCCGGCATCCGCGATCTTCTGCGCGACGGCTTTCTTCTCCGCATCGGACATGCCGAGATGCAGCACGCCGTCGTCGGCCTTGATGTTGAGTTCCAGCACGTCATAACCCCAGTCCCGGGTCTTGCCGACGACCTCGTCAATCGGGCCTGGAATACAGAGCTGCGTCACACCGATCTTCATCACAGGTTCTCCTCCTGCAGGGCGGCCAGCGCCACGCGCAGCGCGAGCCGCCCGTCCTCCCCCGTTACCTTCGGCTCGTTTCCGGTTCCGATACAGTCGGAAAAGTGTTTGAGTTGGTCCACGAACATGTCGTTCTTCGCATAGACGACCGGTTCGCTTTCCGCGTCGCCGCGGGTCAGCAGGAACAGGCCCTCGGTTTTCGGATCGAACTGCGACGCGTAGGGTTGGGAATCGAACGCGCCGGGGAACAACAGCACGCCGTCGGATCCGATCATATCCATACCGGCGACGGTCTGCATCTTGCCCGCCAGTCCCCATGACCACGAGTTGGTCATGGCATGGCCCGATTCGTAGTCGACCCAGACGGTGCCGGTATCGACGGCGGTCGTCTCCCGCAGGCGGGTCAGGCCGGAGGCCACCTTGACGGGTTTGCCGAACATGCAGTGGGCGAAGTCGATGTTGTGGATCATGCCGTCGAGGAGCGGGCCGCCGCCCTTTTCCCGGTCCATGAACCAGGAGCGGGGCCCGCGGCCGGCCTGGATCTGGCGCCAGACGACGGTTCGGCCGAGCGCGCCGCCGTCGACGATTTCCTTGGCTTTGCCCCAGAAGTTGTCGAACCGGCGCACGAACCCGATCTGGAGCCGGACGTGGTTTGCGCGGCATGCCTCGATCATCTCCTCGGCCTGCGCGTTGGTGCGCGCCATGGGTTTCTCGCAAAACACGTGCACGCCGGAGTCGGCGGCCTTCACGGCGGCGGCGTGGTGCAGGAAGGTCGGCACGCAGACCAGGACGGCATCCAGCTCTTCCGCCGCGAGCATATCGGCGTAGTCCGGATACGTTCGGTCCACGCCGAACTCCTCCTTATAGCGGTTCAAGCCCTCCTCGGAGACGTCCGCGGCCGCCGTGATTTGCGCGCCGGGCACCTTGCGCAGCGCGTTCGAATGATGGCGTCCGATCCCCCCGCACCCGATCAGCCCGAGTCGCACCGTCTTCATGTTTTTTCCCGTCGCCCCCCCGCGCTGCCAAACATACAGCCACCGGGGCCGTGCCCGGGTGGCATGTCCCATGGTCGAAGCCCTTATTGTTTGCATTCCGCGGCGGAATTGCAACCCCCGTGTTGCAGAACGGGTGATGGTTGATGGTCGATGAAGAAGGGGGCGTGAGCGGGTGGTGGTGCCGGGGACGCGCCCTATTCGGGCCTCCCGCGCTCAAGCGGCGCGGGAGGCCCACCCGTCGAATCGTCCATTCTTCCATCTCTCCAGGCTTCCTTCACCGCCGCTTCATCCCGCCCGTCAACCGCGGTCTGCACACGTTCGCGCAACGTATCGTCTTCCTCGTAGATCTTCAGCGCCTCGACCGCCGCGCATGCGTCATCGGGGTGGGCGTCCTTGACGAGCGCCAGCAGATAGGCCAGGGCTTCCGCCTGGCGGGTGAGCGCGATAGGCAGCAGCAGCATGTTCTTGAAATCGGGGTCGATGCTGTCCTCGCGGCGCCGGCGCAGGATGTGCCAGGCTTCCGCGGTACGCGAGTTACCCAGCGCGAGCGCGGCATCCTGCGCGAGGGCCGAATCGTCGGCCTTCAGAAAGCCGGCCACGAACGCCATGGAGCGGTCCGGGGCGAAGGCGATGAGGCCGGCAAGGCATTCGCCGATGACGTCGGGTTCGGTGTCGCCCGTCAGGCATTTGAACCGGAGCAACAGTTCGCTTTCCGGCCCGGCCAGGAGCGTCAGCCCTTTCACGGCGGCGCGGCGCGCCTGCGGTTCGGGGTCGGCGAGCAGCGTGGTCAGCTCCGTGGCCGCGTCCGGGCAGCCGGTACGCACGAGCGCGATGCCGCAGTTCCCGCGCAGGTTATCGGCGGTGTCGACCGGCCGGCCGAAGGCGGGTTCCATCTGCACGTGGCGGACCCCGCGCAGGAAGACGGCATGATCCATGCAGTCCAGTTCGTTCAAGGCCTCCACGATGGCATTTTTGGCGTGGCAGCCCTTATCGGTTCTGACCGGGTCGGTCATGAACCGCTCGAATGCCTGCGCCATGTCTTCGATCAACTCGCGCCATTCGCGACGCCCGGCGATTTGCGCGGCTTTGGCGGCGAGGACATTGTTTGCGCCGGCCAGCGCCTTGCGCAGCTCGCGCAGCACGTGCTCCGACAACGGCGTGTCCTCCAACTCGCGCAACGCGGCAAGCTTCGCGTCAAACGTCTGGCGTTTCGGCATGGGGGCCTCCGGGAAAGGGGCAGGATACCGCGTAGGCCCTGGAGATGCGAGCAAGGAGTGGGCGGACAGCCTGCCCGGATATTGACAACACGCGACGGCTGCGGTTACAGTGCGGCCAGCCGGCGTGATTCGCCCGGGAAAGGATGGAACCATGGCACACGGGACGCACTGCGGAATCGGAAGAAGGGGCCGCCGCCCTGTCACCCATCCAACTCTTCATCCTTCCATGCTCCCATTCTTCCGCACACGCGCCCTGCGCCGTGTTCTTCTCGCCGTGCTGGTCCTTTGCCCTCTGGGGGGGGTATTGGGGCAGGGGTTCGACTGGACGGGTTGCGAAGACGAGTTGGCCATGACGCCGCCGCCGGGCCTGCTCACGATTGGCGGGGGCGTGGGCGACGAGAAGGTCGAGGGGCAGGTGGACCTGTTCCTGCCGTTGGAGCAGGTGGGCGAGAACGGCATTCTGTTCGTGGATCCGCGCGCGTCATTCAACGACGACTCGGACGAGGGACTGAACGTCGGGCTCGGCTACCGGCATCTGTTTCCGTTCAGGAACCTCATCCTGGGGGCGAACCTTTATTACGATTCGCGGTGGACGGCGGCGGAGAACCGCTTTCAGCAGGTGGGCGTGGGGTTTGAAGCGCTGAGCGAGTGGGTCGATTTCCGGGCCAACTACTACTTGCCGGAAGACAAGACGGCGTTCGCGGGCACGGACGAAGAGCGTACGCGGCTGGGCACGGGCAGCCGGGTAAGCTACTCCACCCCGTACGCGGTGGGCAACGCCATCCGGCAGACTCGCACGGACTCGGAGGTCGACATCTACCAGGTCGATCGGTTCGACGTGTTCGAAGGCACGATGCAGGGGTTCGACCTGGAACTCGGCGTGAAGCTGCCGTTGCCGGCGGAGAAGGTGGAGGCGCGCGTGTTCGGCGGGCATTACTGCTTCGACCCGAACGTGGGCGGCGAGATTCGCAGAGGGTTCCGGGGCCGGCTCGAGCTGCGCGCGCTGCCGGGCCTGCTGGTCGACGCGCAGGTTTTCGATGACGAACAACGCGACGCGGCCGGCTATTTCGTGGGGGCCCGGCTGCAGGTGCCGTTCGAGCTGAGCCGGGTGTCGGCGGGCAAGAACCCGTTCGCGGCGGCGCGCGCGGCCTTCAAGAGCCGGCCGGGCCGTTTCCAGGCGCGGCTGGCGGAGAACGTGATGCGGGACCCCGATATCCGGCTGGCGCAGCGGCGGGAGCTGACCGGTTCGTCGGTGGTCGAGGAGACGACGGCGAGCCGGAGCCGGCCGTACACGCTGCTGGAGCAGGTGGTGTTCGTGGACAACGCGAGCGGGGCGGCATCGGGGGCCGGCACGGCGGAGAGCCCGGTGGACACGGTGCAAGGCGGCGTGAACAAGGCGTTCGGAGCGAACAACGTGTATGTGTATGCCGGGGCCGGCCCGTACACGGAGAACGTGACGGTGAACAAGGATGTGAACCTGATCGGGCAAGGATATGCGGTGCAGGGGTACGGCGGCAAGCGTTTCGGCGGCGATCGTTATGCCGTGGTGAACGGCGGCGGTTCGGCGCCGGCCCTCACGATAGACGGCGGGGCGGGTGCGGGTGCCGTGACGGTAAAGGGCTTCGACCTGGCAAGCCACGATGGGGCCGGAACGGCGCATGACGCCGTTTCGGCAACGGACGTGCCGAGGCTGCAGATGGAGCAGAACATCTTCCGCGACGCGGACTGCGGCGTGCGGGTCACGGCGCGGGCCGGCGCGACGGTGAGCGTGGACCTGCAGAACAACACGTTTCAGGACACCGTTGATGACGGGTTGAACATTCTGGCGCAGGGCACGCTGGACGCGTTCGTATCCGCCAATTCGGCCGCCGGTTGCGGGGGCGACGGCTTCTACGTCCGGGCGGAGGGTAACGGCGCGGCGACGCTCACCGTGGCCGGGAACCTGCTGACCGGTTGCGGGGAAGACGGAATCGACTTCTACATGAAGGACGACGGCCGCATCGCGGCGGTGGTCATCGGCAATGCGGTCGCCGGCTGCGGCGATCAGGGCCTGGAAGCGGACGCGATCGACAACGGCGTCTTCCGTGCGCGGTTCGAGGCGAACACGGTCGCGGGCTGCGGGGCCCAGGGCATCGATCTGGGCTCCGATCTCAGCGCGGAGATGGACGTCGGCGTGCTGGGCAACACGCTGCTGGGCAACAACCTGACGGGCGGCACGGCGGGGTTCGAGGCGATGACCGAATGGCTTTCGGACATGTGTCTGAAGCTCGAACTGAACGTGAGCGACACGGGCTATTTCTTCGATCCGAACGGCGCGTCCACGCTTGGCGTCGAGCCGTTGCGCGGGAACACCGGCGCGATGAGCGCCGACGGCATCGTCACGGAGGTGGGCGAGGGCACGTGCGAGTACCCGTGAAACACGACGTCCGTGTCGTCCCTCCTGCCCGCGAAAGCACTACCCGGAAAAAGGGCGCGAAAGGGAGAGGCGGCTCTCGCCCGCTCGCAGACTCGCTCGAGCACGCAGAGGGACAGAGGAGCGCTGCGTGTGCCACGCAGGCGTTACGGTGCACCACAGTTGTTGCGGGAATCGAAAGGATTGCCACGGCGTCACAACATCAGGGTGAGGAGATTGTCATGGGCGCCGTGGCAATCCTCGATTCCCGCAACGAGCGCCTCCAGAGGGGAGAAGAAAGGCGGATGCAGCAACTTTGAGTTGTTTGCGCCGTATAAGACCTGCCACGTGCAGCGGACGAGGCGGCGCAAACAGTTCAAAGTTGCTGCGGTATTTCGAACAGAGCGCTTTGCTTTTCGTGCCTTTTTCGCGTGCTTTCGCGGGCAATTCTTCATCTACTCACCGGCCGAAAGCAGGTGGGCCACATCCTGCAACTGCTGGCTCCAGCTTGCGCCGTTCCATGGTTCGGCCTCGACGGCGAGCGGGAACGGGAAATTCAGGGTGTGCAGTTCTCTGGCGAACGAGGGCCAGTCGATGGTTCCGTGCGGCGGCTGAAGGTGTGCGTCCGCGGAGCCGTCGTTGTCGTGGATGTGGAAGGTGATGATACGTGTGCGCAGAGCCCGGAAGGTGCCCGTCACGCCCTCCGCGGTCATGTGCGCATGGCCGGTATCGAAACAGACGCCGAGGAACAGGGACGGGAAATTCGCCATCACATCGCCGATCATCCAGCTCTCGTCGCCGAGGTAGCCGGGCGGCATGTTTTCGAGCGCGAGCGGCATCCCCATCTGTTCGGCGACGGGCAGCAGGAGTTCAAGGCTGGCCATCAGTTTTTCGAGCCGGGCCTCCCGTTCCGGTTCGGTCACGTCCAGCCCGGGATGAATCACGAGGCATTCGACGCCGGCCAGCACGGCGCGGTGAATCGTCTCCACGTGCACGTCCACGGCGCTGAGCCGCGCGTCGTTGTCGAGCAGGGACAGATCGTTCGGGCCGGAGAACGGGGCGTGGCAGGAGTAGAGACGGATGCCGGCCTGCTCCATGTGCGCGCGGAGCCGCTCCAGCGCGGCGTCATCGTTGTTCCAGAGCAGGGAAGGGCCGGGCTCCAATGCGGTGACGCCTTGCGCGCGCAACGCTTCGAGCGCGGCCTCGTACAGAACCGGCCGCCACTGACAGATCGCGAGTTGCATGACACCACGCTCCCTGGCGACTGAACCACGAATGAACGCGAATGGACACGAATATCCCATTCCGGCAGCGGTTCCCGCCCTGGACATGCGCCCAGGCGGGAATCCGGCCGGGTCGCGAACCGCCGGATGCCGAGCAGGCTCCCGTGTGCGCCCGGGAGCATACCCCGGCTACCGGCCTAGCATACGGCATAGCGGCGATCGTCTCAAGTGGCGTTCGACGTGACACCCGCCGTCTCCGGCGCATTCGCGGGCATTCGTGTTCATTCGTGGTTTCCCTGCTTGTCGTACACGAACCGGCCGCCGAGCATGGTGGCGACGACCTCGGTTTCCAGGACAGCGGCGGGCTCGATCGCGAAGATATCCATCGAGAGCACGACCAAGTCGGCCAGTTTGCCGGGTGTGAGCGTGCCTTTGATCCGCTCCTCGCCGCCGGCGTAGGCGGCGCCGGCCGTGTAGGCATGGACGGCTTCGCGGACCGTCAGTCTCTGTTCGGGGCGCCATCCGTCGGGGCCGGGGTGCCCGTTGGGCCGCCGCCGGGTGACGGCGGCGTGGATGCCGGCGAGCACGCTGAGCCCCTCGACGGGCGCATCGGAGCCGAAGGCCAATGCCGCGCCGGCGTTCAGCATGTGGCGCCAGGCGTAGGCGTGCGCGCAGCGCGCGCCCCAGTGCGTCTCGGCCATGACCATATCCTGCGTCGCGTGGATCGGCTGCATGGAGGCGACGACGCCTAGCGCCCTGAAGCGCGGTGCATCGTCGGGATGTACGAGCTGCGCGTGCTCGACGCGGTGCCGCAGGTTGGGGCCGCCGCCCGCCCGCCTGGCGGCCTCGAACGCATCGAGCGTGACGCGGTTCGCGAAGTCGCCGATCGCGTGCACGGCGACGGCGAGTCCTGCCGTGCCGGCCTTGACGGCCGCCGCCCGGAGATGGTCGGGCGTATTGACCGCCACGCCGTGGTTGGCCGGATCGCCCTCGTAGGGGGTAAGCAGGTGCGCCGAGCGCGCGCCCAGCGCGCCGTCGGCGAAGCTCTTGATGCCGCCGAGCCGCACCCATTCATCGCCGAACCCGGTTTGCAGACCGGCCGACGCGAGAGCGTCGAGCACCCCTTCCGGCAGGAAGCAGACGGCACGCACCGTGAGTTTGCCGGCGTCGCGCAGGCATTGAAAGGCGCGGAACGCGGCGTTGCCCTCCAGGTTGTGGATGGTCGTCAGCCCATGCCGCACGGCTTCGGACATGGCCGTCTCGATCGCGGCCCGCGCCTCGTCCGGGCTGCGTTCTTTCAGCAGGCGCGCCACGAGGTGAATGGCCTTTTCTTTCAGGATCCCTGTCGGCCGGCCGGCGGCGTCGCGCAGGATCGTACCGCCCGGCGTATCTTGTGTCTGTGCCGTGACGCCGGCCTTTTCGAGCGCGAGCGAGTTTGCCCATGCGGCGTGCCCGCACTTGCTGCGCAGGAGTACCGGGTGCCGGGCCGCCGCGCCGTCCAGGTCCCGGCACGTCGGGAACGTGTCGTCCCAGGCCGTGTGGTCCCAACCCCGGCCTGTGATCCACTCGCCGTCGGGCGTGGCGTTCGCGCGTGCCCCAACTTTCGCCAGCGCCTGCTCGAGTGAAGGCACGTCCAGCAGGCTGACCTCGTCCAGGCTTGTGCCGTAGGCCATGAAATGGACGTGGCAATCGTGGAAGCCGGGCAACACGGCGCGGCCGCGCAGATCCACGGCCCGACTGCCGGGCCCAGCCAGCGCCCGCATCTCCGCGTTCGTTCCGACGGCCAGGATTCGGGCACCGGCGATCGCCAGCGCTTCCGCCTGCGGTGCCGTCGGGTCCAGGGTGCGAATGTTGCCGTTGTACAGTACCAGATCTGCCCGCATCTGTTGAGGTCCTCCGCGCTTTCGACCCGGCCGGGAGTCCCGGCAAAGCCTACGACAAAGCTTACGACAACGCTTACGACAAAGAAAGCGGAGTCACGGCGTGGGCGCTGAATTCGCGGGCCGGGCCCGCGGATTCGCGGCTTGCCGCGCGGCGCGCTCGTACAGGGCATGTGCTTCCGTGAACGCCGGGTCCAGCCGGAACGCTTCGGAGAAATGCCGGGCGGCTTCGGCGAAGCGGCCGGCTTCGAGCCGGACGATGCCCAGGTTGTGGTGGGCTTGGGCATGGCGCGGGTTGTACCGGACGGCGTCGGCGAAGTGGGCGGCCGCTTCCGCCGGGCGCCCCATACGCCGGAGCAGGTTGCCGACATTGTTCAGCGTGTCGGCGTCGGTCGGTTCCAAGGCGTGGGCCTGCGAGTAGTGTGCGAGTGCCGATTCCGGCTTGCCGAGCTGTTCAAGGGTCACGCCGAGGTTGTAGTGGGTGCGCGCCTCTTTGGGGTCGACTTTCAGCGCTTCGAAGAAATGCAGCAGGGCCGGTGTGAGTTCGCCGCGGAACGCGAGCGCGACGCCGTAGTTGTTGCGCGCGTCCACCGAGCGTGGTTCGACGGCCACCGCCTCCGAGAAATGGGCGAGCGCTTCGTCCGGCTTGCCCATCTTGCGTTTGGCGACACCCAGCTTGATGTAGGCGGGGGTCAGGTCTTTGCGGATTGCCACGGCCGTGCTGTAGTGGTGAACGGCGTCCGCGAGCCGGCCTGCCTCTTCGTGTGCCTTGCCGAGGTTGTAGTGGCTAACGAAGCTGCGCGGGTTCACGCGCAACGCGTGCGTGAACAGGGTGAAATTGTCGTGCCACGTGCGTGCCTGCACGAACGAAAGAGCGCCGAGCGCCGCGAGCGCCGCAGCCCAGGCGAAGGCGGCCCGGCGTGAGCGGGTGCGTGCCGCGGCGAACGCCAGCGCAAGCGACGGCCCCAGCATGGCGGGGTAGACGAACCGATCGGCGACCGTCGAATACTCCTGGAAGATGAACGCGACGAAACCGAGCACGGGCGCGAGGAACGCGGTGAAGACCGCAAGCGACAGGAGCGCCCACGGATACCGCTTATGCCAGGCCCACAACACGGCAGCCAGTGCGGCCGGCACGAGCCAGGCGAGGTATAGCCATGTGCTGCCCTGTAGCAGGCGCGGCGCGTGCCCGTAGTCAATGCCGAGCCGTATGGGCAGCACGAGCTTGTACAGGTAGAAGGCGAGCGCGTCGGCGGCGATGAACGGGCGCTGCCACAGGGCCGGCAGATAGGTGGCTCGCGCCATTTCCTGCGAGCGGTGGGTGAGCACCGTGCAGACGGCCACGACGAGCGCCCAGCCGACAAGCCACGGCGCGGTCGACAGCAGCACGCGTGCGGCGGCGGGCGCCCGCGCGCCGCGCGGTTCGCGGGCGGTGCGGGTAAGGCCCAGTATGCCGACCAGCGGCGCGGCCAGCGGCAGGGCGGCCGCCGCGGGTTTGGCCAGCAGTGCAAGAACGAACGCGGCGGACGCGGCCAGCAGCATCCTCGCCTCGTACCGTCCCGGCGCGGGTGCCCGTGCCGCGGGCACGACGGCCCGCAGGTAGAGCAGAACCGTGCAGAGCGACAAGCACGCGCCGAGCAGGTCCTTCATGCCCGTCACCCACGCCACGCATTCGACCTGGAGCGGATGCAGGGCGAACAGAGCGGCTCCCGCGCAGGCCGCCCGCGCGCGGGCCGGTTCCTCTCCCGGTTTGGGGCGGGGCAAGACCCGTCTGAGCAACGCGAAGACGAGCAGCGCGTTCAGGAGATGCACGACGAGATTCGCCGCGTGGAAGACAGCCGGGTTCAGCCCGTCCGCGGCGCCCGCCCGTGCGCACGCGCGGGCGACCGGCACGAGGACCGCCCACACCGTGTAGGTGACCGGGATGTAGAGGTGCTTGTACGGCCTGGCCCAGAACCGCAGGAGCGTACCGGCGGAACCCGAAGCCAGGTGCGGGTTCTCGTAGACGTTGACGTCGTCGTCCCACAGAACGAACTCGTGGCGCACGACGGGCCAGAAGACGAGCGCGCAGGCCGCCGCCAGCCGCAGCATGGATTTGCCGGAACGCGACATCTCGACCGCGAACGCTCACCTCGCCCGCGCGGGGCGCGAGTTCGTCAGAAATGATGCACGAAACGCAGATTGCGCCACTTCATAGCAGCGTTCGTACGGGAGTGCAAGCGCGAAAAGGCGGGCATGCTGTACGGCAGGAAGGCCGTATGGCTGGATTCTTCTCTTTGGGCCGGGTCTGTTCCGGGCAGGGTGGGGCTGGCTTTCGGCGGCCTCGTTGAGGGCGATGACGGACAGCGGCGCTTGACTACGAGCTGGCGCCGGCCAGTTGCTGGAGTTGGCTGAGCGCTTCCGCGATGAGGATATCGGCGGATTCCGGCCCGATCCGGCACGCGCGGTCGACTTCGTAGCCGCCTTCGGGATAGGCGGCGGGGACGGGCATGTACCCGATCGAGCCGTTTGCGTAGCCGGCAAAGAGTGTATCGGGCAGCGGCGAACGGCGTTTGATGGTGACGCCGATTTCGTTGAATATCTCGCCCGGGGCCATGCTGAGGGCGGTATGCCCGAACCGCATGCTCATGACTTCTCCCTTCACCGGCGGCAGCGGGAGGCCTGACTGCAGGCCTTCGAGGGCTCGCCGCGCCTGCTCCAGCCGCTGTTCGGTCCAGGCGATGAGACCCGGCGCCGCGTTCTTCGCGTTTGCCGACGCCAGTTCCGCCTCCGTCTTCTCGACGGCGGCCTGGGCCTCCTGCACCGATCCGAAGGTTTTGGCGGGGAAGTCGATTTCCCGGGAGACGGTCGCCAGGCCTGCGGTGTGTTGCGGAACGGCTTGGCCGAGAATGTCAAGGACGGCCAGTCCCAGTTCCGTGCCGGCCTTCTCCGCGGGCTCGAAGGACCGTTCCATCAACGAGGGGTTGATGTTTCCGCAGGCGCCCTGCAGGTAGAGCGTTTTCGCCGGGCAGGCGTCTTCGATCCGCCTGCGCATAGGCGCAACGAAATCGGCCGAGAGGGTTCGAGTGGCCGCGTGCTGGCAGACGCCGTGCACGGCGAAGTTGACCAGGACGGCCAGCGGGGCGCCCGCGGCGGTATCCAGGCGCACGACGATGAGTTCGCGATCGATCGGGCCGTCCGGGTTCTGGCCGAGGATGATCGTCCCGTCGGGTTTTCGTTCGCGCCGGTTGACGCCTATGGCGCATTGGCCGCGCGCGACACCGGCCTGCACCGGTTGCATGCGCTGAACGGCTTCTTCGACCGCCCCGGCGATGAGGTGCACCAGGTTCGCGTGGTAGGCGGCCACGTCCGGCGGGACCGGCCGCCCGCGCGGGTCCATCAGCGGGCCGTAGTGCGTGTGGGAGGCGGTCAGCGCCACCGCGTGAGCGGGGATGCCGGTTCTGCGCTCTGTTTCGGCGCGTACCTTCGCCGTGAACTCGGCGGGGAAGAAGAGCAGGTCCGCTGCCACAAGCGCGGCCCGCTCGGCGCCGGCATCGAGGCTCAGCGCCGTGACGTAGAGATCATCGTGTACCCCCGTCGCCGGCCCCCGTGCGGCGAACCCCTGCATGTCGATTCCGCAAGGCGGCGTAACGGTTGCCCGCGCCACACCGGCCTGCAAGTGTGCGTCCGTTCTCATAGTCCCAATCCTCAGCGCCCCTCTTCGTCCCCGTACAAACCGGCCACCCATCCCCGTGAACCATAGACCATCAACCATCAACCATCAACCCTCAACTGCCCGGGTCCGCGGCAGGGCCGCGGACCCGGGCAGTTGATGGGGCTTGATGCCCCGTTCTGATTCTGCCAGAATACGAGCTTTCCCCGCAAAATGGAGAGGTGGTCATGAGCAAGAAACTCGCCGTGATCCCGGAACTGTGTTCCGGGTGTCGCATATGCGAACTCGCCTGTGCAATTGAGCATTTCGGCGTGAACAACCGGAAAAAGGCCGCGATTCGTGTGCTGGTGACCTATCCGCACCCGGTCGTGCGGATGCCGATTGTCTGCAGCCAGTGCAAAGTGCCGGTCTGCGCCGATGCCTGCCCCGTCGGCGCGCTCAAGCGCCGCAACGGCGTGGTGCATCTGGACAAGGACGCCTGTGTCTCTTGCATGAAATGCGTGGAAGCCTGCCCCTTCGGCGCTATCTACGCGCACGCCGACGTGGACAACCCGATCAAATGCGACATGTGCGGCGGGCACCCGAAGTGCGTCGAGAAATGCCCGAAGGGCGCCATCCGCCTGATTCCCGAGCAGGCGCTGGGCGAAGCAAAGCGCGTCAGCAACGTGCTGAGCTACGCGCACATGAAGGAGATCGAGTACATGGAGAAGGGTGAGAAGAAGACCATCCATTACGCCGAGATCGGGAAAGAGGACCTGTAGCGTGGAGGTGGACGGTCTGACGGTCAAAGGCCGGAAGTGACGGAACATGAGCCGAATGACTTGACCTCTTCTTATCGCGACTCTGGACCTTCGACTTGCCGGGCTTGGACCGGGACAAAGGGGAAAACATGAGCATCAAATCCGGATATTTCAAGAAGCACCTCCGCGTGGACCTGTCGGAGGGTACGTGCGAGCGGCTCGACCTGTCGGATGCGTTTGTGGAGCGGTACATCGGCGGCCGTGGGTTCGGCGCGAAGCTGGTTTGGGACAACCTGAAGCGGCACAAGTTCAAGGTGGACCCGCTGGGCCCGGAGAATCTTGTGGCTTTGGCGCCCGGTCCGCTGACGGGCGCGTTCCTGCCGTCGTCGGGCAAGTGTTCGTTCGTGGCGATCTCGCCGGCGACGGGGGTTTACGGCGATTCGTCGATGGGCGGGCTGTTCGGGGTCGAACTGCGGCAGACCGGGGTCGACGTGCTGAGTGTGACCGGCCGGGCGGAGCAGATGTCGTTCCTGTTTGTCGACGAGGACGAGACTCAAATCGTTGCCATGCCCGAGCTGGCGGGCAAGTCGTGTTTGGAAGCCGAGGGGATGATCAAGGAGCGGCTCGGCACCCACGAAGTGTCCGTGGCCGGGATCGGGCTCGGCGGCGAGAACCGGGTCCGCTTCGCCTGCATCAACGCGGACTGGTCCCGTAACGCCGGGCGCACGGGTGTCGGCGCGATTCTGGGCTCGAAGAACCTGAAGGCGATCGTCGTGCGAGGCGGCAAGGACTTGCCGGTCCATGACGTCCCTGGCCTCATGCGCGAAGCCGACAAGGCCTACGGCTACATGAGCGGCCACAAGTACTTCAAGCTGTGGCAGCGTGAAGGGCTGATGAACGTGATGCAGTATGCCAACAGCGTGGGCATCCTGCCGACCTACAACTTCAAGGACGCCGCCTTCGCGAAGATCGACAAGATCGACGGCGACACGATGCTCGACGGCTACAAGATCGGCGACAGCGCCTGTTTCGCCTGCTCGATGAGCTGCGGAAACATCTGCCTGGTGAAGCAGGGCAAATACGTCGGCACGGTCACGGAGGGCCCGGAGTACGAGTCGTGCGCGATGCTCGGCTCGAATCTCGGTGTGGACAGCTTCGCGGCCGTGCTGAACGCGAACCAGCTTTGCGACGAGCTGGGCATCGACACGATCTCGACGGGCAACCTGGTGGGCGCGGCGATTGAGGGGTACGAGAAGGGCATTATTTCGCTGGACGATCTCGACGGGCGACCGATCGGGTGGGGAGACGAGGACGCTATTCTTGGGCTGATTCGCAAGATCGCGCGCCGGGAAGGGATCGGCGACACGCTTGCCGACGGGTCGCGCGCGGTGCTGGCCCGGTGGCCGGAGATGGAGAAGGTCGTGCTGCAGGTCAAGGGGCTGGAGCAGAGCGCCTACGACAGCCGGGCGGCCGTGTCGATGGCGCTGGCCTACGCGACGAGCGACATCGGCGCGCATCATACGCGCGCCTGGACAATCGCCAAGGAGATCGAGCAGGGCCAGGCATGGTCCGATGAGGAGAAGGTGGACCTGGTCATCTACCACCAGACGCTTCGGCCGCTGTTCGATATGCTCGGCGTCTGCCGCCTGCCGTGGATCGAGCTGGGGCTCAATGAGCGGCACTACGAGAACTTCTACCGGCACGTAACGGGCCGCGAAGCAAGCCTCGAGGATCTGCTCGCGCAGTCGAACGACATCTACAATCTCACCCGTCTGATCAACGTGCGGCTGGGCATGGGGCGCAAGGACGACACGATGCCGTACAAGGTGTACGCCTGTCCCATCCAGACGGGGCCGACGGCCGGGAAGGTGATCGATCGCGAGGCGTTCGAGCGGCTGCTCGAACTCTACTACCGGAAGCGCGGCTGGGACAAGAACGGCGCGCCGCGTGCCGAGTTGGAGCAGACCTTCTCGTGACCGGAATGCCGGCCCCGCCGGGCCCCTGTTTCGGGTCTGCCGCGCTTCGAACATCGGGACTGCAGCGCGCGGGAATCCACGGCGGCAAATGGGTTGACGGCGGGAGGTCGATCCGGTATGCTCCGAATACTCGCCGAGGACTTACTGTCAGGACCGAAGCCCTTCCTCGGATTCGTGTGCGTTCCGCGGGTGCGAGGGGAAGCGGTGCGGTCTGTCTCTGTGCCGCGCTCGATTCGCGGGCTCGCCGAAACCGAAGACCAGAAACATGGCCGGTACGGCGCTTGTGCGGCGTGCTTGCCCAACCGTGGGGAGTAGCGTTGTGAGTGACGGCCCAAAGGAGGGCTGCTGGGTCGGTTTCGACCTGGGCGGCACGAAGATGCTGGCCAAGGTGTTCGACAAGGATTTCAAGGGGCTGGGCCAGGAGCGCAAGAAGACGAAGGCGCACGAGGGCATGGAAGCGGGCATGGCGCGCATGGTGCACACGGTCGAGAAGGCGCTCGAAGCGGCGGGTGTGGCGAAGGACCAGGTTGCCGGCATCGGGGTCGGCTCGCCCGGTCCGCTCGATCTGAAGCGCGGCATGATCCTGACCACCCCGAATCTCGGCTGGCAGAATGCGCCGCTGAAGGACACGCTGGAGCAGGCGTTCGGCTGCCCGGTCGTGGTCGCCAACGACGTGGATGCCGGGGTTTACGGCGAGTACCGGTTCGGCGCGGGCCGCCAGGCGCGGTGCGTGGTCGGCATTTTCCCGGGCACGGGCATCGGCGGCGGCTGCGTGTATGAAGGGCGTCTGATTCAGGGCGCGGTTCATTCGTTCATGGAGATCGGGCACATTCCGCTGGTGCCCGGCGGGCCGTTGTGCGGGTGCGGCCGGCGCGGATGCCTGGAGGCCGTTGCCAGCCGGCTGGCCATCGCCTCGGCCGCGGCGGCGGCCGCCTTTCGGGGCGAGGCGCCGCATCTTCTGGAAGCGGCGGGCACGGACCTGGCGAACATCCGGAGCGGCGCGCTGGCGGCTTCCGTGGCGGCCGGCGACGCGGCCGTCGAGCAGATCGTGCGCGAGGCGGCCCGCTGGCTGGGGCGCGCGGTGGCGGTGGTCGTGAACCTGATGGGGCCGGATGTGGTGGTGCTCGGCGGCGGGCTGGTGGACGCGATGCCGGCCCTGTACAAGGAAGAAGTCGGGCGCGCCGCGCGGCAGCAGGTGATGCCGGCGTTCGAGGAGACCTTCATGATTGAAGTGGCCGAACTGGGCGACGACGCCACGGTCACGGGGGCCGCGGCTCTGGCTCGTGACCTCGTTGTGGGGCGCGCATGAGCAGCGGGCTTCGCGCCCGCGGGAGCGAGCGTATCATGACGGCCGAAGAAAAGAAGGACAAGACCCAGCCCGCGGCGGAGGCCCGTCCGCCGCGGCTCGTTGCCGTGATTGACATCGGCAGCACGGGTGTTCGCCTGTCGATTGCCGAGATCGACGAATCGGGCGGCGTCCGGGAACTGGAGTTTCTGCAGCAGGCCGTCAGCCTGGGCCGCGACGTGTTCGTGCGCGGCACGATCGAGAAGGCCACGATCGAGGAGTGTGTGAGCGCGCTGCAGAGTTTCCGGCGCGTGCTGGAAGAGTATCACATCACGCGCGACAGCCAGGTCCGGGCGGTCGCCACCTCCGCCGTGCGCGAAGCGGCGAACCAGGACGCGTTTGCCGACCGGATCTACATGGCGACCGGCATTCAGGTGGAGCCGATTGAAGAGGCGGACGTCACGCGGCTGACCTACCTGAGCGTGCGCGCCGCTCTGCGCGCCGATCCCGCGCTGGCGCAGGCCGACGCGCTGGTCACGGAAGTCGGCGGCGGCAGTACGGAGCTGCTGCTGCTGCGGGAGGGGAACGTCGTCTTCTCGCAGACCTACCGGCTGGGTTCCTTCCGCATGCGTGAGATGCTCGAGGTGTTCAGCGCGCCGGTCACCCGGCACCGGCGGATCATGGAGACGAACATCAACCGCACGATCGAACAGATTCAACATGGGCTCGCGCTCGGCAAGTCGGCCAACATGATCGCGCTGGGCGGCGACGTGCGGTTCGCCGCGGCGCGACTGCTGCCAGGGCAGACGCATCCCGTGCGGCTGCCGCTGCCTGCGCTGTCGCGGTTTGCCGACGAGGTGTTGGCGTTGCCGGTCAACGACATCGTGCGCAAGCATCACATGCCGTTTCCGGAAGCCGAGACGTTGGGGCCGGCCCTGCTGATCTACGTGCGGCTCGCGCGCGCGTTCGGGTTGCGGCATATCGTGGTGACCGACGCCACGATGCGGCATGGGCTGCTGACGGAGATGGCCGCGCGCGGCGTCTGGTCGGGCGATTTCGCGGCTCAGATCATTCGGTCGGCGCGGGAGCTGGCGCGCAAGTATGCGGCGGACGAGAAGCACATCGAACATGTGGCCGAGCTGTGCGGGAAGTTGTTTCAGGCCCTTGCGGACCAGCACCGGTTGCCGCCGCGGTTCGGCCTGATCCTGCGCGTGGCGGCGCTGCTGCACGATATCGGCCAGTTTGTCAGTCCGCGCAGCCATCACAAGCATTCGCTGTACCTGATCCAGAACAGCGAGCTGTTCGGGCTCGGGCGCCACGACCACCTGCTGGCGGCGCTGGTGGCGCGCTACCACCGGCGCGCGTCGCCCAAGCCGACGCACGAAGGGTACCCGGCCCTGGACCGGGACAGCCGGCTGGCGGTGATGAAGCTGGCGGCGATTCTGCGCGTGGCCGAAGCGCTGGACCGGTCGCACAGCCAGCAGGTGCGCGACATCCGGTTCATACAGGAGCCGGAGCGCCTCGTGATCGAGGTCGCGCGCGTCGCCGACCTGTCCCTGGAACAGCTTGCGCTTCAGCAGAAGGGCTCGCTGTTTGAGGATGTGTACGGGATGGACGTCGTGCTGCGCAAGAGGCGAAGCCGGAGGGGATAGCCGTGGCTGCGCGAAAGCTCTTTCTGAACCGCGAGTTGAGCTGGCTGGAGTTCAACCATCGCGTGCTGGAGCAAGCGCTCGACCGCGACGTGCCGCTGCTGGAACGGCTCAAGTTCCTGGCGATCACGGCGTCGAATCTCGACGAGTTCTTCATGGTCCGCGTGGGCGGGCTGCAGATGCTCGTGGACGAGGGCGTGATGAAGGCGGACCCGGCGCGCATGACGCCGGCCGAGCAGCTCACGGCGATCGGCGCGCGCGTGCAGCAGATGGTCGACGCGCAGTACCGCGGCTGGCACGAGGGGATTGAACCGCTGCTGGCGCAGGCCGGGATACGGCGCGTGCGGCCGCGGGAACTGACCGAAGAACAGGCGCGGCACGTCGAATATGTCTTCGAGAACGAGGTCTATCCCGTGCTCTCGCCCATCGCCGTGACGGACCCGGCCCGTATTCCGCTGGTGGTCAACCTGCTCCTGAATCTTGCCGTGCGGTTGCGGCCGGAGACGGGCGCCGACGACAGGCCGCGCTATGCGCTGATTCCGATCGGGCGGAACATGCCGCGTTTCATCACGCTGCCGACTCAGGGCGGCTACCACTTCCTGCTCGTCGAGGACCTTGTCGGCATGTTCGTGGAGCGCTTCTTTGCCGGGGAGCCCGTGCTGGAATGCGCGCCGTTCCGCATTACACGGAACGCCGATCTGAGCGTGCGGGAAGACCTGGCCGGCGACCTGTTGCTGGACATGGAAGCGGTGCTCGAGGCGCGCAAGCGCAGCGATTGCGTGCGGTTGGAGGCGGACGCCGGGATGACCAAGACGCTGCTGCACTTCCTGCAGAGCGCCCTGAAGGTCCGGCGCGGCGGAGTCTACCGCCTCGCCGGGCCGCTCGATCTGGCCGCGTTCATGTCGCTGGCCGCGATCGAGGGGTACGACGAGTTGAAGGACAGGCCCTGGCCCCCGCAGCCGGTGCCGGAGATCGAGCCCGGCTCCGGCATGTTCGATACCCTTGCCGCTCAGCCGCTGCTTCTCTATCACCCGTACGACACGTTCGAGCCCGTCCTGCGCTTCGTGCAGGAGGCGGCGGAAGATCCCGACGTGGTGGCCATCAAGCAGATTCTGTACCGGACCAGCCGCAACAGCCCGGTCGTGGCCGCTCTGTTGCGTGCGGCGGAACGCGGCAAGCACGTGACGGTGATCGTGGAGCTCAGAGCCCGTTTCGACGAAGCGCGCAATATCGAGCGCGCCCGCGAGTTGGAGGATGCCGGCGTGCAGGTGATTTACGGCGTGAAGGGGCTGAAGACGCACGGCAAGGTATGCGTGGTTGTCCGCCGCGAGGCGCAGGGCCTGCAGCGCTACGTGCACTGGGGGACGGGGAACTACAACGAAGAGACCGCCAAGCTGTACAGCGACGCCGGCTACATGACCTGTGACGAGGATCTCGGCGCCGACGCCACCTCGTTTTTCAACGCGGTCACCGGCTATTCGCAGCCGCAGAAGTTCCGCAAGATCGAGATGGCGCCGATCGGCCTGCGCGAGCGGGTGCTGGCCTGCATCGAGTCTGAAACCGAACGCAGGCGGCAGGGGCAGAAGGCGTTCATCATGGCGAAGGTGAACTCGCTGGTGGACACCCAGATCATTCAGGCGCTGTATGCCGCCTCGCAGGCGGGTGTGAACGTGCAGCTCAACGTGCGCGGGATCTGTTGCCTGCGGCCGGGCGTGGCGGGGCTGAGCGAGAACATCTCGGTGGTAAGCATTGTCGATCGCTTCCTCGAACACAGCCGCATCCTGCGGGTGTACAACGGCGGCGACGAAAAGGTCTTCATTTCCAGCGCCGATTGGATGCCCCGCAACCTCGACCGTCGCGTGGAGCTGCTTGTCCCCGTGGAGGATCCGGCCGCGCGGCGCCGGTTGCAGGCGATTCTGGAAACGTATTTCAAGGATACGGTGAATGCCTGGCGGCTGCTGCCGAGCGGGCAGTACGAGCGCGTACGGCCCCCCAGCCGCCGAAGACGGTTCCGGGCTCAGGAATCGCTGTACGCGCGGGCGTGCGAGCGGGTCCGGAAGGAGCAGGACCTGCAGCGGACGATGTTCGAGGCGCACCGGCCGTCGAGCGCACAGCGATGAAGACGGTCTCCATAGAAGCGCTCCTCGCGAAGTACCCGAACGAAGATGCGCACACCGAGCACGTTGCCCGCCTGGCGCTCGAGCTGTTCGACGGCACGCGAACGGCTTTGAACGGGCGGGCGGCGGACCGTGCGATACTGGCCGCGGCCGCGCGGCTGCACGATGTGGGTTACGCCCGGGCGCCGGCCGCCCATGCGCTTGCCGGCGCCAGAATCGCGTTGGCCGAGCCGATCGCCGGGCTTCGGCCCGTGCAGCGGCGCTACGTGGCGGCGGTGATCCTGCTGCATCCGGCTCGATCCGGCGAGCGGGCCTTGACGCACCGGCTCGTCACGGGACTGCCGGAACCGGAGCGTGCCATCCGGCTGGCCGCCGTGCTTCAGGTCGCGGAAGGGCTTGACCACGGGCATGTTCAGAACGCGCAGATCCGCTCGATTCGGGTCAAGGGTGCGGTGTGTCGTGTCTTCGTACGCAGTGAAGGCTATCGGCACAACGTCGCGTGGGCCAACCGCCGCGCGGCGTTGTGGCGCCGCGTGTTTCCGCTCGGGATCGACATCGTAGGCGCGCCGCCGGACCTGACGGCGCCCCGCTTCCAGGGCATCGTGCACCGCCGCGACAGCGTGCTGGGCGCTGCGCGGCGCGTGCTGCACCTGAAGTATCGCGTGGTGTCGGACAACCGGGGTGGCGCTGTCGCGGGGGATAGCCCGGAGCACCTGCACGACATCCGCGTGGCCGTGCGCCGGTTTCGCGCCGCGCTGCGCGTTTTTCGCAAACCGCTCAAACCCACATCGGCGCCCGATCTCAATCGCGCGCTGGCGCGGCTGGCGGATCGACTGGGGCCCGTTCGCGATTCGGACGTCTGGGTGGCGTTTCTTGAGAGCGTGAGCGCGCGCAGGCGTGTGCCGGACACGCCCGCCTGGCGGGCGTACGGCACACGCCAGCGTGCGCTGGGCCGGCGCAACCAGACGCGGCTCCGGCGGTTGCTCCGGAGCGCGGAGTATCAGGCCCTGATGCGGCAGGTCGAACAGCTTGTGCGCGTGGAACTGCCCGCCCTCGCGCGCGTGTGCCCGGCCAAAGCCGTCCGTCCGTTTGCCGCGCGGAAACTGAACCGCCTTTTCCAACGGATATTGGCGCGTCCGACGCCCGGCCCCGGGGCGTCCGCGGAGACGATGCACGCGCTGCGCAAGCTCTGCCGGCGTGGCCGCTACGTGGCCGAGTTCTTCACGCCGGTGCTCGGCTCGGCTGTCGGGCAACTGGCGCGGCGGCTCAAGGAGATCGCCGACGCGCTCGGTGATCTCCACGATTGGGATGTGGCACTCGCCCGGATCCGCCGGGCCGGGCCGGCGTCGTTGGGTGGATTGCGGCGGATTCTCGCGCGGAACCGGCAGGACGCGAGGCGCGAGTTTCTGAAGGCCTGGAAACGGCTGCATCGCAACCCGTTTGTCCGTTCGGTCGATTGCGTGCTCGTTCGGGCAGGGAAGAAGGGAAGAGACCGATGAAGCTGTATCTGCTGCGGCATGGCATCGCCGTTGACGTAGGGGAAGAGGGCGTCGCGTGCGACGCGGACCGCATGCTTTCGGCCAAGGGCAGGAAGCGGACCGGCAAAGTCGTCGCGGGGCTTGCACGGCTCGGCTGCCAACCCGAGCGCATCGTGAGCAGCCCGCTCGTGCGGGCCGCCCAGACGGCGCAGCTGGCGGCGGAACACCTGGCGCCGGAACGCGGGGTGAGCCTCTGCGAGGGGCTGGCGCCGGGGGCGCCGTTGGCGCCGCTTCTGGCCTGGCTCGAGAAGCAGACGGAGAATGCGCTGATGCTGGTGGGCCACATGCCCGACCTGGCCGACCTGGCCGCCGTGCTCCTCGTGCGCGGGGCAGGCCCTGCCATGACGTTCAAGAAAGCGGGGGTGTGCTGCCTGTCGTTTCCCGATCGGGTCAGGGCGGGTGAGGGCTGTCTCGAATGGCTGATCCAGCCCAAGCTGCTCAGGCTGTGCTAGCTGGCGCCCTTCAACGGGTTGGGGCCGAGCGGGCGCAGCGTGCCGGCCATCTTGCCGGCGAGCACCACGATGTCCTCGGCGGACAACCGCTCGCCGCGCATCAGCGTCAGCCGTTCCGGTTCCGTCGCGATGTCCTCGAGCAGTTCACGCGCGCGCGCCAGGCTTTCCCGTGCTGAGCCGCTTGCCCCGACGGAGTGGCAGCCGTGGTTCGGACACCCGATCACGATCACCCCGTCGGCGCCCAGCTCCAGAATCTTGCGGGCGTACGGTGCGTGTATCTTGCTGTTGCACGGCGCCTTGACCGGGCGCACGGTGAAACCCGAAACCGCTTTGAGTGCCTCGGTGATATCGAGTTCACCGGCAATGCTGTTTGGGCAATAGAGGATCACGATTTCCGGCGTGAATTCCTTCTTTGCGTCGCTAGTCACCCTCATCCGCCCTCTCAGCCCAAACCTGTTCCCGTCAGACAAAGCCATGCGCAACCTCCCCGCGTCCGCCGGGCCGTTCCCTCACGCGAATGAGCATTATGGCATTTCCGCCCTCGGTATTCAACTCATAAATGAAAACCGTTTTCGGCCGGGTCGACAGCCATGAAAAGCCCTGTTCTCCCTCTGAATACGAGTCGTGCGGCGCGTCTATTACTTACAGGCGCGGACCGCCTCGGAACGGGCTGGCTTCTTGCAGGTATAGACCGCCTCGGACCCGTTGCGATAGGCGACCAGAAACCGGGGGCTGGCGGCGAGAACCTTCGCTTCGGGGCTGTCGAGCGCGACGACAACAGCCGCCTGCTCGAGCTGCCGGCTCATGAGGAAATGAGCCAATTCGGTATCCGACCCAAACGCGAAGGCGACGACGCGGTTGCGGAACGCCTTGTCGTGGAATTGATACTTGTAGAGGGCGCTGGTGTAGACGACGTCTTTGGCGAGGCGCCCGTCATGAATCGCACGTGCCGTCTCGAGCGAAACGTGCGGGTTCAGGAAGCAGGTGCGCGCGTACGGGCTGTCCAGCGCCAGATACGCGAGCCGGCTGCTGACGAGCACGCCGCGATAGCCCATGTGCAGCGCGGCGTGTGCCGCCGTCGTCGCGCCGAGCGCGCAGACGGCGAGCATCAGCGGCGCGCGGCAGCGGCCTGCACGCGCCAGGCACACGCCGACAGGCAACGTGCTCAGCATGAACAGCCACAGCGTGTACCGGAGCCAGTAGTATTGCGGCGTGAGGAAGAAAGCCGTCCAGACCAGCGCGGTGAAGAGCAGATAGGCGCCGTCGCGCCTGCGCAGAATCAGGGCGATGAGGTGCGCGGGCAGCATGACAAAGGGGAACAGCAGTCCCCAGCCGCCGATCCGGGACGAATGCGTGAACGGGCCCCACACCTTCACAAGACTGGGGAGCAGCCCCTCGAACGACGGCCGGTCGGCCATCGCGGGGTACGAGCTCCGGATATGGGCATCGGCCGACGTGGCGCCCGCGACCGGCTCGCCGGCGATCCGGAATCCGTAGGGATAGAGCGGGTTGCCGTACACCACGAGATTTCGGACGTACGGATGGCCTCCGTAGAGAAGGAGGGGCAGCGCCACGAGGAGCGCGTGCCGGCCGAACATGACCCTGGCGCGCCCGTGACCATCACCGTCGTTGCGACCGGGTGCACTCAGGATCGGGCGGATCAGATAGAACAGCACGATCGGGACGCAGACAACCGCGACGGTGAAGCGGGGGCCTCCGACAAGGAGGCCGCTCGCCACACCGAGCAGGCCGGAGGTGAAAGCGGAACGCGGGCGCAGCGCCAGCATGCAGGCGGCCACAACCAGTGTGGCGATCAGTTGGTCGGGCATGCAGGTGTTCATCTGGATAATGCTGAAGTAGTTGAAGACGGCCAGCGGCGCGGCGAACCGCGCGGCCTCGCGCGGCACCTTGAAGCTCTGCAGGATGCGGTAGACGGCCGCGACCGCAATGGGTCCGGAGAGCAGCGAGACGAGTGTCAGGAAGCCTTCCTGCCTTGCGATGGCGAGAATCCAGAAGTAGACCAGCGAGAAATTCTTGCCGAACCCGTTCATGAACGGGTGCCAGGCGCGGGTTGCGAGTTCGCCGCCCGTGACGTCGACGTAACGGCCGTGTTCCAGAATGTTGAGAGCGATCGGCAGGTGATAGGCGTGTGCGTCGCACGTGTAGGGCCGGATGAGCAGGCCCATCACCGTCTTGCCCGTCATGAGCAGAAGGAAGACGTACAACGGCAGCCGCGCGGGCCGGAACCGCCGCAGGTCCGCCAGCGCCGAGCCAGTCGCCTGCCCGAGGCCGCGCAGGTTGGCGAGACACTCCCGCCCGCGCAGCCCTGCGGCCAGCATGACGGCCGCCAGCAGGACGAGTCCCGCGAGGAACGTCACGGCGGGCGTGGCCGCGCCCAGCCAGCTCAGAACGAGGGGCACGCCGACGAAATGGGCCCCCGCCAGCACCGTCGCGCACACGAGACAGCCGGACAGCGTTTTGTCGTGGCGATAGCTCAGGGCCAGGTAAACGGCGATCACCGTCCCCGAAAGCCCCAGCAGCAGCAGACTGTTCAACAGGGCGCTTTCACTCATGAGTTGCGTTGCAGCTTATCATGCCTACGCGTGCAAACCAGACCATAACCGGCATTCGTTGTCGCCTGCTTTACGGTTCTCTGGCAGAATTCCGTTGGCCGGCGTGGCACGAACCACCATGAAATCGACTGACGAGATTCTGTTTCGTCTCGCTCAAACACGCATTCCGGCGGCGGATGCCGAGCGCATCCGCGCCTGGGTCTCCGGCGGCCCGGACTGGCCGGGCGTGCTGCGCCTCGCCCGCGTCAACCGCCTGACGGCTGGATTCTTTCACGGGCTGGATCGGCTGGCGCTTCTTGCCGACGTGCCGCGCGAGGCGCGCGATAGCCTGGAGGCCGACTATCGCCGGATCGTCGTGGACACGGAAGTGTATCTGGACGAGTTGGCCGGCCTGGCGGCCGAGTTGCGCGAGCGGGAGATACCCTTCGCCGTTGTTCGCGGCCCGGCGCTCGGCGCGGCCCTGTATGGAAATGTCTACCTGCGCCCCTTCTCCGATCTGGACCTGTTGATCCGAAAGGGGGACCTGCCCGTGGCCCGCGCCGTTGCCGCCGCACGGGGCTACGGCGCGCTGCCCGGCGCGCTGCCCGACGGCTACTTCGCGCGGCACCATCTGCACGTACGCCTGACGCGCCCGAGCCGGAATGTGCGGCTTGAACTGCACTGGGCATTGGATCACCCGTTCACGCTCTACACGATCGACTACGCGGGTCTGTTGCAGCGGGTCGAACGCCGGCCGATCCACGACGCGGCGCTGCCCGTTCTCTGCGCGGAGGACCGGCTGTTGACCCTGTGCCTGCACCTGGTGAAGCATGGCCCTTTTCTGGCGGGTTGGCTGGCGGAACAAGACGTTGCGGCGCTTCTCCTGCGGGCTCGGCTGGGCGTGTGGCTGCTTGACGTGCGCGAATGCCTGCGCTCGAGCGAGGCGCTCGACTGGGCCCTCATCCGCGAGCGTGCGCGGGCGTGGGGGCTCGAAGGCGTCGTGACCGCGTGTCTGCAGGCCGTCGCGCGCGTGTATGCCTCGCCCGCCCCGGAAGGGTGGGGTGCCGGGACCCATGGGGCGACGGACGGCAAGGCCGTGCGCGACGGGTTGGGTTTCGTGCATCGGCGCCTGTGTGCCCTGCAGCTTGCCGCGCTCAGGGGCGATCGGCCGCCCGGCCGCTTGGCTCGTGTCCTCTTCGGTCTCAGGCAGGACGCCGTGTTTCGTCCGGTGCGTGCCATCGATCTGCTTCGTTTTCTCGTTCCGCCGCCCGCTTTCATGCGGCGACGCTACCGGGCGGGTGCGGCGGCGGTCCTGCTTTACCCCGTCCACGCGGCGTACGCTCTGTTCCGGATCTTCGCGAATCTTGCGGCGTTCCTCGGGTTCAAGATTTTGGCGTGGAAGGGGATTGACAGGGGGGGCGGCCGTCTGATATTCGTGAGGGGTTACCGCCAAATCAGAGAAGGGAGGCATCCAGATGAGGCCGCAGGACATCGAGAAGATCGCGAATAGCGTGATGCGCGCCTTGGGGCGGCCGACCCAGGCGTCAGCCGGCTGTCAGGGCATCAGCGACCCCCAGGCTTTCGACTGCCCGGCTCAGCAGGAAATGTACGAATGCGGGCCGACGGCTGCCTACGAGTGCGGAGGCGCCGGCCAGTTCGTCTGCATGGCGGGCCAGCTCTTCACCTGCGCCGCGCAGTTCAGTTGCGAGTCGATGTACTCGACTGGGCCGACCTGATCCGCGCGCGGGTCCGCGTTCCTTATGGACACCACCCGAACGGCCGTCCGCCGGCCGGGGAGATCATGCCTTCTTTCTCTGCTTCTCCCCGGACTGGGCCAGGTCTACAACGGCCAGTTGAAGAAGGCCGTTGCGCTCTGGCTTCTGTTCGTCGTGCTGCACGTGGCGCTGTTCCTGTCCCCGTTGCCCCTTTTTGCCGGCGTCGGTCTATTGCTGGCGGTACGTGTCCTGATCGGCGCGGAAGCGGCCGTCCAGTCCCGGCGAAGAGCCGGCGCGGTGCTGAGGCCTTACCAGCGCTGGCACCTCTACGCGGTCTATCTGGTTCTGGGCACACTGGCTGCCCGGGGCCTGCGGGCCGGGCTGATGCCCGAGATTGAGGTGGCCGGCGAGAGCATGCGTCCGACGCTGCTGCCGGGTGACGTCGCGCTCGGCAACCGGCTGGTGTACTGGTTTCGCCGCCCGCGCGCCGGGGACGTCGTGGTGCTGGCGAATCCGCTTGCCGAAGGCCGGTTCCTGGTGAAGCGCGTGGTGGCAGCCGGCGGCGAGAGCGTCACGGTTGACGGTGCGGGTGTCACGGTTTCGCGCGGCGATGAGGCCGCGAGGACCGGGACCGGCGGTCCGGGCAAGACCTGGCAGGTGCCGGCCGGCCATGTGTTTGTGCTCGGCGACAATCGGAGCCGCCGGCCCGACAGCCGGGATTTCGGGCCCGTTGCCGAGCGGGCGGTGCGCGTGAAGCTTGCCAGGATTTTCCGCTCGTGGGATTTTGAAACGGAGCGTATGCGGTGGGACCGGCCGGGAAAAGAGATCCGATAGGACGCGCCGGCGCGCAGGCGGTCGGCGATCTGCACGCGGAAGTGGCCGCGCGATTCCCGCGCGAGGCCCTGCCTGGCCGCGTGTTCCGCTTTCTCGGCCAGCCGGTCGCCGTGTATTCGAACGAGCCGGCGATTCTCCGCACGATCGGGCTGGTCTATGGCGCGTTCGAAACCGAACGGCGCGGCGAGCCGGGCGCCATCGATATGTTCGTGATCAAGGAAGACGACGATGACGGGCCCGCTTACCGCGTGGTGGACCCCGGTTTCAACTCGTTCGTCTGCAGGCGGCCCGACGACGCCGTCGGTTTCTGGGCCGCGCAGTTGACCGGGAACCATCTGTTCAAGTCGGGCTTCCTGTTCCTGCACGGCGCCGCCTTCCGCGTCGAAGGCCGCGTTCTGATCTTTGCGGGGGCGAGCCGCTCGGGCAAGACCACGTTGGCGCTGAAGCTGCTGCAGCGCAAGTGGCGGTGCCTGTCCGACGAACTGGTGCCGATCGACCTGCGTTCCGGCCTCGTCCATCCGTTTCCGCGCGCGCTGTTGCTGCGCGAGGACACGCTGCGGCGGGCCGGTGCGTGGCCGCCGTGCAAGGCGCCGCTGCATGCGTTCGAAGACCGGCAGGACATGGCCCCGGGCGAAGCGGAGCCGCCGCGCCGTTTCATCGTGCCTTGGCGCAGCGCGGCCGGGGCGCGTGTTGCGGAAGCCGGTCCCGTCGGGTGGGTCGTGTTTCTCGAATCGGCCGGCGGGCCGTGCACCGTGCTGGCCGGCCTGCCGGCCGCGCTGGCGCTGGAGCGGCTCTTTGCCGGGACCCTGAATCCGGGCTACCTGCCCCCGCCGCAGAAAGCGGCGGCCGTCGATGCGCTGACCGCCATGCTGGCAAGGGCACCGGCGCTCGCCGCGCAGCTTGGCCCGCTGGACGACGATCCGGCCTTGCTTGCCGACAGCATTCTTCGTACGCTGGCCGACGCTCGAGTGCGCGGCCGGGATGCGCTGGAACAGACCCGGCGCCGATGCCACGTATGGCTCCGCGCCCCTGCCGAGTAGGGAGACCATGACCGACGGCTCGATCGACGCATTGACCGACGCGGTGCGCGACTGCATCTCGCGCGAGGGCGCGACGCGCGAGTCGCTCGCCCGCTTCCTGGCGCGGGAGCAGGGGCTGGCGCGTGCCGACGCCGAGGCGTTGGCACACGCTATCTGCGGCAGACTGCTCGCCGACCGGTTCCCGGCCATCACGCAGATGGAACTGATGCTCACCGAAGACTGCAACCAGCGCTGCGACTACTGCTTCGTGGAGGGCAAGAACCGCGGGAACCGGATGTCGTGGGGCGTGGCGCGGCAAGCCGTCGACTTTCTCTTCACGCACAGCCGCGGGCAAGCGCCTGTTCGAATCCTTTTTTTCGGCGGCGAACCGATGCTGGAATTCGACCTGATCCGGCAGATTGCGGTCTACGCCGGCGCGCAGGCGCGCGAGAGGGGCGGGAAGGTGGAGTTCAACATGACGACGAACGGCACGCTGCTGGACGAGGCGCGTGCGGCTTTCCTGGCCGAGCAAGGGGTCAGTGTGCTGCTCAGCATCGACGGCGACCGCTCCACGCACGACCGGCATCGCAAGACCGCGGACGGGACCAGTTCCTACGAGCGGGTTGTGGGCAACCTGCCGGCCATGAAGCGGCACCAGCCCTGGCTGGGCACGCGCATGACCGTTCACCCCGATACCGTCGGGCGGCTTTCCTCCAATGTCGAACACCTCGCCGGGCTGGGCCTCATGCAGTTTCTGATCGGCCCGGCCACCGGCCAGGCATGGTCGGATGCCGCCCTGGCGGAGTACCGCCGCCAGATGATCGAAGTCTGCCGGTGGCTGAAGCGGCAGCTCGAGGCCGGCCGCGCACTGCGCGTGACGCCGCTGGAAGAGACGCCTGCCACACTGAGCGGGCGCCGGCATATCTGGGGCTGCCGCGCGGGCCGTCATGCGGTCAGCGTCAACGCGCGCGGCGCACTCTATCCGTGCTCCAAGATGTTGGGTGTGGATCGACTGAAGGGCGTGATGCCGCTGGGCACGCTCACCGACGGGATCACGCAGATCCATAACCGGTTGGCGCTCTGCGGCATGCTCCCCGTCACCCGTGAGGCCTGCGCCGGCTGTCGCCTGATCGACATGTGCATGGGCGGCTGCTACGCGTGCAACTACCAGGCGACCGGTTCCGTATTCCAGCCCGATCCGCTGGAATGCCGGGTCAAGGCCTGCATGGTTGAGATCACGCGTGAGGCAGCCGAAATTCTGGGACCGTGCCGGGACCGACTGGCCGCCGGCGTGTCCGGCGCCGCCGAAAATGCCGCCTGCCGCGAGTAGCGGTACGATGCGCTGCGTGCGCGCAGGCCGCGGAGGGCAACGCTCTGAACGCGAAGCCACGTGAGAACGTATCCTATCTGAAAGCGCTGCTGGCACTGAACCGCTACCTGATCCCCTATTGGCCGCTGCAGAGTCTGGTGCTGCTTGTCGTGCTGATCGCGTCGCTGACCGAACTGGCCAGTCCGCTGCTTGCCAAGGTGATGATCGACGAGGCGTTCGGGAAGCGCGACCTGTTCCTGTTTCACGTCCTGCTGCTGATCGGATTGCTGCTGTTCGTCTTTCAGGGCGGGTTCTCCGTGCTGCAGCAGTATGTCTCCGCCTATATCGGGCGGCTGCTCACGTTCGACTTGCGGCGCGACTACACCCGGCATTTCTTCCGCCTCTCCTTTCTCGACGCGCATCGCCGGCCGACCGGCGAGCAGATCTACCGCATCGGCCCGGACATTGACGCGGTCAGCACGCTGGCCACCGATTCGATACCGGAAATCCTGCGCGCGGCGGCCAGGCTGTTCTTCCTGTCCGCCGTCTGTCTGTACCTGAGCTGGAAGCTCACGCTCCTGACGTTCCTGCTGGCGCCGCTGTTCTATCTGCAGGCGCGATACTTCGGGCGCAGGCAGCAGGGGATCACGCAGCGGGTGACGCAGAAATCGCAGGACACGCTTGCCGCTCTGCAGGACACGTTCGCCAACCTGCGGCTGGTCAAAGCGTTCCATCGGGAGCGCTGGGCGGTACGCCGCTATTTGCGCGACCGGATCACGCTGATCCGGCTCGGTCTGGAGCAGGTCCGCCTGGTCGTGGCCGCCAATCTGAGCGCGAGTCTGTTCACCACGCTGGCGCTGACGGCCTTCACGTACTACATCGGCCGGCATGTCATTGAGGCGCGGGTGACGCTCGGGATTCTGGTCGCCCTCGTTCTCTATCTGGGCCAGTTGTTCGGGACCGTTCGGGCGCTTGGGCTGTTGTACAGGCGTGTGATGACCCGGTTCGTGGCCTGGGACCGGGTGCAGGAAACGTTTGCCGCGGCCTGCCGGGCGGATGGTGTTGAGCCGGCGCCGCGGCCGCTGGGCGGCGCGATTCGTTTTGAGCGGGTATCGTTCGGCTACGAACCGGGACAGGCGGTATTGCGCGAGGTTGACCTCGCGATCGGCGCCGGGCAGTTTGCCGCGCTGGTGGGCGCCAGCGGCTCGGGCAAGACCACGCTGCTCATGCTTCTGTTGCGCGTTGTCGATCCGTGGCACGGCCGCATCCTGATCGACGGCCGCGACATCCGGCGCCTGGCCTGGCGGTCTGTCGCACCGCAGGTCGGGATCGCACTTCAGGAAGGCCTGCTCCTGAACGCGAGCGTGGCGGAGAACCTGCGGTTCGGCCGGCTGACGGCCACGCAGCAGGAGATGTGGCAGGCCCTGGAGGTGGCGGATCTGGCGCCGGTCGTCCGCCAGTTGGATCGCGGCCTGGAGACGCCGGTCGGCGAAGGGGGAAGCCGGCTTTCGGAGGGGCAGCGCCAGCGCCTGAGTATCGCGCGCGCGGTGATCGGCCGGCCGCGCATTCTCGTTCTGGACGAGGCGACCTCCTCGGTCGGTTTCGATTCCGAGTCGCGGATCCTGGCCAATATCCGGGACTACCTGCCCGGCTCGACGCTGATCATCGCCTCGCACCGTCTCTCTTCGATTCGGAACGCCGACCTCATCGGCGTTCTGGACGGCGGCGCGCTGATCGAGACGGGCCGCCACGCGGAGCTGATGGCAAGAGGCGGCCCCTACAGCGTGCTTTACGGCCAGCAGGCGGCCAAACTGGAGGCAGACGTTCGCGCATGAGCCGTTTCCTACAGCGTTGGCTCAATGGCCTGCTGCAAAGGCCCGGGCGCTTATGGGCGCTCGCCCTGCTGTGGACGGCCGCGTTCTTCGGGGCGTTCGCCTGGCTGGTTTGGACTGTTCGCACGCCCTGCAGGTTCGAGGCACCCGTCCAATTCGAACGGCAGCTGCCGGTGGGTGAGGCGCACGCCGGCACGGTCGCCGCGATCATCCGCACTCACCTGCCGCTCGGGCCGTGGCAGGTCGTCCGCCCGGGCGACCGTGTCGCGCTTGTGTTCGACGCGGATCCAGCCGTCGAGGGCACCGTCCGCGCGGCGGACGCCGGGCCCGACGGTTGGACGCTGACCCTCACGGTACCCGGCGGCGCGCCGGCTGCGGATGGCACCGACCGGCTGCGGACCTTGCGGGAAACCGGCGCGGTGGACGGCGTCGTGCTTACGCTGCGCTGCAAACGGCTGCTTGCCGTCTTCCTGCGCTGAGCGCGGCGGGCGCAGATTTCATTCCGCACCGTGTTCAGGGGCGCTTGCCTCGCGGAAGCCGGCCAGGTTCCGGGCGTAGAAAACCAACGGGTCGTCCCCCTTCGGCATGGCCACTTCGAGCTCGAGCAAGCCCTCGTATGCGCAGGACCGGACTGTGCGGTAGAAGGCGGGGAAGTCGATCGTGCCGGCGCCGGGCGGCAGGTGCAGGTCGTCGCGGCCGTCGTTGTCGTCCAGATGGACATGAATGATTCGCTCGGCATTTCGCGTGAAGGCGCCCGCCAGGTCTTTGCCCTCGCTGATGTTGGCGTGCCCGACGTCGAAACAGATCCCCACATGCCGGTGCGTCAGCCCCGCGATCAGCCGGGAGAGTTGATCGACGTACATGCCCGTGCGGTTCGGGGCGTCCGGCCGCCATCGCATGTTCTCCAGCGCGAGCCGGGCGTTCGCCTCTTGCGCCGTCTGCGCGAGTTGCGCAAGGCTCTCCCGGCAACAGCGCATTCGGTCCGCATCATCGCCCGCGTGCCGGACGGCCCCGACGTTCTCGGGATGCGCCACGACCACAGGCGCCGGGTAGAAAGCGCCGATCTCCCGGATCGCCTTGTCGACGACCGCGACGGCCTGCCGGCGTACAGTTGGGTCGGAGGCGCTGATGTCCGTGGCCGGCGCGTGCGCGCAAACGCGGAAGCCGAACTCCCGTACGCAGCCGGCCACGGTGCGGGCCCGCTCGCGCCATTCCGGGAACCGGTCCGGATCCTGATAGGTCACGCGTACGGCTCGGATTCCGAGCCATTCGAGGTCCCGGAACAGCCGGCGGACACTCACCGGCGTCACCCCATAACGGTCCAGATACGGCACGGTTTCCACGCAGAATTTCACGGCCAGCTCCTTTGTCCGTCCCCGGCCGACATGTGGCGCCGTTGGAGGGCGCGGTTCCACCCGCGCCGGGATGTTCAACGGGACCCCCGTGTCAAGAGATGTCAGACGCACGAGACGAGTGTAGCACGTCCGGCTTCCCGCGTGAAGCCTGCGCAGAGGCACGGTCCGTCGCGCGAGCCGGGGGACGGAGTTGCGCGCTTGACTTCTCACGGCGCCGGTATAGCATGCGCCGAATTGGGGTGTCCATGCCGGTCCGCATGGACGTATTTTGGGAGGAGCCTGTATGCAGAATGCGCTTTCGTATCGGATCGGGAACCCGCACAAGCCCGCCATCCCTCTGGCCCGCTGTGCGGCGCTCGGGATCCCGTGCCTGGAAATCTCGCTGGGCGACCAGGCCGACGCCGGGGCGGTCAAGCAGATGCTCGCCGAACACGGCCTGCGCGCGTCGACGCTGACCTCGCCGTGCCCGACGGCGGATGACACGCTGTTCGACGTATTCGAGACCAAGTGCGCGCAGGCGGCCGCGCTCGGCTGCGACGCGATCTTCACCAGCGTCAAGACCGGTGAGCTGGCGCTGGAAGCAGTCTACGACCGGCTGCGCAGGGTGGGCGACATCGCGCAGCGGCATGGCGTGCGGATCGGGATGGAGACGCATCCGCCACTCTGCGAGAACGGGGCCAAGGCGGCGGCGACCCTGGCGGCGGTGAACCACCCGAACATCGGGATCAACTACGACACCGCCAACGTTTGTTACTACAACGAGGGCGCGGAGACCGTCGCGGAGCTGAGGAAGATCGCGCCGCATGTGGTGAGTGTGCACCTGAAGGACACGATGGGCGGGTTCAAGAACGGGGCCTTCCCCGAGTTCGGGAAGGGGATAGTCGATTTTGCCGGCGTCTTCGGCCTGCTCAACGCGCGAGGGTTCTTCGGCCCGTTCACCATGGAGTTGGAGGGCAAGCTGACCTCGTCGGCGGATCCCGGCGAGCAGGAAGCGCACGTGCGGGCCTGTGTCGAACACCTGCGCGGGCTCGGACTGGTGCCCTGACCCGCTACCACCGCTCCTGCCGGAATCGGTCCATGAGCGCGAGCATTTCCTCGCGGATCTCGAACAGCCCGGCGCGGAAGTCGTCCAGCGTGGCGGGCGTCAGCAGGCGCTTGCGCCGCACCCGGTCGGCGGTGGCCATGGCCCGGTCGAAATGCTTCAGACCGCGCTTCAGATACGCGACGACCAGTCCGCCGTCGACAGGTTCCCGAAAGGCCAGGCTGTTCAGCGCGCCCGCCAGCTTGGCGCCGAGCGTCTGGGCGGCGAACAGCATCTCGTGCAGATCCCTGTCGCCGGTCTCGCCGAGCAGCTTGCGCTGCTCGCACGCCTGCCACATCCGCGAAGCGAGTTCGAAGGCGCGGTGCGCGAGCGGGTGCTTGATGGCGCCGTTGCTGAGCCGGATCCAATCCACGCCCTCCGTCAGCGGGTCGGGCTCGAAGGCCGGCTCCTCGTCCAGCGCGAAGGCCGGCTCGTCGTCTTCGGCCCCGTGCGCTTCGGGGTCCGGCATCGGGCCCTGGTCGAACGCCTCCTCGAGTTCCGGCCACCCCATCTCGCGCGCGATGAGCCGTTCCCGGTCCGGGTGATCCACATACTTCTCGACCAGCGCGGCGTACTGCTCGTTACGTCGGTCGGACTCGCGTAGATAGAGTTCCCATTCGAACTCGTCCATCGGGAGGTCCTGCGCCGCCTGGGCTTCTTCGTCCGCCTGTTCCCGCGCGCCCGATTCGGTTTCCGAGAGCCGCTGCATGAACGCCGTCATGGCCTCGCTGTTGGCCTCGGCCTGGCCGGCATGCTCCGCTTCCGACATGCGCCAGGCCGGGCTGGAGACTTCGAGGCGGAAGTCGGCCGTCTCGACGACCACACGCCCGTTCTTCTCGCTGAACCATTCCAGGTAGAGGCAGTTGCCGGTGTGCTCGGGGACGAAACGGCCGGCTTTCTTCAGCAGGATCGCCTCTTCCACCGGCACGTCGGGCACTCGGACCTTTCGCGAGGCGGTCATGTTTCCCACGACCCCGGCCTGAATCGGCGCCAGCGACACGGGATCGCCCGGGACGGGATCCGGGTTTTCGAACACGAGGCGGCACCCCGCGATATCCATCAGGCAGTCCCCGTCAAGCGAGAGCGCCACCGGCTGCGCGCGGCCGAGCAGCCAGAGCTTGCCGCTCACGCGCCCGCGCGTGCGGTTGTCGATCTCGCCGCGGACCACGCTTTGTGCCAATCGCCATGCCATCGTTCTGCCTCCCACCGGCGTCGCACTACCCTAGTGCTTCCGTTTGCCGACCGGCGCCAGATAAATGACGAATTCGTCCTTGCCGTCGACCCGGAGCAGCGCGTCCATCTTCTCCTGGTCGTAGGCGCCCACCATGCAGGTGCCGCCGCGTATCGCTTCGCATGCCAGGTACAGGTTTTGCCCGACATGCCCGATGTCGATGGCAATCACCTTGTGCGCCGCCAGCCCGTAGCGCCACTCGGTGCGGTAGGGGATGGCGGTCCATACGAAGACGGCGGCCGCCTTGCCCACCCAGTCCTGGCTGAAACAGGCCTCGCCGAGCCGATCCCCGAAGGTCGGCTCCTTGAATGCCATCGCCAGTTGATGCTCGGCCGGCAGATAGCGGTAGACACCGTCGCCGAGCGTGTCCACGCGCCTCGCATAGATGTAGGTCTCGAAGGAATGCCGTGCGCCCGCCGAGGGGACCGTCCGGAACGTGGCCACATCGTTCATCGTCTCGCGGATGCCCTGGGTCGCCCACAGCAGAAAGGAGAGTTCCTCCAGACTCAGCGGGTCCCTGGCATACTCCCGCCGGCTCTCACGGTGGCGAATGGCGTCGCTCAGCGCGATCTTCGAGATCTTCCGGAACTGGCCCGGCGGGACGAGGTCCACCCGCCTGGCGTCTGCCGGGCACGGTTTCTGAGCGGGCGGCGGCGGAACACCCCGGCCCTGGTCGGTCGCGCGGAAGTTGATTTCCTTTCGAATCGTATCCTTGAGGAACCGACGGCCCTGCTCCGTTCGTTCGTCGTCCGGCATTCCCGCGCCTCCACATGACAGACGGGCATTCTGAAAAAAAAACGGCGCGTAGCCAAGCGAAAAGAACGCGTGGCTACTCGTGTTCTTTCGGGACCGCGCAGATGAGGACCAGCGGCGCGTCGGAAGCGGTGTTCTTGTACTGGTGCCGTTCGCCCGGCCGCACGAGCGCGAAGTCGCCCTGCGCGATCGTGTGCGTCTCGCCCGTCTCCGCGACGATGACGCCCCGGCCTTCAATCACGTAGTTCAGGTGCTCAAACGGATGGGTGTGATACGGGGTGTGGCCGTCCGGGCCTATGTGAAAGACGCGGAACGAAAAATGCGGCGAACCGTCCGCGACGGAGATGGCGAGCTGTTTCTCGACGTGTTGCGCCCCCGGCATGTCGACCGGGATTTTCTCGATGCTGTGCAGACTCATAACCTTCATGCGTTCCTCCCCCTGTCATCGCCGTGCCGTTGCCGCGCGCCGTCCGACGCCGGCGCCGCATCCTGTCTCTCGTACACTCTGCCGCGGGCTTTGTCGAGCACAGAGCGCCATGGGAAGAATGGAAGGTTGGAAGAATGGAAGAATGGAAGAAGAACGCTCGAGGATTGAGGATGGCGGATGGCAGGGAGGGCGCGCGGGGACGGCAAGGGTTCCTCCGGCATGCAGGCGGGTCGGATCAAGGAGCGTCCGTCCAGCCCGGCTGGCGGCCGACTTCCTCGATGAACGCCAGTATGTTCTCCAGGGGAACGTCACCCTCCACGGAGTGGGCGGGCGCGAAGATGTAGCTGCCGGCGGCGCCAAGCGTCAGGAGCCGGCGCGTTTCGGCGCGCACGTCGTCCGGCGTGCCGTACGGCAGCACCTTCTGGGTGGAGAGCCCGCCGTGAAACGCCAGCCGGCCGCGGTACGTGTTGAGCAGTCCGGCCACATCCATGACTTCCGGTTGAAACGGATTGAAACAGTTGAGCCCGATTCCGATCAGATCGTCCAGCAGTTCGTCGACATCGCCGCAGGAGTGAATCGTCACGAAACACCCCGCTTCGCGCACCACGCCGTACATCCGCTGCAGTTCGGGATAAATGAACTCGCGCCAGATCGCCGGCCCCATCTGCAGGCCGTGCTGCTGGCCCCAGTCGTCGCCGAAATGCACGGCGTCAATATCGCAGGTGAGCGCTTCCTGAACGAGCGCGATGTTGAAGTCCGCGATCGCACGCAGCAGTTCGTGCGCGAAATCCGGGTTCACCAGGAAGTCCAGCAACAGGTTCTGCATGCCGCGCAGTGTCCATGCGCGCTCGTACAACGAGAAGCCGAGCGAGTACACCCGGAACCCGTCACGGCCCGACGCGATCTTCTCCGCCATGCCGTTGAAGAAAACGGGATCCTTGGGGTCCGGGAAGCTGTAACCCTCGAGGGTGGGCTCCGGCAGGACGCACCCTTTGACAACGCCGATGTCCTTGTCCACGCTGCGGTCCCACACGACGCCGAAAATGTCCCGGACACAATCTTCGCCGATATCGGTGAAGAACCCCACGTCGTGGCCCAGCCCCAGGAAGTGGCCGCGCAGGATCGACTGGAGGTCGTCCGTTCCGCGGGCCTGCAGCTTTTCGCGTGCTTCCTTCGTGAACCCGAAATGCCAGGGCACGTAAGGGGGCGTCTTGCCTTCCAACACCATCCGCACGACCTCTCGTCGCGTTGTCATACTTCCGTTCTCCCTCCTGAATGCCCCCGCGGCCTTGCGCCGTGGGGGAACAAGATTCGGGCCTCCGAACTTGCTTTGATTACCACGAAAGGGGTAAGTCTTCAGTTTGCCCGCCATTGGGCACCAGGAAGCCGCCCCCCCTCAACCGGCCCGCGGGATCCAGGTCCAAACACCGGCATCGGATCGCGAACCGCTGTCCGTCACCGTCAGTCTATCTCCCCGCCCCTCGTGCCCGGAATAGACGAACCCGGAAAAAACATGGACTTTCATGCAACTCATGCTATGCTTTATCCATATGAAGCCGTCGATTGAGTTTATCTTTCAGCCCGATGTGCAGCGGATACTGGACCACTTCTGCGCGGTTTTCGGGATACGGATTGCCTTCTTTTCGCCGGGCGGCGAGGAGGTTCGAGTGGGGCGGCAGCAACCGTTGTGCCGATTCTGTCGTCTGCTGCGGGCCCATCTGGGGACGGAACGCCAATGTCTGGCGTTGGACCGGAAGAAGCGGGAGGATGCCGCCAGGTGCGGCGATCTGGTTGCCTACGAGTGCCATGCGGGCATGACCGAAGCGATTATGCCCGTTGTGGCCGGTGATCGGCTGACCGGGTATGTGATGATCGGGCAATTCCGGTCCGGGCGCAGCACGCGGCTGAGCGCGACGCTGAGCCGGAGGTGGCGCGCGAAGCGGCGGACGGGCGAGTTGGCGACCGCCTTTCTGGACGTGCCCTACGTCACGCCGCAGAAGCTGGAGCACGTGCTGGGGATGTTCAGGTTTCTGGTCAAGCTGATCACCTCGGAGCAGATGATCCGGATCAAGGATCGCCACATGCTGCAGCCGGTACTGGCGTTCATGCAGGAGCACGTGGACGAGCGTTTCTCGCTTGCGGATGCGGCGCGGCTGTGTGGGCGCAGCGCCTCGACGCTCTCCCATCTGTTCAGGAAGACCTACGGCCGGAGTTTCAAGCGCGTTCAGATCGAGTTGAGGGTTGAGCATGCCGAGCACCTGTTGCGTACGCGCCCGGAGCTGAGCGTGCGGGAGGTGGCCCGCCGGGTGGGGTACGAGGACGCCTTGTACTTCTCGCGGCTGTTCCGGAAGTACAGGGGCGGCCCTCCCCGTGCGTGCCGCGGAGGTGATTAACCCCCCCGCCCGCGAGCAGAGCCGCCGGCCTCTGAGACTTGCTCGCGAACTCACTCGCGAATCCGCCTTCGTGCAGCGCTTCCGCCGTCGCCCTTTCGGGCTATGGCGGAAGTCGGCGGGCACGGCTTGCTCGTAACCGCCGCCGTAGCGGCGGAATCGACAAAGCTTTCGACAAAGTGGTCCGAACCGCAGGACGGGTTTTCCAACCCGTCCCGGACAATCATGAACCGGCGAGAAAAGGGGACGGGCTGGAAAGCCCGTCCCACAGGGAATCGACAGAGGTTACGGCCTGTCTTCAGAGCAACCAGGCGCAGCCCAGGTGCACGGAGCCGGCATTGAAGCGGGTCGGTCCGATGTCCTCGCCCAGGAAACTCTCGTTGGGCGAGCCGAGATCGAACTGATAGCCCAGCCCGGCCTGCAGGAAGAAACCGCTATCGAGCTGCGCTTCGAGCGAGAGCCCGAGCACGCCCATGAAGAAATCGTCGATCTCGATGTCTTCCTTCAGGCAATCGGTGCCGTAGTAATCCTCGTAGTAGATGTCGGCGCTGACTTTGGAATCGACAAACACGTAGCGGACACCGGCCTCGAAAATCAGCGAGACGCTCTCGCCGAGCGGCGCCTTGTAGAGCCCGGAGATTCCGACGGGGACGAGCGAGGCGTCGCCGTCGATCGTGAGGGCGGCGTAGCCGTAGTCGTCCGATTCCTCGACAAAGTCGCTGGTGGCCCTCCACGAATAGAGGCCGACCGCCAGCGCGACGCCCGCATCCTCGCCGCTCCAGAAGCGGCCCTGGAGTTCGAGGCCGGCGCCGGAGTCCCAGTCTTCGCTCTCGGCGGGGCTGAGGCCCTGGAACTTGAGCAGAACGTCGTCGCGGGATTCCCACACGTCGGCCGTGGCGGTGAGTGCCGTCGAGACGGCGGCGATCAGGGCGAGCAGGTTACGAGTCGTCTTCATGGTCATCCTCCTCACTTTCGTCCTTGTCCCGACACCGCCCGGCTAGCGGCGCCTGCTTCGCATGGCGTCCAGGAGCCGGCTGCCGCGCGTGTCGGAACGGTTGTCCTCGTCCTCTTCGGTGTCCTTACGTTTGTACGGCGTGTTCTGCCCGGAAGTCGGTCGCGGCGCCGGTGGCGCCGGTGACTTGGGCGGTTGCCGGACCAGAGCGTCCGTCGACCGCGGCATGGGCGGCGCCGGTGAACTCGGCGGTTGCCGAACCGGAGCGCGCAAGCGACTGCTCCCTTCGCTCGGCGCGGGTTCGCGCGTGTAGGGTTTGTAGGTGGCCGTCGAACGGCGGGACGGCTCCTCCTGCGGTGCGCGCCCTCTCGGGGCGCCGGCGGGCGCCGGCGAAGCGTTGCCGCGCACCTCACGCCTGATCAGGCTCAACAGGCCGCCGGAGCGCGAGCTGGAACCCGTCCGCGGCGGAGCAGGGGAAGGGGTGCTGCGCGGCGGCGGCGCGGACTCCGTCCGCGGGACGAAACTGCGCTGTGAGAGGATTCGCTCGGCGCGGCCTCCCGCGCTCACGGTTCCGAGCACGCCGGATGTGCGGCGTGACGGTGCTGGCTCGCCCTCGAGTCTGCCGTTGAGGACCCGCTGAACCCCGATCGTACGCCGGGTCGAGCCGCTGACCAGGGCTTCGGGCAGGTCTCCGTAACGCGCATGTCGGTCATGGCCGCGCCCGTGATGCGAGTCACACACGAGCGTTGTGTGCCGGTGGATGCCCGACACGTCGCCGCGGTACACGAACACGGGGCCCAGGTCTACGGCCAGGAAGTCGGCGCAGGGCACGTATACGTAGTGATAGTCGGAGAGCCCCAGCCGGAAATCCCAGGCGACGTCCCCGTCGGTCCAGACGACCCCGACACTCGCACCCGCGCAGGTGGACGGCGGCAACGGCGCCCACCCGAAATGCGTGGGGGAGTAGCGCCAGCAAACCCAGGCCGGACCCCAGACGGAATCCGGCACCCAGATCCAGCGGTGGTATGCCGAGAACAGCCAGCGCCCGTAGTGAAAGACAACATGGCCCCACGGATAATAGGACTGCCAGTACCAACCGAGGTCCGAGCGCACCCAGTGCCCGCCCTGGCCGTACGGCCGCCACGAACGGTCCGCGACCGTCAGCTGCGGCTGCCACACCAGCCCGAACTCCGGCGTGTCGAGCCAACAGCCATACGGCGCAAGCGTCTCGTACCACTCGTCAACCGCGGCTTCGGGCGCCCCGCAATCGCATGCCCGAGCGGGCGCCACCCACCACGCCGCCAGTGCCGCCGCCAGGCACCCGAACACTATGGCCAGCCTCTCTTTTCGTTTCATCGTGCAGCCTCCCCGCTGTCTTGCCGTCATCATGGCTTCTGCCTACTCTGACGGCGTGCCCCGCCCGTTTATTCACGGCACGCTCTCTTAAACCAAATATAAAATTAAAATATCTATTTGAATTTGTCAAGAGAATTTGCTATGATGCGGGCAGAAGACGGGGTTCGTCCGGACGTTGTGCCGGAAAAATCCGGAAAAAGAGTGCGATTTCGCGCAGCATTTCGGGCAGAATGGTTCAGAAAGGCGTGAATAGAGGGTCATGCGCCCGCGTCAAAGGAAATGAACAGCGAGACCAAGACACTGATCGAGAGGGCCAGGCGTGGCGACATGGACGCGTTCGCTGTGGTCTTCGAGGATTTGAGGCCGATGGCCTACGCGGTGGCCTGCCGGCTGGTAGGGCCGGACGAGGCGGAGGATGTTGTAATGGAATCGTACTTGAAGGCGTGGCAGGCGGTGCCGACCTTCAAAGGCCGTTCGTCTGTGAAGACGTGGCTCTACAGGATCACGTACAACTGCGGGCTCGACTTCGTGCGCGCGCGGCAACGGCGGAAAGAGCGGGTGCTTTCCGGCGAGGAGGACAGCCGGCTGGGTGTTGCGGACATGCCGGACGAGGTGGAGCCGGGGCCGGACGGGAGGCTGCAGCAATCGGAACTGAACGCCGAGATCGGCCGTGCTCTGGCGCAGTTACCGGCGGAGCATCGGGTGACGCTGCAGCTTCGATTTGCCGACGGGCTGAGCTACGCGGAAATTGCCGCGGCGACGGGGGTGTCGATCGGGACGGTCATGTCGCGGCTGTTCAATGGAAAGCGCAAGCTTCGCCGCATACTGGAGGCGGGAGAATGAAGAGGCGTTCATGGCGGGAGATCAAGGCGGGTCTGAAGAGCCAGCGGCTTCCGGGCAGGATGTCGGAACCGGTCTCCTTCTGGGCGGACTTCAGGGCGCGAGCCCGTCTGCGCGTGCAGGAGACGCCGTTGCCCGCGGGGGCGGCGCCCCGTGCACTGCGCTGGGCGCTTGCCGCCGCCGGTGTCCTGATCCTGGCGGGCTGGCTCGGTTTTCAGTGGCTCCCGTCCGCCTCCGCGGAACACGCGCCTTTGAACGAAATAAAGTCGCTGGAAGTGCTTGCATCTCACAGCGCCGTGCTCATAATGAACGACGAGCCCAGTCAGAGCACCATCCTCTGGGTCGTCGACATGCAGTCCGAGAACGGGAACAAGAGGGACACATGAGGCGCAGCATGGCACTTCCGGCCCTGCTCGTATTCTGCCTGGCGGTTCTGCCGTGCCTGGCCGGCAAGAAGCTGTCCGTCCGGCTGGTGGAGGCGACGAACCGGCCCGGCGTCAAGCCTGCCGGTCTGAAAGACGTGATCGACGTGCTCAAGGCGAACCTGCCCTACAGCAGCTACCGGCTTGCGGACTCCACGGTGCTGGGTCTGCCGGCGGACGGGAGCGAGACCGTGCTGGACGGCTACGCCGTCCGCTGCGCGGGCGACCAGAATGCCCTGGCCATCGTGGTACGCCAGGGCAGGAGGGAACTCCTCAAGACCAGTGTGGTCCTCCAGGACAACAAGCCGCTGATCGTCGGCGGTTTCTCCATCGAAGGCGGGAAGATGATTCTCGTCTTCCTCGTCAAACGCAAGTGAGGCGCGACGCTATGGCGACGTCGACTCGACTGGCGTGCGCCGGCGTCGCCTTCTTCTCCGCATGGTGATCCGAATTCCCGCCTCCGCGAAAAGGTCAGGTCATTTCTGAGCAGGCCCTCAGTCCTTCCACTGCAGGACCGTATCGATCATGGCCTTGTACCGCGGGAAGCACTCGCGCCCTTTGCCGCGGATGTAGGGGGAGGCGGTCGGGCAGACGATGAGGCCCTTGTGGTCGTGGAAGGTTTCGCGGATCAACTCGGCGGTTTCCTCGCGGAGGCTGTCGGGTGTGGCCTCGTACATCCGGTTGATCTGGATATTGCCCTCGAGACAGAGCCGGCCGTCGGCAAGCTGCTTGGCTTCGGCGGCGGTGATATCGCCCATGGGCGGCGCTTCGAAGGGGTGCAGCACGTCGGTTCCCATGTCGATGAAGTCCTGGAACACCTTCCTGACGGACCCGTGACAGTGGATATGGACGCGCCCGCCCGCCTCGTGGATGCGGTCGATGACGGGTTTGTCGTAGCGCACGTTGAAATCGCGGAAGTCGGCCGGACTGTGGAGGGGCGGTGCGACGATCTCTTCGCCGCTGAGCCCGAAGTAGGGGCCGACCCCCTTTTCGAGTAGAAAATCGAGCTGTTCAAGCACGACGTGCATGCGCCGCTCGCAGAGCGCGTGGAGGACGTCGCGTTCCATCACGGACAGGATGGCGAAGGTTTCAGAGCCGAACAGCCTGGCGACGCTGCCGGCGATTCCGCCGAGCTGGGCGACGACGATGCCGGCATCGCCCATGGCCCTGTCGGCCTCGGCGAAGGAGGCGACCTCGCCGCCGATCTCGGGCGTCGGCAGCGACAGATATTTCTCGGCGTCTTCGCGTGTCTTGAGCAGGTACTCCTCGTCGAGGCCGGGCTGGCCCCTGAGGCTGACGAGGTGCGACGAGCGCAGGTCGCCTTTCGGCGTGTGCAGGATACGGATGCGCCGTTCGAAGTCTGCGGAATAGGGCTCGGTCCTTGTTTCCGATGGCCAATCGGTCCGGGGTCCTGCGCCGGACCAGGTTTCTTTCAGTTCGGCATGCGCCCGGAGGTAGGCTTTGAGTTCGTCGTAGGAGGGATCGTTCCCAGGGAACCCGGTACGGCTGTACACGGCCGGGCGGTCGAGTTCCTGGTGGAAGTGACATCTCTGGAGTCGTTCACGGCGCGTCATCACAGGACATACCCCTTTCCGGTGCAGATGTCTGCCCCGTTACGACGCGCGGCGGGCGGCAGGATTCGGAAGTACGGCATTAGTATAGGCGTGGTTCGGGCGGAGTTCAACCGCGAATGCAGACGAATGACCGCGAACGGCGGGGAGGGTGCGGCAGGGTTTCGAGCACGTTTCAGGGGGCGGGGTAGGTTTCGAGCGTATCGAGCACGAACCGGCGGACGGCGGGCTCAAGTTGCTCGCTGAGTTCCAGGAACACGTTGAGCACGCGGCGGGTGTCGGGCTGGCCGTCGGGGACCAGGATGGGCGTCATCTTGTGGGTGCGCGGGTCGTGTTCGCCGTCGTCGATGTCCTTGTGCGAGAAACCTTTCTCCGCGAGCCACGTGAGCGCTTTTTGCTGCGTGCCTTCCAGATAGCAGATCTGGAAGCCGGAGATCCGGTCGTCGGCCGCGTACCAGACAATGAGATCCATCTGCTTGTCGGTGAACCATCGCCGCCGGGGTTCGCCGGGGACTTGCCTTGTGGGTACGATTTCCTGCAGCATGTTCTCGCCACTACTCCTCGTCGACCTGTTCGCGGTGCCAACCGAAGGCGGTCTTCCAGTCGGGGGTGCCGGCGGCGTAGGAGAGAAAAGCGGCGGTCACCTGTTCGAGCGAGATGGTGAGGTTGGTGGCGCCGAAGTGCGCGTCGAGCGTTCCGTCCTGATACTCGAGCATGAACCCTGTTTCCGGCCCGCCGCAGGTCTGGATGTACGTCATTTCGGATTGCGCGAGGATGGCATAGCTTTCCTCGCCGCCGTCCAGTCCCGTCAACGCGTGCTCGATTTCGTCCGGTTCGGGATTCTCGATGACCAATCCGTTCCCCATCTCCAGTTTCATGACTCCGGTCTCTCCGTGGCTGCGTCACCCCATATTCAGGGCGGGCATTCTCACGGAACTCGGCGCCAAAAGCAACCTTCAAGTCGCCGGCCGGCTCAGCGGGCGTCCGCCTTCTTCTTTGCGACCGGGTGCGTGACCCAGGCGTGGATGACGCGACCGAGCACGAGCCCGGCGAAGAAGACGCTCCAGAATATCCAGACGTCGCGGTCCTCGAACCCGTGCCGGAGGTTCATGCCGAAGATGCCCGATACGGCCATGAGCGGGAAGAAGATGGCGGCGAGGATATTGAGCCGGTGCCCGGTGAGGACGGCCTGCTGCCCGAGTTCGGACTGCTCCTCGCCCCTCTTGGCGATCGCGAAATCGAGCGCGTTCCTGGCGTCGGTATAGAGCAGTTCGAGATCATTGTCGGCGGCCCCGGCCAGATCGCGCAGGTCGATCAGTTCGGAGTCCTCGGGTATCAGTTCCCGGGCCGCCTGCATGGTGGCGGCCAGCCCTTTGGCGGCGTGCGTCAGCGGGGTAAGCGCCTCGAGCAGTTCGAAGTAGTCGCGCGCGTTGACGGCGCGGTCGTATTTCTCGTCGAGCCGGTTTTCGGCCGCGCTGTAGGCGTTGATGTGGTTGCGCAGCGGCTCGATGCCGGTCTTCCCGTCGCTGCACTGCCAGGCGCCGGACGGGGCGCGCCAGTAGAGCGCGGTCTTACGCGCCGCTTCGTTCGGCGCGGGCACCTTCTGCAGGACGAGCAACAGGTGCCCGTCGGCGGCCATGGCGCGTTGCCGGCCGACGCTTCGTTCTCCGAACCGGCGTTTGATGGTGTCGGGCAGCGCCCATCCATGCGGCAGAACCATAGCCGTCCCTCCTCTTCGCGTTGATTCGCGTCTCTTCGCGGTTTCTCTAATCCCCGTTTCGCTCGACGGCTTCGAGCAGCGCCACGAAATCGAGCGGCGGCCCGAGCACGACGGCGTCGGCCGGAAAGAACCGCGTTTGGGTTTTGTGGTGGCCCTTGATCACGATGTGCCGGATGCCGGGCCGGGCGAGGCGTTTCTCCACGGGCCGAGTCAGCGTGAGCCGGCCGCGCAGGTCGTGCAGCACGACGTCGGGCGGCGTGAAGCGGTCGGCCTCCTCGATGGAGCGGAACGTGTCGTACCCCTCCTTGGCGAAGAACAGGTCCAGCAGTTTATCGGCGCTGCCGCCGTCCTGCACGTAGACCCATTTGTTTCGGAACGGGCGGGCGGGTGCGATGCCGGACTTTTCGACGGTGATATTGAGGCAGTTCACGAAGTCGACGACCTCGTCCAGTACCTTGTGCACGAACGGCCGCAGGGCCTTGTCTTTCATGCCGAACTGGTCCCACTTGACCTCGCAGAGCGGGAAGCTGCAGGTATCGCCGCTGTCGCCGACGAACAGGGCTTTGGCGATGGCGTCGGCCTTGTTGACGATGGTGCCCATGGTCAGCGGCCGGTCGGCTTCGTCGTCGGTGCTTTCGCGCAGGTCGTGATGGCGGCCGATGGCTTCGCAGATGTCTTCGGGCAGCCGCCAGCGCAGCGCGATTTCGCGGCCGAGCAGGTCGTGCGAGGTATCGAAGTAGTCCTGCTCGGCCTGATAGATGAACTGGTGCTTGTCGTGGGCCATTCGGTAGACGGCGTTGTAGTCCGCATGCAGGTAATCGGCGAACATGAGCTTGCCGAAATCGTGCAACACGCCGGCCAGCAGCACGTCTTCGGGGTTGCCGAAACCGGCCTGCTGGGCCAGGTTGTCGGCGATGACGCCGACGCCCAGGCAATGGACCCAGAGCCGCAGCCGATCGAAGGCCATGGCGCCGGCGCTTTCGGAGAGCTTGAACACGGACATGAGCGTCACGATCGAGCGGACCATCCGGTTGCCGAGCCGGACGATGGCGCTCTGCAGGGAGTTGACGCGGGTGCCGAACCCGTAGGCGGCGGAATTGGCGCGTTTGAGCAGCGTGGCCGAGACGCCGGGGTCGATCTCGGTGGCGGCGGCGAGTTGCCCGGCGTCGCAGGCGGGATTGCCGCACAGGTCGATGATGCGCGCGGCGCTCTGCGGCAGCGCCATCACTTCCATGGCGTGCTCCACGACCTTGCGCGCCTTGAACGCCGGTGTCGTAACCGAGCTGGCCGGGAAGAGCTCGGCGAACTTGCGCTGCCGGTTCAGCACGGTCTTGGCATAGACGAGCGCGTCGATGATCTTCGGCGTCGCCCGCCGCGCGTCGAACGGCTTCACCAGGAAGTCGATGGCCCCCATCTTCCGCGCCAGAATGATCTGGTCGGGCGAGCGGAACTGGCCCATGACGACGACCGCGACCCGTTCGGCCCGGACAAGCTTGCAGAAGGCGAGGGCATTGGTACCCGAAAGGGTAGTCGAGAGGAACATGACGAACGGGCGGATGTGACGTACTTGTTCGAGCAGGTTCCGAGTGCCCGCGAACATGTACGGGGTGCAGCCTTCTTCTTCCACGATGCCCTTGATGATGGCGGCGCAGTCGGCGTCGGGCTCGACGATGAAGATAGGCGGCGCCAGCACTTCGGCAGCCGGCGCTGATCCGTAGTCCTCGCTGCTCATGGGCCCGTGTCTTTCTCGGGCAACGGGAAGGGCGGGTCCCGATGCGTCCGGGGTTTGCGCGGCAGTATATCAGGATTGGCCGGCGATGAAAGCCGATTTTCCGGCAGGCCCCCACGGGCTTGTCCGGCGAGGCAATCCGAAGGGCCAGGCCCCCACGGGCTTGTCCGGCGAAGCGTGGCGGCGGCCAGGCCCCCACGGGCTTGTCCGGTGAAGCGTGGCGGCGGCCAGGCCCCCACGGGCTTGTCCGGCGAAGCGTGGCGGCGGCCAGGCCCCCACGGGCTTATCCGGCGAGGCAATCCGA
>JAFGHX010000228.1 GCA_016929905.1 Kiritimatiellia bacterium
CCGTAGCTTCTGAGCGAAGGCGGGCTGCGCCCGCCGAAGCCCTGGGCGAAGGCGGGTCGTAATCTTTGTCGACCCCGCCGCTGCGGCGGGGTTTTCGAGCAGGTTCCCGAGTAAGTTCTCGAGCAAGTTTCAGGAGGCTAGCCCGCCTCGAACACCAGCGTCATCTTCGCCGCGAGCCGGGCCGGGACGAACCGGATCCGCGTGACGACCTCGTCGCGGGGGCCTTCCTTGGATTCCTCCACGAGCCGCTCTGCCTCGAAGCGGCCTGGGTTCGCCCGGTTCCGCAACCGGATCGCCTGCCGGCCTTTGCCGATCGTCACCGTCCGCCTGTCCGGCGATACGCGCGCCGGCTCGAACGTGATGAACGCTTCCTCCAGGGCGCGCGGCTTGCGGGAGAAGGCGTAGGTGTCCGTGATCGTCAGCAGCCCCTGCCCGGACAGGCGGCATTCGCGGACCAGCGACTTGAGCGTCGGCTCGTCATACGCGTGTGTCATGTCGATCCGTGCCGCCTTTTCCGGGCCGGCATTCAGGCCCCGCACCGCCAGCGTGCCGTAGTAGGCCGGGCCCGCCTGCTGCTCCTTCCCGTTGATCAGCGGCACGGAATGGCCGCGCGACCGGCAGAAGAGGATCTCGTACCGCCTCGAACTGAACGTCTTCGCCGTGTAGGTGGGTGAGCCCGGATCGGTCAGTGCGCACCGGCCCTTGCGGTAAAGGATGAAGCTGCCGATATCGTTGTGGTTGTGCGGCACATCGTTGCGCCCCGCAATCGCCGCCAGGATCGTCGGGTCCGCCTTCCGGCCCACCCGCAGTTTGACCTGCCCCAGTTCCGGGAGGTGGTAGTCTGCCGTGTCCTCCTTGCCGGTCGCCTTCTCCCCCCTGTACAGCGTCAGGCCGCGCCAGTCCCGCACCTGAAGCAGCCCGTCCGGGCGCCGCGCGGCGACCTCGTAGAGCGCCGGCATGCGGAAGAAGCGGTTGATCCCGAGCAGCGTGCCGGCGGGAAAATAGCCTTCGTGGCTGTCCGCAAACGTTGTCCGGTGCGGCCCCGTGAGCCGGGCCGCCAGCGGATAGCGGCAGATGCGCCTGATTCTTTCGCCCCGCATGAGGTTCAGACGCCCGCCCGTCCGATGGTGAAGGACAATGGCGGCGTCGACAAAATGCCCGAACCCGTAGTTCCAGTAGCCCGGCCCCTCCAGGCAGCCGCCATCATCGGCGAAGCCGGCCAGCGAATAGCCGATCCGCTGGCAGCACGGGTGAATGCAGGAGGCAAGCCGTTTCGGATCGTCGATCCGGTACAGCGCGATCGTGATCAGGTTCGCGTTGCAGACGGCGTTCCAGTTCATGGGCGCGGTGTACCACCAGTCCGGCGTACGCCAGTCGTGAACGGGGTCGAGCACGCGTCGGTCGATCTCGGCGCCCACTCGCGCCTTCACCTCGTCCTCCAGTTTGTCGCCCAGCATGTGCACAATCTCCGCCAGCAGCATGGCGAGCTCCGAAGAACCCAGGTCCACGTGGCAACTCGCCTCGTGCGCCGCCATCACCCACGTCGAGGTCTCGCACCAGGCCCACAGCAGGTCCTGCAGATAGTCCACGTTGCCCGCCGGATGCTCCAGCCACAGCGCCATGGCCGCAAGCGTCATCTCGTGCATCCGCTCGCCCCGCGCGCGCTGGCTCGGCGCCCGCGCCCCGGTCCGCACGAAGCAGCGGTAAATCGATCGCTTCAGGCTGGGAATGGGGCGGGCGGGGTCCAGCCGCGCCGTTATCCGCTGCCAGACCCCGAGCTTCCTCGCCCAGCGCACGGCCCGCCGTTTGACGGCCGGGCTGGTCAACCCGGGCCAGGCCGCCTTGTGCATGTGCGGCGTGAGCAGGGCGGTGAGTTCTCGAACCCTCAGGTCGTCCGGAATCATGACAACGGCTCCTTCGGCCTTCTTCGCCCCCCAAAAAAGCATCGGAGCTGTACCACGATTGGATACAGCTCCGCCTCTGAGGCGATATCGGCGTGCGCCACGCACGCTGCCTGGTCTATCTGTAGTGCTCGCTTGCACCTTTTGTCAAGACGTGAGCCCGGCTTTGCCCCTCCCGGCTGTGGCGCGACGACTGCACCCCCATCAACCATCAACCAGGCAAGTCCGCGCGTGACCACGCACGGATTTGCATGGTGTGTGCCGCTTGACGCACGCCGCGGCCGGGGCTATCATTGGGCGGTTCAGAGGCAGGAGCCGCTGGGGACGCGACGATGGAACCTATTGCGCAATGGACGCCGTTCGATCTGGTCTTTACCGCCGAGCGCGACAGAGACTGGCGAACCTTTCCGCTCCGAGTCACCTTCTCGCGCGGCTCTGAGGAACTGGAGGTCGAGGGGTTCTGGGACGGGGAGGCGACCTGGCGGGTGCGCTTCGCCCCGACCGCTCCCGGCGAATGGCGCTGGCGCTCGTTTTCGCCCGATCCGGACATGGACGGTCAGACCGGCGAGTTCGATTGCGTAGAGCCGAGCCCGGACGACTTGGACGCCAATCCGAACTACCACGGCCACATCCGGATCGCGAGAACGCGCCGGCATTTCGTGTACGCGGACGGGACTCCGTTCTTCTATCTCGGCGACACGTGCTGGTGCATGAACGCCGCGCGCTGCGCGCTCGGCAAGGATCACAACGGGCCGTTTTACGTCTGGCTGCAGGACCGGCGCGACAAAGGGTTCACCGTCGTCAACCATCGCTTCATCGACAGTTCGGCCAACGAAGGCGGCTACGCCTTCGCGGCCGACGGCGACAGCGTGAACTGGGACGCGCTGAATCCCGGCTACTTCGAGTATGCGGACATTCGCTACCGCGTCCTGTGGGAGAACGGATTCGTGATCGCCGGGCCGCCGAACTGGCTGGGCCGAACGTGCATGAGCCTCGCGCAGGCCAAAAACCTCTTTCGCTACCTCCTGGCCCGCTACGGCGCCTACAACCTCGTGATCGCGCTCTCCGGCGAGTACAACTGGGCCTACCGCTACAAGGGGGACAATCCCCCCTGGAACGAGCGCGGAAAATGGTGCGAGCTGGGTGAGTTTGTCGTCGCGAATAACCCGTTCGGCCATCCCGTCAGCATCCATCCCGGCCCCTTCGGCGGGGTCGAGGACCCTTACAAGACCTCCAGCCTCGACTTTCACGACGAAGGGTGGCTCGATCATAACTGGCTGCAGAGCGGACAGCGGCCCCGTTGCCTGCCGTTCATTCCCGAGTACCTCCAGACGGACTACCTGCGCCGCCCCACCAAGCCCGTCATTCTCGCCGAAGGCAACTACGAATGGGATAATCACGAAGGCGCCAGCCGGGAGCAGGTCAGGTGGCAGGCGTGGGTCTCGTTCCTCAACGGCGCCTGCGGCACGGTCTACGGCGCTTGCGGGGTCTGGCAGTTCCACGACGCGCACGCCGCCGAGACGCGCCTGACCTGGAACGAGGACGAGTGGCTCGAAGCGCTCGCCTATGCCGGGTCCGGCGATATGAAGCACGTGCGCACCTTCTTCGAAGAGCTCGAGTGGTGGCGCCTGCAGCCGCGTCGCGACCGCATACTCGTGAACGGTGAGCCGCCGGAAATGCCGACGGACACCGACCTGACCGGGCCGCATTGCGCCTCCGCGGACAACGACCTCGTTGTCGTCTATGTCCCCGTTCGCCGCGACACGCCCAGCCTGATGATCAGCGGGCTCGACCCGAAGGGCTATGTCGCCGCATGGTTCAACCCGCGCAAAGGGACTTACCTGCCCGTCCACGATGGGCAGCCGGCGCATCCTGACGACAAGGGCAACTACCTGCTCCCCGACAAACCGCAACCGTCGCAGGGCGACTGGGTCTTCTGCTTGAGATCGCCCGAGGAAGGCTCGGCTGAACGCCAGACGCCCGCCGAAACATGAGCCGGCCTGCCACAGTCCGCGCCGTGTCGTTCGATGCATTCGGTACCGTCCTGACCCTCGATCGGCCGGCGGTCAGGCTGCGCCGGTCACTCCGCCGTGCGGGCTGCGAGGTGTCCCTCGAAACCGCCCGGCGCGCGTTCAGGCGGGAAATGAGCTTCTATCGCCGCCATCACCTCGAAGGCCGAGACGAGCCGGCCCTGGAACGCTTCCGCGCCCGGTGCGCCGCCGTTCTGTTCCGGGCCTTGGCCCGGGAGGGGGACCCCTGCAAAGTCGCGCCCCGCGAGCGCGTCCGCATTCTGATGTCGGCCGTCGTCTTCCGCCTGTTTCCAGATTTCGAACCCGTTGCCCGCTGGTGCCGCCGACAGGGTGTTCGAGTGGCGATGATTTCCAACTGGGATTGTTCGCTGCCACGCGTGCTCGAGGAACTCGGCACGCGCGCCGCCTTCGACATCGTGACTGTCTCCGCGCTGGCGGGAACCGCGAAACCGGATGGCGCTCTGTTCCGCCGGGCCGTTTCGCAGCTCCGATTGCGGCCCGAACAGGTGCTCCACGTCGGCGATGAGCCCGCCAACGATGTGACTCCCGCCCGGCGCGTCGGATTGCGCGCGGTGCTCATCGACCGCGACGGTACGCATGCCCGCGCGCGCTGCGACCGCATCCAGTCGCTCGCCGAACTGCCCCGCCTGGTCAGTTGATTCCCGGCATAGAGACATCAAGCCGAGCGTTGAGCCTGTCGAAAAAGGCCGCGGCCGGCGCGTCGAAGATCCGCCCGCGGCGGAGAGGCCGGCCCTCCACAAGGCAAAGACGCTACATGTTGTGAATTTGGAGGGCGAGCGTCTCGCGAGCCGCCTGGGGGCACCGGATGGCTCTTTTTCGACAGGCTCGTTGCCCGCGCGACTCAGGTACACGCGAAACCGTGTACATTGATCGAAGAGCCGTCCAGCGTCAGCCCAGGCGGCCGTCCGTAACGGGCTGATGAATTGCAGGAATTTGTATGCCTTTTGCAGCGCCCGCTATTGCCGGCGCACCGGGCAGCGGCAAGAATCCGCAGGGGGTGAGGGGCGTGGGGGGGAGTGCGTGTAGCGCGACGGCGGACACACTTGCTCGAGAAAGGAGCGAACAGGTGCAATTTCCCGTAACACGGCCGGACGGCGCAAGCTGGCCCAGGCCGGAGGAGGGCGAGACGGTCGGAATCAACCCGCCCGGCTTCTGCTGGTGGCGAGCGGACGGAGCGGCGCACTATGTGTTCCGGATCGGGGATTCGGGAGGGAAGACGGTCTATGAAGACGCCAGCCTGACCGACCCGGTACACGTGCCGGCCCGTACGCTCGAGCCGGGCCGGTATCGGTGGTCGGTTACGGCCGTGGATGGCGCGGGACAGTCCCGGGACACCTGGGGCCCGCGCTCCTTCACGATTGCAGCCGACGTCCCGCTTCAGCCGTGGGTGCCGGTTGAGGATCTGCTCGCGCGCGTGCCGGCCGAACACCCGCGCGTGATCTTCATGCGGCCGCAACTCGACGCCCTGCGCGCCAGCGCGAAGACCTCGCGCGCCCAGCCCGTGGCCGGGCTGCTGGCCCGGGCAGAGAAATGCCTGGCACTCGAACTGCCCGAGGAGCCTGCCTACGACAAGCTGTCCGATCCGGCCGAGCGGCGCATGACGTACAAGAACACCTTCGTCGAGTTCCGCGGCGTGATCGACGGCGGCATGGAGCCGCTCGCGCTGGCTTACCTCTTCACCGGCGACGAGAACTTCGGCCGGGCCGCCCTTCGCCTGCTGACCGGCGCGGCGAAATGGGACCCGGAAGGCATCTCGTCGATTCTGGCGCCGTACGGCGACGAACTCGGGCTCAGCCTCGTGAAGATGGGCGCCCACGGCTACGATTGGCTCTACGACCTGATGGGCGAGCAGGAGCGCGAGCTGGTGCGCCGGATGCTCATCGCGCGCGCGAACCAGATGCTCAGACGCCTGCGTGAGAGACGCGATTTCCTGGCGTTCCCCGCCGAGAGCCACGCGGGCCGGCTGCCCGGCTACCTCTGCGAGCATGCGATCGCGCTGGCCGAGCTGCCGGAGTCGCGCGCGTGGCTCGACTATGCGCTGCGGACTCTGATGACCGTGTTCCCGCATTGGGGCGGGCGCGACGGCGGCTGGGCCGAAGGGATCGGATACGGCTGCGCCTACAACGCCATCTTCACGCCGCCGTTCGAGGCGGTGCGCACCGCCATGGGCCTGGATCTGTGGCAGCGGCCGTTCTTCCGGAAGGTGCGGCATTTCTTCTTCTGCTGCACGTCGCCGGTGGGCGAGATCAGCCCGTTCGGCGACGGCGGGACCGGCGGCGGCGCCCACGGGGTGGCGACACTGCTGACCCATCACGCCCAGATCTTTCGCGATGGCACCTGCCGCTGGTGGGCTCAACAGGCCGGGCGGGCGGGAAGAGGCGGCGGCCTCATCTCGCTCATTCTCCCTGACGAAACCGCGCCGTGCGCACCGCAGGACCCGGCTCAGGACGCCGTCTTTCGCGGCGTGGGCTGGGCCGCACTGCACAGCGATATCGGCAATCCCGGCAACGACACCTTCGTGCTGTTCAAGTCCTCACCCTACGGCAGCGTCAGCCACAGCCATGCCGACCAGAATACCTTCTGCGTCATGAAGGGCGGCCGGGCTCTGGCCATGCCCTCGGGATACTACGGGCCCGCCTATGGCATGCCGCACCACAGCGAATGGACCCGGCAGACCAAGGCGCATTGCGGCATTCTCGTCAACGGCGAGGGGCAAATCGTCCGGTCGCAGGAAGCGGCCGGCCGGATTGAAGCGTTCCGCACCGGACCCCGCATCGGCTGCGTCCGCGGCGACGCCGTCGCCGCTTACGGCGGAAGACTGACGAAATGCGTGCGGCACGTCATCCTGGTGCGGCCCGGCCTTCTCTGTGTGGTCGACGAGCTTGCGGCACCCGGGCCGGCCGTGTTCCAGTGGCTGCTGCACGCCAAGCAGCCGTTCGAATTGGATGACGCGCACGGTGTGGTCGTCTCCACGCGCGAAGCGGCGCGGATGACCGTCCATTTGCGGGCGGCGGGCGGCCTCACGTTCAGCCAGACGGACCGGTTCGACACGCCGTACAACGAAGGGAATCCGGCGCCCTTCCATCGGGACATGCCGAACCATCACCACTTCGCTGCCTCGACCGCCGAACGGGCCGCCGCGCGCCGGATCGCCGCGTTCGCCGTGATCGAAGGGCCGGGCGAACGCTTCGATAGCCGACTCGAGGACGACGGCACCGGCCGGTTGGCCTTCGAGGTCGCCTTCCCCGATGGGACGGCCCGCGTCAGCGTGCCGCCGGAGGGCGACCCGGTGCGCATCAGGGCCGAGTGGCGGCCCGGCCGGGGGCAACCGGAGTGCGTGGACGTGTGAATGGACAGCGAGCGCCTGCCCGCCGAAGCCTTGGCGCAGGCGGGTCCTCGCGAGCCGTTGCCGGGCGCAGGCCGGCGAATCCGCGTGCTACTCCACCCGCCACACCTTGAAGTGGGTGTAGGCGCAGTGCCCGGCGTGCTTCATCTGGCGCAGCCCGATCGCGCCGCCCCGCCAGACCGGCCCGTAGGTCTTGCCGTCGTCGTCGAAGGCCGCGGCAAGCATGCCGCGCGCCTCGACTCGGATCTTGCCGCCTACCTTCAGCAGCCGCACCCGGTGCGGGCCGGCATGCTCACCCCAGATCCGGTCGATCCCACACGTCGGCATGTAGAACCCGCAATTCTTGCGCAGGTTGCACGTGCGGCGCGGAACACCGCCCTTCTGGTTCGCGCCGGCCCAATAGGAGACGTGATAACCGTTCAGAGCGCCAGAGTGGTACTTCTTGAAATCGCCACCCCTGTACGGAAGCGGCAACTCGAAGATCCCGCCGCCCGTCTCTTTGGCGGTCGTGCAGAAGAAGACGATCGCCAGCCCCGTGGCCGCGTCGTCCGGCGTCATCGCGAATTCGAGCAGGAAGTCGCCGGGAAACACGCGCGTGTTCCACAACACGACGTGCGAACCCGCGCTCGTCATGTGCAGCAACCCGCCCTCCGTCCACACCCGGCCTTGCCCCTCGAAGACCCAGTCCTTGCCCGCCGGCGGCAAAGACGAACGTTGCCCGTCCCGAAACAGCGCGTCCTCCGTGACCACATCGAGCCGCTTCGAGAAATTGGCTTCGTACACGAGGGTCAGCGTGTAGGGCGAAAGATCCAGCGGTTCGTCCGGGTACGGCGTCCGGCCTTCCCCGTGCAGAGCCGGGACGCCGCGGCCCGCCAGCGTCCGGGCAACCTCCGGCTGCTCCATGAACTCGGCGTAGAGCTGAACCGAATCGATCGCGATCCGGACGTGCCGCGCCCCGTCACCCGCCCCGCCGCCCATCCCAAGCGGGCCGGCCGGCGACACGGCGGCGTGCGTCCACGGGCGATCGCCCGCACCCATCCGCATGTGCTGTTGCAGCGCCCCGTTCAGATACGTCTCCAACCGGCCCTTCGCGGCGTCCCACGAAAGCGCCAGGTGATACCATTGGCCCCCGGTCAGGTGGCTCAGGAAGAGAGAGCCCTTCACGGCCGGTTTCCCGGCGCCCGGCATCTGCATCCGGATCAGCGAGTGATTGCGGCGCTCCTCCAGCTCCAGCTTCAGTGCCGGGCTTTCGACCAGCGGAATCGTCAAAGTCGGCTCGCCGATCGCGACCGTGCGAGACGGCTGGAACCGGAAGGCCAGCGTGCCGCGCTCCGTCCACAGCGCGTTCGGAACCGGGACGCTCACCGCATGCCCATCGGCGCCGGGCTGGACACCTTGGCCCTCGGCCGATTCCACGAATGCGGAACCGGGACCGAGCGTGGCGGCGATCTGTTCCGCCCCGGCCTTCCCCGCCAGCGCCCCGTCCAACCTGAACTCCAGAACCTGGGAATGCGTGACGCGCGCAGCGGTCGCGAGCGCGACGAACGTGATGGCGATCCCGGCATTCCGCATGGCTGGGCCCTCCTTGCCCTGCAAGGCGCTGGTTAGACGATAGAAGCGGCGGATGCGAGAGGTACGCGTCCAAGATAGCCCGCGCGGGAATACAGTCAAGAGGGAACGCAAATCGGAATGGCGAGGTGGCCCGGCCGCCCATGGCTGGGCGGGACGCCCGGCCTACTCTGGGTTGCGGGCAACGTGATTGTCGAAAGAAAGCCATCCGGTGCCCCCAGACGGCTCGCCAGGACGCCCGCCCTCCATTTTGTGCAACATATCGTATGCTTGGAGGGCGAGCGTCTCGCGAGCCGTCTTCTTCGCCAGGCTCAACGGTCGCCTTGAGTATGGACATCGGGCAGTACGGAGTGTTCGTTGCTCCGGGCCGTCCGTCAGGCCGTTCAGTCGTTCGGAGCGACACCGGAAGAAACGGAACAAGAGAGTTTCTTTGTCTGCAGCCGGGCGCGACAGACCATCGGTCTGAATGGAGGGCGAGGCTGTGCCGAGCCGCTTCCACGGGCAAGTCGTCGACTGGCGGGCGGCTCGGCGCAGCCTTCCGCCACAGG
>JAFGHX010000229.1 GCA_016929905.1 Kiritimatiellia bacterium
GGCCAAGGATCTGTTCCGCGCCATGGCACAGGCGAACCTTCGAAAGGAATGGGTCGCCCAGGCCACGATAAACTTCGCCGATGACGAGGAACTCCTGGCGCTGGCGGCAAAGGCCGGGTGCCGGGGTGTATTCATCGGTTTCGAATCCCCCACGCCCGAAGGGCTCGTGGAAATCGGCAAGAAGTTCAACATTCTGAAGGGCCGGGATTTCCGCGCCTCGGTGCGGCGCATACAGCGGCACGGAATACTGGTCGTGGGTTCATTCATCATCGGTCTGGACGTGGACAAGCCGGGTATCGGCAGGCACATCGCGGCGGCAGCCAGCCAATACGGCCTGGATAACCTCAACGTACTGTTCCTCACTCCTTTGCCCGGCACGCGCCAGTGGGACCAGATGAAATCGGCCGACCGTATTACGCTCAATACTTTTCCGGACGACTGGAAATATTACACGCTGACGTTTCCCGTAGCCCGCTACAAGCACCTGTCCCTGGACGACATCATAGAGGAAATGATCTCCTGTGATCGCTACTTCTACTCCGTGCCGCGCATCCTCAGTCGGGTATGGAGCAGCGTTTGGGGCCGCCGCCAGCCGCTGATCAGTCTGATAGGTAACTTTTCTTATCGGAACAACCTCCGACTGAGCAGTAAGGCATACGAAGACTTCAAACATTACTGCGACACTGCGACGGACAATCCACCGTAGAAGGAGAAATTGATAATCCTTGAGCTTTCCGTTTCACAGCGGACATCAGGGGTGCTTTGGGATGATGAGTGCTTCCTCGAACGCCGCCGTCTGCTCTTCAGGATCTTCGAGAAGAGCGATGGGCCGAAGCGCCCTTTCGGGGGGCCGGGGCGGGTTCAGGCTGCCCGGCAGCCTCAGGATGCTTTCCTGGATGTCGGGCGCGAGGCGGAGGAGCATCAGGACCTGTGTGACCCGGGCCCGGCTCACGCCCTCGCGCTTGGCGACGGTGGCCTGGTCCGGGGCTTCGCCCTTGTCGAGATCCCTACGCCACTCCATGGCCTTGAGAAGCGTCTCGACGACCCGGGGCGGCTTGGCGGGCCTGGGCGGCTTCGAAGGCCGGGACGGCGCGTGCCTCGGCAGAGGGATGGCGCTCACCAGGCGCTCGGCGGCGACCACCCGTTCCAGGCGGCCCAGATCCCCGTGCTCGAACGCGGCCCACGGTCCCAGGGAGACCTCGACCGTCAGGTGGTACTCGGTGAAGACGAACTTGCCGCCCTCGGGCGTCTCGTATACTATCCGGAACCAGACTTCGGGCGTAGCCCGGGGGCGCGGGTTAGTAGAAGGTCGGATTCGGGCGACCCTGTTCGACCGTCTACGAAAGTCAGTAGAGGGTTTAACAAGGGGAGCCATGCGATGAGTCCGGCGATCAACTGGCGCAATCCATACGCGGCGGGCGGGCGATTCTGGCTGAAAGGCAACCTGCACACGCACACCACGTGCAGTGACGGGCGTCTTTCGCCCGAGGAGGTCATCCGGATCTACGAGCGCATGGGATACGGGTTTCTGTCGATTACCGACCATGGGCGGGTCTCGTCCGGCAACGGCGTGGCGACGGAGCTGGCGCTTCTGCCGGGTGCGGAGTTGGGCCCGCGTCACATGTGCGTCATCGGGCTGGACCCGGCACGCATCGCCAACCGGGCCGGCGACTCGTCGCAACAGCGGATCACCCGCAACGTGAAGCGGCGCAATATCGTGATCCTGAACCACCCCGACTGGCAGGCGCGCGAGCACTACACGATCGACGAGCTGAAGGCGCTGAGCGGATACACGGGCATCGAGATCTACAACTCCGTGATCGAACGGCTGGCGGGCTCGCCGCTGTCGACGGCCAAGTGGGACCGGCTATTGGGCAGCGGAATGCGCGTCCTCGGGTTTGCGACACAGGACGCGCACCGCGCGGGCGACCACCTGGACTGCTGCTGCGTGGTGCGCGTGAACCGCTCAAGCCGCGCCGCGGTCTTCAACGCGCTCGCGCGCGGCAACTTCTACTGCTACTACGGGGTCGCCATCACCGACATCGGCAGGCGGCGTGACCGCGTCTTCGTGGCGACCGAGAACGCGACACTCATCCGGTTCGTCGGCAAAGACGGAAAGATCCTGGCGAAAACGCGCGGCCAATCGGCGGAGTACACGTTCGGCAAGGGCACCGACACGGACTACGTTCGCATCGAGTGTCTCGGGACCGGCGAAGAAATCTCGTGGAGCCAGCCGTTCTTCCGGGCGGCCGTGTAGGACGGGGTCGGTGCCGCGCCGCTTGACTTCCCGCCCGCATCCGCCCATGATCCTTGCGGAATGAAGACGGTCTGCCCCAAGTGCCGCAAGGCGTGCGTCCTGAACGATGCGGATCTGGCGCCTGGCAAAGAAGTGCGGTTCTTCTGCCCGAACTGCAAGGCGCTGCTGCAGATCACGACGCCCCCGCCGCCCGCGGAGCAGCCGCCGTCGGCCCCGGCGCCCGAACCTGAGCCCTGCCCCGAACCGGCGCAACCGGGCAGGCGGCGGATTTCTTCGCCGGCCAGTCTTCCGAAGATGGATCCCGCATCGGTCAAGGAGCAGATTCTGCGCACGATCCGGGAACTGCCGCCGATGCCGCGCGTGATGATGAAAGCGCGTCACATTCTGGAAGATCCGAACGCGGACTTCGGGGAACTGGCCAGGATCATCGAGACCGACCAGGCGATCACGACCAAGATCCTGCGGTACGCCAACTCCGCCCTCTACGGCATGAGCACGAAGATCACGTCGGTGCGGCACGGAACGGTCGTGCTGGGCGACAAGACGCTGGCGGAAATCATCACGATCGCGAGCGCATCCGGGGTGCTCGACCGCATGCTGCCGGGCTATGGGCTGTCGCGCGGCGAGCTGTGGCACCATTCCCTCGCCGTGGCGGGCGGCGCCAAGGCGATTGCGCGGCTGAGGAACCGCCGGCTCGTGGACGATGCGTTCACCGCGGGCCTGATCCACGACGTGGGCAAGCTGGTGCTCGAGCCGCTCGTCAAGCGGCTCAAGACCGGGTTCGCGACGTTTCTGAGGGACCAGGGCGCGATGTGGCTGGACGCCGAGAAGAAGCTGCTCAGCGTGGACCATGCCGCGATCGGGGCTGAGATCTGCAAGGAGTGGAAGATACCGGACGTGCTCACCATCCCGATCCGCTACCATCACACCCCCTCCCTCTCGAACGGCGATCTGCTCTCCCATTTCGTGCACATGGCCGACGCGCTCGCCATGCAGAACGGGATGGGAACGGGGGTCGATGCCGAGCGTTACCGCGTGGACCCCGCGGTGTCCGAACTGCTGACGCTGAACGCGCAGGAGACCCGGAGCGTGGTCTCCGAGCTCCTGGATTTCGTGGTCAAGGCCACCCAGCAGACAGCCTAATGCAACCCCGACGTCGTTACAAGAGAACCTGCTTGCGCCGAGCCGCCTGCCTCGGGCTCATCCTGGTTCTGCCCGCCGTCTGTCCGGGCCAAGTCCGCTGGGAGTTGGGCAATGTGCCCGGGTTCGGCGATCCGGATACCTTCAGCGTGTTCAGTTTTGCCGTCTATGACGGAGCGCTCTACGCCGGCACGCACAACGAGTTCTCCGGCTGCGGAATCTGGCGATTCGACGGCCCGCGGAACGTAGATTGGACCCAGGTCAACAGCGACGGGTTCGGCACGAACCAGAACTGGATCGCCCATTGTATGGCCGTCTACAACGGCCGTCTGTACGTGGGTACCCGCAGGATCTCGCAGGGCTTCGAGGTATGGGCCTACGACGGCTCGACCTGGACCAACGTGGCGGCCGGCGGGCTCGGCGATGCAAGCGCGGCCTGGGCGCAGTCCATGGCCGTGTACGACGGAGCGCTGTACCTGGGAAGCGGCCAGGGTACCGGACGGGCCAGAGTCCACAGATACGACGGAAGCAGTTGGGCCCAGGCGAACGTGGACAGCTTCGGCGAGGTCACCAACTCGGCCTGCCGCAGCATGGCGGTCTACAACGGAGCGCTCTACGCCGGCACATTCAACGGTTCTTCCGGCGGGCAGGTCTGGCGGTATGACGGGCCCGGCACGTCGGACTGGACGCGTGTGGCGACCGACGGGTTCGGTGCAGGCAGTACGAACCGGGATGTCCGCAGCATGGCCGTCTACAACGGAGAGCTTTTCGCCGGCACGGCGAGCTGGTCGGCCGGCTGCCAGATATGGGAATATGACGGGGGCAGTTGGACCCGCAACGACCCCAATCCCGACTGCGATGCGGCCCGAAGCATGGTCGTCGCCGACGGCAAACTCTACGTCGGCACGGGCAACGCCATGGGCGACGAGACAGGCTGCCAGATCTGGCAGTATGACGGCACGAACTGGGCACAGGCCAACCTGACCGGGTTCGGCGACGCGCAGAACCAGGCGGCACATGCCCTGGCGGCGTTCGACGGGCATCTGTATGCCGGCGTGGCGAACTGGTATTTCAGAGGCGGCCAGGCCTGGCGTACCCGCCTGCCTGTGGCGCCCGATCCCCTGCCCCTTTCGTGGGGTCTGATCAACGTGCCCGGCTACGGCGACACGAACAACTTCAGTCCCTTCAGCCTTGCGGTCTACGACGGGCGCCTGCATGCGGGGACCCTCAACAACGCCGACGGCTGCGAGCTGTGGCGGTTTGACGGCCCCAGACCGACCGACTGGACGCAGGTCAACACTAACGGGTTCGACGGCAATTCCAACTGGATCGCCCATTGCCTGGCCGTCTACGACGGGAGTCTGTATGCGGGTACGCGGAATACCCGCGAAGGTTTTGAAGTCTGGCGCTACGACGGCACCAACTGGGCCGACGTGGCGACGGGCGGGCTCGGCGACACCAACGCGCACTGGGCCCACGCCATGGCCGTGCACGACGGCGCGCTGTACCTCGGCGCCGGCTGGGCCGCCGGCCGCGCCAGAATCCACAAGTTCGACGGAAGCGCCTGGACGCAGGCCAATGCGGACAGTTTCGGCGCCCCCGACAATGAGGCGTGCCGCAGCCTGGGTGTGTTCGCCGGAAAGCTCTATGCGGGCACCTACAACGGCTCGTACGGCGGGCAGGTCTGGCGCCTGGACGGCACCGGCACTTCCGATTGGACGCGTGTGGCAACCGACGGATTCGGGGTCGGCAACGATAACGAGGATGTCCGGAGCCTGGCCGCGTATGCCGGCCGCCTCTTCGCCGGTACCGCCAACACAAGTACCGGCTGCCAGATATGGGAGTATGACGGCAGCGATTGGACCCGAAACGATCCCGGCCCCCTCTATGATGCGGTCAGGAGCATGCTTGTCGCCGGCGGCAAGCTGTATGTCGGCACGGGCAACTACCTGGGCGATCCCCCTGGCTGCCAGATCTGGGAGTACGACGGCACGAACTGGGCGCAGGTCAATCCGAACGGCTTCGGCGACGAGGACCTGATGGCGGCACACAGCCTCGCCGCGCTCGACGGCGCGATCTACGCGGGCGTGGCCGACATGGACGACCGCGGCGGCCACGTCTGGCGCGGCCGAACCAACGATCCGCCCGTCTGCTCCGGTGAGGGCATCACGGCCCTCGCGGACGTACCGGTCACGATCGACGTGCTGGCAAACGACACCGATCCGAACGGGGATGTGCTCACGGTCACAAACGTCACGCAGGGCGCGCACGGAACGGCGTCCGTTCCGGCAGGCGGCACCAACGTGCTCTACACCCCGGACTCCGGCTACTCCGGACCGGACAGCGTCGTCTATGCCGTCACGGACGGGTACGGGAGTTCCGACACCGGCACCGTCACGATCCAGGTCCTGGGAAACAATCCCTTCCGGTTCAGAGCGACCGCGCTCACGAACAGCGTCGTACTGCGCTGGTCCGACCCCCTCTCGGCCGGGATCTCGAACCAGACCGTCCACATCCGCTGCAGCACGAACGACTATCCCGGCGGGCTGTCGGACGGCCAGCTGGTGTACGAAAATACCGCTCAGACAACCGAACACACCAACCTGGTCCCGTACCGCACCTACTACTACACCATCTGGGTCAGCCACGACGGGACGACGTTCATCGAACCACCGCCGTGACACGCGGCGGACCCGGTGAGGGCCTACGCGCTCCCGTGCCAGTACGCCCCCAGCTTGGCGTGCTCGGCTATGGGCGCATCGGCGAACGAGCTGAACCCGGCCAAGTACTCCGCCACCGTGGCCGCATCAGCCCAGAACCGGTACTCATCCGCCGCGAGCGCCGCCTCAGCGTAGCAGGCGAATTCCACAAATCCGTCCTCGCGCTTCAGATCGATGGGACTCATGCGCGTCGTGTCGTACGCCTTCACGTGCAGCACGATCTCCGCCGACGGCGCGAACCGGAACACCTTCGTGATGTGTGGAAAGGCCGTGACGAACCCGACGCCCTCCAGCCCCAGTCCGCGCAGCCGTCCCTCCAAGGCAGCGAACGAAGTCGGCGCCTGCGCCCATTCGTAGCGGGCCGGCTCGTCGCGCCCGAGGACGCTCACGTAGTAGAGCTTGAACGCGGATCTTCCGTCCGCCAGCCGGAGAAGGCCGGTCTTCACAATCCGGCCGTGGTACGGTCTGCTCGCCTGGATTTGCATGGTGCCGTGCCTCCCTTGAGACAGATTACGCCCGCCTGGTGCCGAAAGCAACTTCGTCGCGAACCCGCCGACTCCGGCCCCTGAGCCGGGCGCGCATCTGAGCACTTGAAAATGTGCGCCCGAACGACTACTGTTTCCGCTCGTGATCGGCTGTCGTCCGTGGACTCGGGGCAAGAAGGAGTGAGACAATGGCAAAGGATTTGAAGGTCGGCATCGTCGGGATGGGCGCGATCGGGTCCCTGCACGCGAACGCGTTCGAGCAGGCCGGCAACAAGGCGGCGGCGCTCTGCGATCAGGACGCGAAGATCGTGGCTCAGAAGAGCAAGCAGCACAACGTGGACGTCACGTTCAACGACTGGAAGGAACTGCTGGCGGACGACTCGATCGACGCGGTGGTGGTCGCCGTCCCGAACCGGTTCCACAAGGAGATCGCCGTCGCCGCGCTGAAGGCGGGCAAACACGTTCTGCTCGAGAAGCCGATGGCCATGAACGCGGACGAGGCGCGCGAGATCGTGGCGGCGGAGAAGGCGTCGGGCAAGACGCTCCAGATCGGCATGTGCCAGCGGCAGCGGCCGGCGAGCGAGAAGCTCAAGCAGTTCATCGACGACGGCATGCTGGGCGACATCTATCACATGCGCGTGTTCTACATCCGCCGCCGCGGCATTCCCGGGCTCGGCGGCTGGTTCACGACCAAGGCCGTCTCCGGCGGCGGGCCGCTGATCGACCTGGGCGTACACATCTTCGACCTGTGCATGTGGATTTCCAGCCACTGGAATCCGACCCGCGCCGCGACCATGACCTACGCGAAGTTCGGCACCCGCATGAAGGACTACCGCTTCGTCAGCATGTGGGCCGGCCCGCCGCGGCTCGACGGGACGTTCGACGTGGAAGACTACGCCGCCGGGTTCGTCCGGTTCGGCGACAAGGCCACGATGTCGTTCGAGGTGTCCTGGGCCGCCAATATCCCGGAGTCGCAGTACTCCGAGTTCCTGGGCGAGAAGGGCGGCGCGCGCCTGTCGAGCAACGAGCCGCTCGTCATCCACACCGAACACGCGGGGCATGTGGCCGACATCGCGCCGAAATTCGACGACAAGGGCAACGTCTACGCGCGCCAGGCGCAGAAATTCCTGGCCGCCGCGCGCGGCGAGGGCGAGCCGGCCGCGACCGGCGAGCAGGGCGTCATCGCGATGCGCCTGATCGATGCCATCTACCGCTCCGCGGAACAGAACGCGGAGGTGGACGTGGCCTGAGCGGGCCGGGCCCCGATCGGCACGGCAAAGGACGATGGCGTTCGCGGGCGGCCTCCCGGCACGAAGTCGTGCCTGTCCAAGGAGTCTGCGGCCGGCACGCCGGACTCGCGCCATGGCGCCGGATAGGCTATCCTCACACCCATGCGGAGGACGGACAGATCTTCGGTGCGGCACGGTGGGCGGCGTCTCGCCGGCACCGTGCTGCTGCTTGCCCTGCTGACGGGCTTGCGCCCCGCCCGCGGGCAGGGCTGCTGGGAGCCGCTGTACACCTCCGCCAACCTGACCAACTGGTGGGAGTTATCGGGGACAAACGTCGGCGACGGAACCCCCTCGCAGCACACAACCGCCGTCACGAACGACCTGCACCGCTACTACCGGCTCCAGGTCGTGCCGTGAGCGGTTCCCAATGCCCGCGGCGCGCCGGGCAAATCCGCTCACAAAGAGCAAGCATGGCCGGCCGGGCTGTGCTATGCTTCGGATTTCCGGGGACAGCAGGGGGCATGCAGGGGTGAATCCTGACGGCAAGCGAAGCGAGATTCAGGCGCTGCTCGCCATCGTATGGCCGCTGATCGTGACGAATCTGCTGAACGTGACGGTCGGGATCGCGGACATGAAGATGGTCGGCATGCTGGGCGTGGCGCCCATCGCGGCGGTTGGGATGTCGCGTCAGATCTTCATGCTGATCCTCAGCCTGATGATCGCGATCACGGGCGGCACCTCGGTGCTCGTGGCGCACGCGTACGGCGCGCGCAACCCGCGGCGGGTGAGCGAGGTGGCCGCGCGCTCGGTGGTCTTCATGCTGGCCACCGCCGTGCTTGTCGTGATGCCGCTGGGGCTCATCTTCGCCCGCGACATCCTGGGCATGCTGGGCGCGGCGGACACCGTCGCCCAACTTGGCGAGCGGTACCTCCAGGTCGTCTTCGCGGGTTGTATCTTCACCATGTTCAATTTCGCCACGACGGGTATTCTGCTCGGCGTGGGCAAGACCTGGGTCTCGATGACGATCCTCGGAGTCATCAATGCCCTGAACGTGGCGCTCAATTATGTCTTCATCTTCGGGGTCGGCCCCATCCCGGCACTCGGGGTGACGGGCGCCGCGGTCGGCACCGTGGCCTCGCGCGGGATCGGCTCCGTCGCCTGCTTCTGGGCGCTCAGCACACGGCGGCTGCCGGTCCGCATGCGCCTGCGTGATGGGCTCACGCTCGATTGGCGGCTGCTGGGCCAGATTCTCGGTATCGGCGGCCCGCGCACGCTGGAGGGGCTCGTGCGCAACGTCTCGCGCCTCGCCGTCATCCGGATCGTCGCCCTGTTCGACACGCCCACCCGCGCGATCGCCGCCTACAACGTCGGCATGCAGGTGCGCTACATCTCCACGTTCGTCGGGCTCGCCTTCATGCATGCCGCCATGTCGCGAGTCGGCCAGAATCTCGGCGCGGGTGAACCGGACCGGGCGGAGCAGAGCGGGCACCAGGGCGCGAAACTGGCCGCCATCATCATGGGCGTTGCCGCTTTGTTCTTCCTCGTCTTTCCCGAGCCGATCATGGGCTTCTTCACCGACGACCCGGACGTGATCGCGATGGGGCGGGCTTTCTTCCTCATCGTCGCGCTGACCGAACCGGTCATGGGCGCCGCCTTCTCCTACGGCGGCGCCCTGCGCGGCGGCGGCGATGCGGTCTCACCCCTGCTGTATGCGGGCGCCTCCGACCTCTTCGTGATGCTCGGCGCCAGCTACCTGCTTGGCGTGCGCCTGAACATGGGCATGCAGGGCGTCGCGATCGGAATCGCAGTCAGCGTCGTCACCCGGGCCGTGCCCTCCTGGCTCCGCTTCCGGCAGGGCAAGTGGAAGGCAACCCGGTTCTGAATTCTGCCCGCGCGGCGCGGGACGAACGGCGGGAGGGAACCGAGCATGCTGGAACTCGAAGCGGCGAACACGGGCAAGGTGCTGGTCATCGGGCACCGGGGCGCGCTGGGACACGCCCCCGAAAACACGATGGCCTCTTTCAAACGCGGGTTCGAGCTCGGGGCCGACCTGATCGAACTCGACGTCCACATGAGCCGGGACGGACTACTGGCCTGCATGCATGACGCCGACGTTTCCCGGACGACGGACGGGAACGGCCGCATCAAAGACATGACGCGCGCCGACATCGGCAAACTGGATGCCGGCGTGAAGTTCGACGCCCGTTTTCGAGGCGAGCCCGTGCCGTTCCTCGACGAGGTGCTCGCTTGGGCCGGGAACCGGGTCGGGCTTGTCATCGAAATCAAGGGCGACCCCCTGCCCGCGCCCGGAATCGAGGACGCGCTCGTTCAGCGCCTGCGCGCGCACGGCATGCTGGACCAGGCGATGGTCATCTCCTTCCATCATCCCGCCGTCCGACGCGTCAAGGAGCTGGCGCCGGAAACGGCAACCGGCATCCTGTACGCCTGCCGCCTGGCCGACACGGTGGGCGCGGCGCGCGCCGCACGGGCCGATTCCCTGCGCCCGAGCTGGGCCTTCTGGACGGCCGACGATGTCCGGACCGTACACGCCGCCGGCCTGGCGGCGAGCACCTGGGTGGCGAACGACGAGGAACGCTTCGCCTATCTGGCAGAGCTCGGCGTGGACTCGATCGGAACCGACTACCCCGACAGGCTCCGCGCCTGGCTGGACAGGACGGGGCGTGGATTCAAGTGAGACGTTGCGGATTGGGAACCGGGAACGCGCTTCGGGTTCTCTCAAGACAACGGAGGGCTGTGCGCCATGACCATCGTGATGTCGTTTTGTGGACTGTGTGTTCTGCTGGCGGCGGGCAAATTCCTGCGCGCCAAGGTGCGTCTGTTCCAGCGCCTGTACCTACCCGCATCGGTGATCGGGGGGCTGCTGGGGTTGCTCATCATCCAACTCGTCGGGAAGCACATCCTGGCGGGGTGGACGGCGGGGTGGAACAAGTTGCCGGGTTTCTTGATCAACATCGTGTTCGCGGCTCTGTTCCTGGGGGTGACGATTCCACCGCTGTCCTCGATCTGGCGCACGTCAGCCCCTCAGCTTGCCTACGGTCAGATCGTGGCATGGGGCCAGTACGTGGTGGGAATCGGGCTCGTGCTGGTTCTGTTGAGACCGTTGTTCGGCATGCCGGACCTCTTCGGCGTGATCATTCCGGTCGGCTTCGAAGGCGGGCACGGGACCGCGGGCGGGCTGCGCGACGTGTTCACTCGCTCCGGCTGGGAGGCCGGGGGCGACTACGCGCTGGCCTCGGCCACGGTCGGCATCATCTCGGCGGTCGTCGTCGGTATGGCATTGATCAACTGGGCGGCCAGGCGCGGGATCGTGACGCGACTCAAGCGGTTTGACCACATGACGCCGGAGGAACAGGCCGGCATGTATCCCCCCGCGCAGCGGCCATCGGCGGGTTTGCAGACCGCGTCGCCGAACTCGATCGACAGCCTGGCCCTGCACCTGGCCGTCATCGGCCTGGCGATCCTGATCGGGTACGCGATCCAGCAGGCGCTGGTGAAGACGGAGTCGCTCTTCCCGGCCATGCAGGAGAAGCAGATACTGGCCGGCTTCCCGCTCTTTCCGTTGTGCATGATCGGCGGGCTGATCGTGCAGCTTGTCTTCAGGCGTGCGGCGCGCATCTCGCCGATCGATCACGGGTTGATGCAGCGGCTCGGCGGGACGGCGCTCGATTTTCTGGTCGTCGCGGCAATGAGCACGATACGTGTATCGGTCATAGCCCGCGGGCTCGCGCCGTTCCTTCTGGCAATGATCGCCGGTATTCTCTGGAACGTGTTCTGCGCGCTGTGGCTCGCCAAGCGGCTGCTGCCGAACTTCTGGTTCGAGCGGGCCATGGCGGAGTTGGGCCAGTCGATGGGCGTGACGGCCACGGGCCTGCTGCTTCTGCGTGCGGTGGACCCGGAAGGCGAGACGGACGCGCCGGCCGCCTTCGGCTACAAGCAGTTGCTGCACGAGCCGTTCATGGGCGGCGGGCTATGGACATCGAGCGCCATCCCGCTGATTCTGTGGCTGGGACCGGGCATCGTGCTGGCGATCAGCGGTGGGGGAATCGCCACTTGGCTCATCGTATGGGCTCTACTGCTGCGCGACCGGCAGCCCGGCTGAAAGCGGTCCGGCATGCGCAACGGCACGATCCGACTGGACCGATCCTCTCCATTTCGGCAGAATAGGGCAGCCGAGGCCGGCAGAAACCGCAAACAGGGCTGCTGCAACGGCCGAACCGAGTACGAATTCGCTCCGGGAGACACCCTATGAAATACGCCGGTCTGGCTGTCATCTCGCTCATTCTGGGTTTCGTCCTCGGCGGCTGGGGGCCGAGATCGGACCTCAAGCAGGCCAAACGGGAGAACGAGGAACTGAGACGGGAACTGCGGCGGCAGCAACGCCGCGGCAAACCCAACCTCGCCGACGTGACGGGAATGCTCCGGATCCCCGACGCCGACGAGCCGGGCAAGGCCGGGCAACCGGCGCGAGCCGGAGCCGGCGGGCCGCCGCCGGCCCAGCCCGACTCCGCCGCGCGCGGGCGGGACGAAATGCCGGCATCGGAAGAGGCCGGCGCAAGAAACCAGAACCGGCAGCGGCGGAGCCTTGCCGAGCGCATCCAGGAAGCCGCCGATCTCTGGCGCGTACGAGCGGACCTGGCGCGCCATGCGCTGGTCGCCAACGCGAACCTGTCCCAAGACGAAACCGTGCAACTGGACGTCTTGCTCGCCAGCATGAACATCCGGCTCCGCGCCGGGATGGAACAGGCGGTCGCCAATTTCACGTCGGGCGAGATGCTGGATTCCGAGGCCGCCGTGCGCATGATGCACGAGTTGACCGGCGCACTGGTGCTGACCTACGACGAATTCGACCGGACGCTCCCCGAAGGCTGGCGCAACGTCGCGGGCGAGGACTTCATGCTGCTGGATTTCGTCGATCCGGCAACGGCCACGCCGTTGACCGAGATCGAGGACAAGCTGCGCAGTACCGGCCGGCAGCGCCGGCAACGGTTCCGGTGAGGCGCAGAGCGCTGGGAAGGAGAACAGAGGTGGCCTTCTTGCGTGATGTGTGGGTGGTGGCGAGACACGAGCTGGCCTATTCCGCGCGGCGCCGGCGCGCGGCCGTACTGCTGCTCCTGTATCTGTTGGCCGGGGTTGCCGGCGCCAATCTGTTCGTCACGGTCCTGAACAGAATCGAGGACCAGCTTGCCGAATCCATGCGAATCGAACGCACCCCGACAGGCAGCACGACGGCGGCGCTGTGGCAGTCCAGACCGTTCCGACGCATTCTGACCCGGCTCGTGGGCGACAACGCCCTGGCGAAGAGCCTGCTTTCGGTCCCGCCCCTGGCGCTCTGGTACGGCTGGTTCTCGCTCATGGTGTCGCCGCTGCTGGCGGTGCTGCTGTGCGCGCCGGCCATTGCGGAAGAAACGGGGTCGGGCTCCGCGCGGTTCATGATGTTCCGCACATCGCGCGCCGCCTGGTGTGCCGGGAAGACAATGGGGCAGGCCGCGCTGCTGCTGGCGGGCCTCGTGCTGAGCGCCGCCGGCGCGTGGTGCGTGGGCAATCTGCGAATGGCATCGTTCGCCTCCGCGGCCGGCGCGCGGGCCATGCTGGTGTTCGCCTTCAGGGGCTGGCTCTACACGCTGGCCTTTCTGGGCCTGGCCATGGGCGTCTCCCAAATGACGCGTTCGGCGCACAAGGCGACCGGGTTCGGGTTGGTGGCGCTGGTCGTGTTCGCCGCGCTGGCCGCCGCCGCACGGCGCTATTCGGGGCCCGGCTGGCGCCGCGGCTGGGACCTGCTCGAAATGCTCATTCCCCAGGGACACCGTCTCGACCTCTGGTATCCGGATCTTTCCCACCAACTCCCGGCGGTCGTGTTTCTCGCGGGACTGGGATGGCTGTATTTCCTAATCGGACATTTCCTCTTCGCCAGACGGGATCTGTAGGCGGCCATGACAAACGCATGCGAGTTGAACGGCGTGACCAAGCGGTACGGGCCGCGCCGCGCGCTGGCGGGGCTGGACCTGGCCATACCCGCCGGAACGGTTTTCGGGCTGGTCGGCAGCAACGGGGCGGGCAAGACGACGACGCTGTCAATCGCCGCCGGCCTGGTCCGTCAGACCAGCGGCTCGGTGAATCTGCTCGGGGCGGGCCCGTTCCGGGCCGCCGTTCACGCGGGGCGCGTGACGCTCCTGCCTCAAAGCGCCGCCCTGCCGGAATACGCAACCCCGCGGGAACTGCTGGAGCTGTACGGTCGCCTGCAGACACGCGGGCCCAGCCGCACGGCGCGGGCGGCCGCGGACAGGGCGTTGGACTGGGTCGGCATGAGCGAGCGGCGCGACTCCCCGATCCGAACGCTCTCGCACGGAATGGTGCGGCGTGTCGCGCTGGCCCAGGCGTTTCTGGGCGAGCCCGACCTGCTCCTGCTGGACGAACCGTTCAGCGGCCTGGACCCGCGCGAAGTGGCCAGGCTGCGGGACCTGCTGCGTGGCCGGCGCGAGGGCAAGACGCTTGTCGTCAGTTCGCATAACCTGCACGAAATCGAGGAAGTCTGCGATCAGGTCGCGTTCGTGGATGCAGGCCGGGTCGTGCGGCGCGGCGCGCTCGCCGCCGTCACGCGCCGGCACCGCGTCCTGCGCTACCGGCTCGCCGCCGGCGACCCGCCGCTGGAGACGCTGCGCGCCCGGCTCGCCGGCGCCACCTTCGAACTCTCGCCGGACAAGGCGCAACTCACCGTCACGCTCGCCGAGCAGGCCGTATCGCCCGCCGAAGCCAACGCCACGGTCGTCCCCGTCCTGTTCCAAGCCGGCGTGCAACTGCTCGAGATCCGGATAGGATCCAGCCTGGAACGCGAGTATCTGGCCGGGCTGGCCACCGACGCCGGCTGAACCCGGCCGGGGCTCAGCGGCCCGCGCCGGACGCGGCTGCCCGGTGCCGGTCTTCCTCCACGCCGAGAGCCGTGGCCAGGAACTGCAGCGTCTGCAGATCGTCCTTTTCCACGCTGTTGGAGCGGCTGTAGAACGTGGACAGGCAGCCGACACGCACGCCCTGCGAGAAGACCGGCAGCGCGACGTGCGCCTGAATCGCGTAAGCGTTCACGCGCGGGTCGCTGCCCCGAAAACCGCTGTCGCCCACATCCACCACCACGTCCGCGTTGCCCTTTCCGCCGCTGCGCACCGCGCGCGCGCACAGAGACCCCGCCAGCGGAATGTCGCGCGGATCGTTGTCCGGAACGTTCCAGTGCCCGACGGGATGCAGAACGTCGCTGTGGCTGACATAGTAGATGACCGAAGCGTGATTCAGCATGGGGCAACAGGCGCCGAGCAGGTGGGCGACATTGTACGCGTAGTCCGGGGTCAAAGTCAGCAGCGTCTGGTTCAACTTCAGCAGCCACTGCATCTTCCAGGTCAGCTCATCCATCCTCGTCGAAAGCTGCCGGTTCTCCTCCCGCAGCCCGCGCTCGTAGCCCGCAACCCGGGCGCCGACCTCCAGACGGCTCTTGAGCTGGTTGGTGTCCAGCGGCTTCTGCAAGTAGTCGTCCGCACCGGCATTGAGCGCCTCGACCACGTCCTGGGCCGCGCCCTTGCCCGTGATGACGATCAGGTAGATGTACGTCTGCTCCTTCTTCTTCGCACGGACCTGCCGGCAGAGCTGAATCCCGTCGATCTCCGGCATGTCCCAGTCCAGCAGGGCGATGTCGGGCACGGCCAGGAAATCCATGGCGCGCCACGCCTCCTGGCCGTCATGCGCCTCGATCACATGGTAGCCCCACGCGGAAATCACCATCTTGAGGAACATCCGGACGCCCTCGTCGTCGTCCGCCACCAGAACCTTTAGATTCCTGTTCCCCTGGTTCATCCGCCTCGCTCCGCCCCCGCTCCCCCAGCCGTCACCAGTTTCCGCCGGAAAAAGGAGTCTAGCACGTCGCCGCGGGCGACGCCAGCAAATGTGCCCCTTTTCCAGCCATTTGCATCCTGGCGGTGCCCCGGTGAAATCCGTTCGCAGTCAAGCCCGTTCAGCCGCAGGCTGATCGGTCTCCGGCCGAAAGGGCTGTCCGTACACGCCTCTTGCCACGGGAACGCCCCTCACGGGGCTTCCACCACAGGCGCCTTCGACACTACAAACGGGCGCAACGCCACGATGAGAATTGCTGACGCCAGGCTTGCATTTCGCGCCACGGGCTCCTAGAGTGCCTGAACGGCCGGGAACCCCGGCCAGCGGAGGAGAGGCGCATGGTGAAGAATACGGCGCTCGGGCTCGTCCTATCAGCACTCCTGGCAGCGGCGGCCGGCTGCATGCCTGCCCCCTCCGCCCCGTGCCCCCGCGACCAGGTCTTGATCGACCGGTTCAAGACGCACGAGCCCGAATTCGACCGGCTGGCAAGCGACCCGGACAACGCGGAACTGCACAAGCTGCTTGGAATCCGCCGTGTCATGAAACAGGAGCATGCCATCTGGTTCGAGGTCTGGTTCCAAGACTTCGCCGGCCCGGGCGGCTGCCTCAAAGGGTATGCCCTGTGCCAGGCCCCGCCACAAGGTGTTGTGGCCGACATAGACGCCGATTCCGATCCGGGCGGGCCGGAGGAAAAGAGGCTGTATCGGCTCATCAAGGACAAATGGTATATCTTCTACCATTCGAGTAATTGACCGGAGCCGCGAATCGGTCCGTTTCCGGGCCGGTCAACGGCCACGGCTGCTCTGGTTTGACTCTTGGCCGGCGGTGCGCTAGCATGTCGGATGAGGCTTTCCTGCTAGCCTGATCCATTCATGAACGGCGTCGCGAGGGCGCGCAGATGGCTCATGAATAGACCAGGCCAGGGAACGACGACGATGCGCCAAACGCAGTACATCGTATGGAAGGATGAATACAGTGTCGGGCGATCCGACATGGACCGCCAACACCAGGCGATTCTCAGCCTGATCAACCGGCTGTATGTCGCGCAGCAGGGCCAGCCCGGGTTCGCGACCATATCGCCGATGCTGGAAGGGCTTCTCCAGTTCACCGTGACGCACTTCTCCCAGGAAGAGCGGCTTCTGGAGAAAGGGGGGTATCCCGATCTGGAAAGACACAAGAAGGCTCATGCGGAGCTGGCGCGCAGCACCCGCATGATGGTCCAGCAGTTCCTTACGGAAAAGGAAGACGCGACCTTCAACCTCCTCGCGTTCCTGCGCAAGTGGTGGACCCAGCATATCGTGGGGCTGGACCAGGAATGCAAGCCGTATCTGCCGCCTGAAGTGAAGGTGGCCCGCAAGCTCAGGCCGAACGACCTCGTCTAGCGTCGGAACGTGCGCCCTCCCCTCCCGAAGCTTCGGCTTGACGCGTTCACGGGCGAACGAGCGCAAGCGCGAGGCCGAACAGAGCGGCAGGCCGAAGTCCATTGACACAGACACGGACCGCAGAACATGTTGAGGCCGAGAACCCACACGCGCCCGTCGGGCGCTGACCATACGACGTTGTCGCCGCGGAAACGGCCGGACCGGGACGTGCCGGCTGCATGCGCACCTCTCGCCGCCGGCGTCCTGCTCCTGGCGGCGACCGCCGGCTGCGCGCTGTTCCCGCGGGGCGACTACACCGTCTCGCCCCTCAGCCCCGCCTTGACGCGCCCGGGCTTCACGCGGATTGCCGAACCCAACCCCTGCCTGCCCGGCGCCGAAGGCGAAGCCGGCGCGCTGGAATCGCTCTCGCTCGATGCGTGCATGCAACTGGCGCTGGACCGGAACCGCGCCCTGAAGCGGGCGCTCAGCGCGCTGGACCGGGCGCGCCAGGAACTGCGCGTCGCACGGGCCACGATCCTGGAACCCGCGCTCTCCGCCAGCTATTCGGCTATCGACGACGAAGCGTCCGGCAGGCTCAGCATCGGCTACGATTCCCCGCTCGGGCTCGAGATCGAGCCCTACCTGCAACTGGAATACGACGAAGACAGCGCCCCGTCCCATACCGCCGAGGCCGGGCTCAGCGTCTCGCGCCGCGTGTTCGGCACCGCCGAGCACGTCCGGCTGAGTCTGCCCCTCATCAGAGCGCGCAAGGCGTTGCTGGAAGCGGCCAACGACCTCGTACGCAGGACCCGGGAATTGCGGTACGAGCTCATCCAGGCCTTCTTCTCGCTGCAGCGCGCCCAGGTGCGGTTCGACGTTCGGGAGAACCGCGTCAAGGACGCGCAGGCCTTCCTCGCCGCCACGCGCGACATGGTCGCCAACGGCTTCGCCGCGCCCGTCGACGAACTGAACGCCAGGATCAACCTGAACCAAGCCGAACTCGACCGCGTCCGCGAAATCACGCAGGTCACAACCGCCAAGGAATCGCTCCTGGCCCTTCTCGCGTTCAACATCGACGCGGACATCTCGATCGAACCGCAAGACGTGGCCCGGTTGCCCGATTTCGACCCGGCGCTCGACGCGGACGTCGCCCATGTCCTGCGCCGGCACGAGACACTCGTGAACCAGCGGCTCGACGTCGACCTGGCCGATAAGGAAATCCGCGTGCAACGCGACCTGCTGAAGCCGCAAGTGACGCTCGGCCTCTCCGCCAAGACCGGCTGGGAAGGCGAGGCGTTCTTCGAATCGGAGACGGACGACGACAACTTCTCGGTGGACATCGCCTACAAAGCGGCGCTGGACTTCAACAGGAAGGACCGCGCCAAGCTCGTCCAGCTTGAGAAGAGGCAGTACGAACTGCTCTCCTCGCTCAAGGACAACGAAGACAAGATGGAGATCCGGCTCCGCGCGCTGTACCGCAAGATCGACGAACTGCGCCAGAGCGTCGGGCTCGCCGCGGAACGCTTCAAAGCCGAGGAGCGCAAACTGGCGGCGACGCTCAAGCGCTACGAATCCGGGAACGTCGACAACCTGGAGGTCACACGCGCCAAGCAGGACCTCGTCGACGCGGAGATCCGCCTGCTGGACGCGCAGATCGACCTCTTCCTCCGGCGCGCGGAATACGACTCGCTGCTCCCGCCCCGGGACGAGAACGACCCATCGGAAAAATGAACAGAGAACACCAGGCTCTTGTCCCGGCTCCCGCGGCGCTGCTGGCTGTGCTGGCCGTGCTGGCCGGCTGCGGCGGCCCGGACGGCGAGTTGGCGAAACCGCAAGCCGTCTACACGGTCCGGCAGCCCGAGCGGGACTGGCTGGTTCTCGCGGTGCCCGGGCAGGTCGACAACCGCGTCCCCGTCGGGCATCGGCCCAGACAATCCCGGATGCCCGTCGAATGGGTCCGCCCGGAAGGCGACGAGGTACAGCCGGGCGAAAAGCTGCTCGTGTTCGACACCGACATCGTCGAGCTGTGGATCGACCAGCGCCAGACGGAGATCGATCTGGAGGAACTGACGCTGGAGACCTCGCGCCTGTCCACCGAGCAAAAGCTGCTGAACCTGCGCCTGACGAAGGGAGACCTGCTGGCACGCAAGGACGTCCTCGCCAAATCGATCGAGGCGACCCATGTCCAGGACGAACGGGAGATCGAGATTGCGCGCCTGGAACTGGCGCTCGCGCAGCGCGCGCTCGAGGACGCCCGCAAGCAGCTCGCCGCGATCAAGGCCCTGCGCGCCTCCGGCACTGTCAGCCGGCTGAAACTGCGCGAAGCCATGGACACCTACGAGAAGGCCTTTCAGTCTACGCGGCTGCCGAAGATCCGGCTCGAGATCCTGGAGGAATACACCGGCGCGCTCGACCGCCGCATGCTCGAGATCGAGCTGGCCATGTTGCGGCTCGATCTGGGCGACGACATGCACAAGGACGGAGTCTTTCGCGAGATGGCCTCGCTCGAGGAGCTGCAGCGAATGCGGGAACAGATCCGGACGGACCGCCTGCGGCGCCTCACGCAGGAACAGGCCAAGAACGAGGACGCCGTGACGCACAACTACGTGGAGGCCGCCGCCCGGGGCACGCTGCGATACGCCGAATCCAGCAGATGGTCGGAGAAAGTCGAACCCGGCGCCAAGCTCGGCGAACGCTCCGTCGCGTTCGTCCTGGAGCGGAAGGAGATGATCGTCAACATCAACCTCCCGGAACACTGGCGCAACCTGGTCCGCACCTGGGATGCCGACAGCCCCGAACACGGGCGCGCGAGCGTCGAGATCCCGGCCCTGGGCGCCCCGGCGCTGAGCGGCCGGGTGCTCTCGATCGGCACAACGCCCGAACGGCCGCCCGACGGGACCGCCAAAGGCTTCAGCTGCGCCATCCGGCTGGATGAAAAGCCCGGGCTGCTGAGAGTCGGCATGCGCGCCACCTGCCGGCTGCGCGTCCCGCTGCCCGCCGGCGCGCTCGTGATTCCGACCTGGCTCATCCCGAACCTGCGCCATCCCGCCGTCGCGCTCCGCGACGGGACGCGACGCGCGCTCGACGGGTTCGTCGCCGGCCATCAGTTCGTCGTCACCGCCGGCCTCGCGCCGGGCGACCGGCTCCTGGCCGCGGAGGCACCCCCCTCCGACGGGACGCTTCGGGTCACCGGCGTCATCGAAGCGTGCGACTATCTGCCTGTCGAAGTGCCCTACCGGCGACATTGGCACTATGAAATCACCGACCTCGTGCCCGACGGCAGCACCGTGCAGAAAGGCCAGACGGTGGCCAAGCTGCAGCCGCGCTGGCGCAGCGCGGATCGCGAGGTCGAACGCCTGGAAGCCGGCGAAATCGAGGCACAGAGCCAATTCGCGATCGACACGATCACCGCGGAGACGCAGCTGATCAAAGCCTATATCGCGTGGCGGAAAGCCAAGCTGGAGGAGGAACGCGCCAAGCTCGATCACCTCGTGGCCCGCTACGTCAGCTACGCGCCCGATATTACCCGAACCGAGGTGGCCCTGGCCAAGGCCGAAATCGACCTCCAGAACCTCGAACAGCTCACGCAGCTCCGTACGGACCCGTATCTGCGCGAGACGATGAGCGTGAACCAGGTCAAGGATCTGGAGCTGCGGCTCGAACAGGCCCGCATCAACCACCGCAGCGCGCAACTCTCGCATACGGCCGAGTTCCGAAAGCGAGACTGGCTCGCCGTATGGGAAAAGCAGGAGAAGACGAAGGAGGCCGAAGAGAAGACGCTCGAACAGCGGGTCGCCTACAGTATCGCGCGCGAACGGCACCGCATGGCCGTCTATCGCGCCTACGATGCGCTGCAGAACCGGCTCCACCGCCTGCAGGATTACGAACTGCGCATCGCCTCCGAGAACGTGCCCGCACCCAAAGACGGCAGAGTCTTCTACGCCGCGTGGGGACGGCGCGGCCGGCCGGCGGTCGGCGGCGGGGTCGGCGGGCGCGCCATCTTCGTCATGCCGCTGGGGACGCGCCGTGAGTTCGAGGTCGAGGTCCCGGTCCGCTTCCATAAGATATTCGAGCCGGGTCAGCCCGTTTCGTTCGTCGTGCCCGCGCTCGGGCGGGACCCGCGCCAGGGGACCGTCAAGCGCATTTCCCATTTCATGCCAAGCGAAAGCGCGGCCGAAGAACGCTTTATCCGGGGCTCGGTCGGCGAACCGGAGAAGGTGTTCAGAATGGTCGTCGCATTCGACCTGAAGCAAGACGAGATCAACGGAGGGCCGCCGGGCATTACCGGCTACATCGATCTGTAGCCGCGGCCGAGGTGATTGAGCGATGGCAGTTGACTGTGTCAGACCGGGTGCGTCCCAACGCAAGTGCGCCAACGCGCGCGTCGCCCGCCTGCTCTGCGCCTGGCTGGCGCTGGGCCAGGCCGGCCGCGCGGCGAACCCCGCCGTGACGCCCCATACCGTCAGCGACGCAGACTGTACTGTCCGCTTCTCGTTCCCGGGCCGAACGCACATCTCGCGCGGCGAGGTGCAGGGCGTGAACGCCCCGTGCGAAAACGTCACCATAAGCTGGATGTGCGAACCGGGGCGCCGGGTGAAGAAAGGCGATGCGGTCATCGTGTTCGATACGAGCAGGCGGCGTGAGGAACTGCCCTTGAAGCAGCTCGATTTCGAGGCCAGCGAGCGGCTCCTGCAGTTGGAGGAGCTCCGGCTGAGCCGGGACCTGGCCGCCCTGCTGGACGAGAAGCGCAGGTTGGAAGCCGATCTGAAAGTCGTGGAGGCCTCGCTGCTCAGCGCGCGGACGAAAGACCTGAACAGTGTCGCCCTGCTGTACGAGAACTATGTGCTCGCCGAACGCAACGCGGAAGCGAAACGGGCCGCCCTCAAACAGAGCGAGGAACTCTACGCGCTCGGCGAAATCTCGAAGGATAAGCGGCTCGATGCGCGCAAAGCCGCGGAAATGGCCGACGTTGCCGTGCGCATCCCCAAGACGGAATGGGAACTGGCGGCCGGGAAGCTGGACCGGCTCGCCATCGAGAAGCTGAAGCTGCAGCGCAGACAGCTCCGTGCCCGGCTCGGCCTGGAAGCGGTGGGCAACGCGAAAGGCACGCAGGGGGTCGAAAACGAAGTGGAAGCGCTGCGCAGCAAGATTCAGCGCCGGCGCAAGGGCCTGAAGGATGAAGCCAGACGCGCCGGGCGGGAACTGCACAAGGCCGTTCGCGACGGCGCGGACCACACGCCGGTCGCCTGGCTCGAACTCAGCGGCGCGGACGGCAGCGCCGTGCGCCGCGTGAATTTCCTGCCCGCCTCCGCCCGCAACGCGGACGGGTATCGGCCCGATCACGGCCAGCCCTTCAGCACGGAGCGCGGGTATGGCTGGGATCGGGACGTCACGGCCCTGATGACCTGCCGCGCGGACGACGGCGAGCCGGCCTCCACGCTGGCTGTCGTGGACGGGCAGGCGGCATGGTCCTGCGCAATCGCGGACGGCCGCTACACCCTCAAGATCGGGCTCGGCGACGAAGAGGATTGGGACGGACCGTTCGTGCGGTGCGCGGGCCGGGTCCTGTTCGCCGAACCGCGCATCCAGCCGGGCAAACGCCCGGTGGTCGAACAGCCGGTCCAGGTCGAAGGCGGCCGGCTCGAGATCGTCTTCGGCGACACGTGCGGCAAGGCGCTGCGCGCGCCGGGCGACGGCGTGGTCACGTTCGACCGCTGGTACGAACCCGGCATGCGCATCTGGGGCACGGACTGGCCCCTGTTCTACTTCTCCGCACCCGAGAAGTTCACGATCCAGGCCCGCGTTCACCAGGACCTCGTCGGCCTGCTCAAGGCCGAGCCCCGCAAGGAAACGCGCAAGCCGCGAAAAGGACGGCAGGGCCGACGCGGCGGCCGCGCCCGCCGCGGCGCGCCGGACGAGAACGGGATGGCGGAATCCGACGAACCGCCCGCCCCGCCGCCGTCCGCGCCGGAGCCCGATCCCGCCGCGCCGGAAGAAGAAACGGACACGCAAGTGGCAGAAGCGAAGAACGCGCTGGCCACCGCACGGCTGATCATCCTGACCTCGAACGGGACGACGTTCACAGGCACCGTGACGAAGATCACGACGCAACCCGTGCGGATGTCCGAACGCAAACTCACGTGGTACGAACGCAACGTCGACAACGTGAAGGACAAGATCGCGCGGGAAATCTTCATCGAGGTGCCGAAACAGGACGCCGCCGGCCTGCTGTTGAACGAAACCGTCAGCTGCACCTGCGAAATCGCACTGCCGGCCGGCCAGTTCGCCCTGCCCGTGCACCTCGCCGCAAACCGGGAGAACGTCAACTACGTCCAGGAGGTGGGCACGGACGCGCCGGTCGAGGTCTCGGGCTTCCGCGCCGGCTCGGCTTTCGTCGCCACCCGCGGCGTGCGGCACGGCATGCGGCTGCTCCCGCCCGCGCTGCCCCGCGCGCGCGAGCAGGACGACGCGTTCCACATCGGCGAAGTGATCCCCGACGAACGCTCACAGATCGTCGTGAAACACCGGGTGTGGGGCCGGATCAAGGAGATGGAGCCGGAAGGCGCCAGGGTCGAGGAAGGGCAGGTCATCGTCACGCTCTACAGCCCGTGGCTCGAGGCCGAAAAGGAACGGTTCACCGAAGACCGCAAGAAGGCGAACCAGCGGTTCCTGGAGGCGGCCGAGGAACGGCGGGTCCGAAGCGTGCAGGCCGCACTCACCCATCAGGAAAAGGTCATTGCCGAAGAACTCGCCCGCAACGCCGTCCGAACCGTGGCCGAAATCGATCCGCTCGTGGAGGCAAAGGCCGAGAACCGGTACGACATCGCACGGCTCAACAGCGAACACCTGCGCGACCGGTTCGAGCACCGCCGGGATTCCGGGCTGAGCATTCCCGCCCGAATCGCCCAGACACGGTACGACGCGAAGTCGGCCGAAATCGATGCAACGCAGAAACATCTCGACCTGGTCGCCGCGGAACGTAAGCTGGACTGGATCGCCAAGCTGACCGCCCGCGCCGAATGGCAGGACGCGGTCGAGGATCTCGGCCTGCGCGAAGGCAGCATGACCATCGCGCGCATGCAGGAAAAGGTGGCCGGCATGAAGTCCAAACTCGAGCTCGACCGCGCGCTCGAAGGCAGCTACTGGGAACGCCGGTTCGAGGAGAACAAGTATGTTCGCGCCCCGCGCGCGGGCCGCCTGTTCTACCTGAAGGGATGGAACGACCACACCCAGTCCATCACCACGTTCCAGAAGGATTCCCTGGTCTGGAGCGGGATCCCGATCGCCGAAGTGCTCGATATGTCGAAGCTCGCCTTCAAAGCCGAGCTGCCCGAAGCGCTCTATGGAAAGATCGCGCCGGGCATGGCCGTGACCGTCGAATTCCCACAGTTCAACCGCCGGCAGGTCAAAGGGCACGTCTCCGACCTCGGACGCCGGTTCTACCTGCCGTCCGAAGCCGTGGACGAGGAACACGGCGAACAGGCGCTGGGCAGCCGCCGCGTCTTCGAGGTCGTTGTCGATTTTCAGCCGCCGCCCGACCTGCAGCAACAGTTGACGCCCGGCACGAAAGGACGGCTGCGGATCATGCAGCAGGCCGCCGCGCCGCAACGGTCGGCGCAGTAACGTTATGAGAAGACGCAAGACCATTCTGGGCGTGTGTGCCGCGCTGGCGCTCGGCTGGTTGTGGGCGAAAGGCTGCAGCCGCGAGAGCGCGCGGATGCGGCAGACCTACGACGCCGAACGCGTGCGCAGGGGCGATCTGCGTTTCGTGTTGCGCGAGGCCGGAGAGCTGTCGCCACGCGAACCCATTCTGGTCAAATCCAATCACCGCGGCACGCTGCAGTGGATCGTCGAGGACGGCTCCTGGATCGAGAAGAGGGCCCGGCTGTTCATCGTCAGCGAAGACGAAGAGCTGAAACGCGTCACGGAACAGCGCGACGAACTGCTGAACGCGCGCCAGGAACTGCGCCTGGCGCGCGTGAAGCGGGAGCACTCCGCCGAAATCGAGGCGCGCAAGCTGCAATCCGCGCAGCGCGCCTGCGAGCTGGAGCGGATCCGGTACCGCATTCTGACCAGCAAACCGGAGGGCGGCGACGCGCTCATTCAAGTCCACACCCGCCTGGTCGCCCTTGAAGAGGAAACGAACCGGATCCGGACGGAGTACGAGAAGGCGCAGGCCGCGTATCAGGCCGCCCAGGACACCTATCTCGACGCGCTCGACGCCTGGCAGGCGCAGAAGGACAACATCCTGCACGTGCAGACCCGGATCGACGAATACCGGGTGGAGAAAGACCGGCCTACGGACAAGATGCAGGTTCACGAACTGAAGAAGCACGAGGAAACAGCGGCGAAGCTGGAGGCGGCGGAACAGGAACTCGCCAAACTCAGGGCGGACCTGCCGGCGCTGCTCGAAAAGCTGAAGGCGGCCGAGCAGGCACGCGACCGCGAAAAGGCGCCGCGCGACCAGGCCGCCGCGCGGCTGGCGGAACGCGAAGCGCAGGAAAAGGACATCTACATTCAGCTGGAAATCGAGAAACGCGGCGCCCAACTGGCCCAGTTGCGGCTGGACGAGGAAGCGGATGCGCTCACACTGGCGGAGGCGCAGCGCAAGTACAAGGCGGGCCAGGACGCGTTTGAGGCGGGCTCCATCAGCCGCTCCGCGCTCGACGCGCTGGAGGCCGACATGAAGACCGCCGAGAGCCGCCTGCGCATCGCGCGCCAGAAGATCAAGATCGCCGAAGAGCCGCTGCCGCCCGAGGCGCTCGCGGAAGCCACCATGAAGCTGGAGCGCGCGGAGGCCAATGCCCGCAACGCGCAGGAGGTGCACGACCGCGCCATGCAGATTCTCGATACCGAAATCCGCATGCTCGAAACGCGCGTCAAACGCCTCGCCGAAGACATCGACTACCGCTCGCGCAGCTTCCCCGCGATCATCGAGTCGAATCTCGAGTTCGCCCGCAAGGAGCTGGAACTGCTCGACGAGGATGAAACGGCGCGCCAAGACCCGCTCAAGGCGGAAATCGCGCGCCTGGACGAACAACTGCGCCTCGCGCAGGAGCAGCCGCCCAACATCGCCATCGCGCCCGTCAGCGGGATCGCGAACGTGCGCCAGCGCGATAGCCGGCCGCTGCAGGCGGGCGACGACGTGAACGAAGAGGATGTGGTCGTCAGGCTCTCGCCGCCCGAGAACATGGAGGTCTGCGCGCAGGTCAACGAGGTGAATCTCAAACAGGTCAACAAGGGCATGAAAGTCCGCGTGCGCATCCCCGCGCTGGACACGGCGATCGACGGCGAAATCTACCAGGTCGCCGGCGTCGGCAAGGACAAGCTCGAAGATTTCAGCCGATGGGGCGCCGTCCTTTTCGCCGACGTCACCCAGTTCGATATCCGCGTGAAACTCGACAGGACGGACCCCGGCTTCCGGCAGGGGATGAGCGTGATGGTGGAAATCCTCGTTGCCGAACGGCCCAACGCCCTCTGGCTGCCGCTCGGCGCCGTGCGCCAGGCGGACGGCCGCTTCTTCGTCCTGACCGGCCGCGTGCGCCGGCCGAAGCAGACCGAGATCCAGGGCGAGCCGTTTGCCGAAGACTGTTTCGTGGTGAAGACGGGACTGAAGGAAGGGGACACGGTCTATGTGCCGCGCGTGAGGAACCTGTAGCCGCGGGCTCGGCCCGCCACGCAGAAGGTGCTGTCATGAAAGCGCTGATCGAAACAAACGGGTTGAAACGCGATTTCCAGATGGGCCGGATTCCCGTCCAGGCCCTGCGCGGAATCGATCTGAGCATCCGGCAGGGCGAGTTCGTCGCCATCATGGGGCCGTCCGGCAGCGGAAAGTCCACCATCATGTACATTCTCGGCTGCCTCGATCACCCGACCTCCGGCACCTATACCCTGGACGGGATGGAAGTCTCGCGGCTGGAGGGCTACGAGCTGGCGCGCGTGCGCAATCGCGAGATCGGGTTCGTCTTCCAGCAGTATAACCTGCTCTCCGACCTCGATGTGCTCGGCAATATCGGGCTGGGCCTCGTCTATGGCGGGATGGACATCTCGCGCCGGCGCGAGATCAGCCGCCGAATGGCCGAGCAGCTCGGGCTCGCGGACCGGCTGCACCACAGGCCGACGGAACTCTCGGGTGGCCAGATGCAGCGCGTGGCGATCGCGCGCGCGCTGGCCGGCAAACCGCATCTGATCCTCGCCGACGAACCCACGGGCAATCTCGACTCCAAGACCGGGCAGGAGATCATGGAACTGCTTGCCCGGCTCAACCGAGAAGGGCATACCATCGTCGTCGTCACCCATGACCCGAACGTCGCGAAGTATGCCAGCCGCGTGATCTCCGTCTCCGACGGCCTCATCGTCGCCGATGAGGCCACCGCCCGCGCCGACCGGGCTGCGCCGGCGGACGGCACGCGCCCGGCCCGGCCGGAGGTCGGCCCGCCGCCGGCCCGGCCCAAGACCGGCGGCAAGAGCCGTGTGCATCTCTACGACGTGCTGCGCATGGCCTTCCGCGAAGGGATCACCGCGCACAAGCTGCGCAGCCTGCTCACCATGCTCGGGATCGTGTTCGGGATCGCCGCCGTCATCGCCATGACCGCCATCACCGAGGGCGGCAAGCAGCAGCAGCTCGACCAGATCCGCCAGATCGGCATGAACAACATTCAGGTGCGCGATCTCGGGCTCGAAGGCGCGCGGCTGCTCCGCGTCCGGCGCGTCAACCCGGACGGCATCACCCTCGACGACGCCGCCATGATCCGGGAGTACGTGCCCGGTATCGAGGCCTGGACCGCCTGGAAAGCCATGAAGGCCGAATTGAAGCTCCGCGACAAGGTCGTCGACGACGCCCATACGCTCGGGATCGCCGGCGACTTTCAGTCGGTGGCCAACTTCTACGTCGCGCACGGGCGCTTCCTCTCCGAACGCGACGCGGACCAGTTCCATCGCGTGTGCGTGCTCGGCTCGAAAGTCGCCGAGAAGCTCGGGCTCGGCGAGGCGGCGGTCGGAACGACCCTCATCCTGGGCGACGAACCGTTCCGGGTCGTCGGCGTCATGGGCGACAAGGAGTACACCAAGAGCGAGATCACCGACGTGAACATCGTGGACCGCAACATGGACGTCTACATCCCCTACTCCAGCCTGCGCACCTACTTCCGCAAGGACGCGCGCGCCAGTCATCTGGACGCCGTCTCGCTGCGGATGACGAGCGACGAATGGCTGCTGGACCAGTCCAAGGCGATCCAGAGGATCGTGGCCGACCTGCACAACGAGGCGGAGGATTTCGCCGTGTCCGTCCCGCTCGAACAGCTCCGCCAGGCGCAGAAGACGAAAGAGGTCTTCAACATCATCATCATCGTGATCGCCGCCATCTCGCTGGTCGTGGGCGGGATCGGGATCATGAACATCATGATCGCCAACGTCACCGAGCGGACCCGCGAGATCGGGGTCCGGTGCGCGGTCGGCGCCTCGCGCCGCGATATCCTCAAGCAGTTCCTCACCGAGGCCGTCCTCATATCGCTGCTCGGCGGCAGCATCGGCCTGCTCACCGGCCTGCTCGGCGGCAGCGCGATCGAGGCCGTCTTCGGGTTCCCCGTCGCCTTCCGCCCGTTCATCATGTTCCTCTCCGTCTTCATCTCCACGGGCGTCGGCATCGCGTTCGGCATCTACCCCGCCTGGCTCGCCGCCAATATGAACCCCGTCGACGCGTTGCGCACCTGAGCGGCCGGATCACGCCGCCGCATGCCCCGGATCGACGCCGCAAACGTGTGCGCCCAGTAAACGTGCCATCGGACCCGTTCTTCCGGGATCCCCGCCTTCCGCACCGCAGCCTCGTACCCAGCCCAAAGCCCGTTGACATCCGCGCTCGCCATCCCGATAATACGCCGCATCAATACATCTAGCCGCACTGGCCGAAAGCATTGGCTGGAGCTTGGGCCGGCGCGCTATGTGTCATTGTCCATATTGAATATGGTGTAATACGATCAATGACTGTTCGGAGCGGAAGATGGATCCGGAAATCGTCGTCCGTAATCGTCGCACGTAATCGTCGACCGAATCCGTAGCGCCCGATCGTGACCGTGAACCGAATCCCTGGCGGTCGGCCAAGACCGAGGGGCGAAATCGGA
>JAFGHX010000230.1 GCA_016929905.1 Kiritimatiellia bacterium
CGAGCGCCGCGCGGATCAACTCGACCGCGCGGGCCGGAATGGCGATGGTCCCAAACGGTATGCGTCGGCCTGCCGTCATGCCCCGGGAGCTTGCGGTAAAGGGCAGGGCGAAGTCAATGTGCCGATCGCGCCTTGAGTCCGGATTTGCGAACGAAAGGGGTTGCCATGATGGTGAACTGGACTGAGTGGGGAGACGCGTCGTTCTTGCGCTCAGCCCGGCAGCCGGCTAATATTCGCGTGGCGGTCCAGGAGAGGCCATGAACTACCGATCACTTGGCTCGACGGGCATTCGCGTATCGGAGATCGGGTTTGGCGCGTGGGGAATCGGCGGTAACGTTGGCGGTTCAATCGCATACGGACCGACGGACGACGACACCTCGCGCGCGGCGCTGCGCCGCGCGTTCGAGTTGGGCGTAACGTTTTTTGACACAGCCGACTTCTACGGGTTTGGACACAGCGAGGAACTGATCGGAGAGACGCTCGGCGGTGTGCGGGACCAGCTTGTGCTTGCGACCAAGGCTGGCCTTGTCGATCGGGACGGGACTCAGGATTTTTCACCCGCGCATCTGCGCGCCGCGCTCGCGGGCAGCCTGCGCAGGCTGTGCACCGACTACGTGGACGTCTACCAATTGCACAGCCCTTCGCTGGATATTCTGCGGGAAGGGCCGGAGGTCCTTGCCACGCTCCAGGCCTTGCAGCAGGAAGGCAAGACGCGTACGATCGGCATTTCCCTTCGCGGAACGGCGGACGGCGCGGCGGCGATTCAACAGTTCGGGTTCGCCTGCCTGCAGGTGAATCTGAACCTGCTCGACCAGCGCCCGATCGAGAACGGGCTGCTCGATTTGTGCCGCCAGGCGAATGTGGGCGTCATCGCACGGACCCCGCTTTCTTTCGGGTTTCTCACCGGGCAGTATTCAGTGGGTGACAAGTTTGCCGAGTCCGATCACCGGCGCAAGTGGTCGACAGACCAGATTGCGCGCTGGACCGAGGGCGCCGCGCTGTTTGCCCAACTGCGTGACCGGCACCCGGGCCAGACGGTGACTCAGCTTGCACTCCGTTTCTGCATCTCACATCCGGCGGTTTCGACAACAATCCCGGGCATGCTCAACCCGGCGCATGTCGAGGAGAACGTTGCCGCGAGCGGACTCGGGCCGCTCGATGAACAGGACCTCGCACAAGCCGCGCGCCTGTACCGATCCCACGAGTTCTTTGCCGGCCAGCGCGGCCCGCTCGGTTGACGATGCAAGGTTCTGCGCCGTCCCAAGCTTTGCCGTAAGCGTTGGCCTGACGCGCCGTAGCTTCTGAGCGAAGGCGGGTCGGCAGCTTTGTCGAAAACTCCGTTCCGGCGCGAACGGACCAGCGGCAGCCTTTATCGACGATCCCCTCCCATCACCTTTTTTCATTTTTTTGTGCCTTTTCCGTCATTTTGCGGCTATCCTGACCGAGACTTGTGCCGGGAGCGCCGCCGTGCGGCGGCGCTCCACGGCCGGGGGGGGCGTCAGAGTCCTTGACGAATTCCTCGACAAAGTCGGGAGATGCCAGATATGCCGGATCGAAAACCAAGACACACGATCACCAGAGCGCTGATCACCGGGGTCACCGGCTCCGGTGGCAGCTACATGGCCGAATACCTCGTGCAGAACGAGCCGAACGTGGCGGTGCACGGGATTTCGCGATGGCACAGCAACACTTCGCAGAGTAACCTGGCCGCGGTCGCGGACCGCGTCACCGTGCACGAGTGTGACCTCACCGACTTCAGCGCGGTCCTCTCCGTGTTGCGTGACGTACGCCCGGACGGCATCTTTCATTTGGCCTCTCACGCGAACGTTCGCGCCTCGTTCATCAACCCGCTGGCCGTCCTCCAGAACAACATCATGGGGACGGCCAACCTGCTGGAAGCCGTGCGCCAGGCCGAACTCGACCCGGTGATCCAACTCTGCAGCACGTCGGAAGTCTATGGCCAGGTCAACCCGGACGAAGTCCCGATAACCGAAGACCAACCGATACGCGCCTCCAGCCCCTACGCCGTCTCGAAGGTGGCGCAGGATCTGCTCGGATTCACCTACTTCCGGAGCTACGGGATGAAGATTGTGCGGACCCGCATGTTTGCGTATCTCAACCCGAAGCGTGCCGACCTGTTTGCCACTTCTTTCGCCCGGCAGGTTGCGCGGATCGAGGCCGGCCTGCAGAAGGAGCTGGCGCACGGGAACCTGGACTCCGTGCGTACGCTGATCGATGTGCGCGACGCGATGGCTGCCTATTGGCTCGCCGCGCTGTATGGCGAGCCGGGGGAAGTGTACAATATTGGCGGCCCGACGACCCTGTCCGTGGGAGAATTCCTCGAAAAGCTCAGGGCGCGCAGCACCGTCGAGATTCCGACGTACGAGGACCCGCAGCTGCTGCGTCCGGCGGACGTCACGCTGCAGATTCCGTGCGTAGACAAATTTGTGAATGTGACCGGCTGGCAGCCACAGTACGCGTTCAAGGACAGCGTCGACCACCTGCTCGAGTATTGGCGCGATCGCGTGCGCCGAGAAGCGGTCCCGTGAAGACAACGCTCCTGGTTCCCACCCTGAACGAAATCGCCGGAATGCGCGCGGTCATGCCGCGCGTGCAGCCGGGCTGGGCGGATCAGATCCTGGTGGTGGACGGCGGGTCGAGGGACGGCACCGCGGAATACGCCCGCGAAGCGGGGTATCAGACTCTCGTCCAGCAGCGAAAAGGCATGCGATATGCCTACATCGAGGCCATGCCGTACGTCACGGGGGATAGCGTCATCACGTTCAGTCCGGACGGCAACTGTATTCCGGAGTTGATACCCCTCCTCCAGGAAGAGATGCGGAACGGCCACGACATGGTCATCGTGTCGCGCTACGCTTCGGGGGCCGGCAGCGAGGATGACGATCTGCTGACGGCGTTTGGGAACCGGGCGTTAACCTGGCTGATCAACGGCCTGTACGGCGCGCGCTACACCGATGCGCTGGGCATCTACCGCGCCTGGCGTACGGAGTTGTTTGCCGCGCTGGATCTGGACAAGGACAAGTCCTACCGCCGCGAAGAACGCCTGTTTCGGACAACGGTCGGTGTGGAGCCGCTGCTTTCGATCCGAGCCGCGAAGCGGAAGTTGAGCTGCGGCGAGATACCGGGCGCCGAGCCGAAACGGATCGGGGGCCACCGCAAACTGCAAATGTTCCGATGGGGCGCCGCGTACCTGTACGAGATTGTACGGGAGAGGTTCACCTGGAAGTGAAGTCACGGCAGACTTATGGCTGTCTGCCCTGGACTCCGCGTCCCGGTGTTGACGCGAGAGTCGGGCAAGTTTCCGCGTGAGTTCTCGAGGCAAATTGGGATGGATTCTGCCATGGCGTTCGACAAGCCGGACATTGTCTTCGTGAACCCGGGCAGCCCGGAGCGGGTGTTTCAGGCGCTGGGCGGCCGGTTGGCGGCGGTCGAGCCTCCGATCTGGGGCGGGATGCTCGCGCGATCCGCGCGCGAGCAGGGGTTCCGTGTCGCGTTGATCGATGCAAATGCCGAGCGGTTGAACCCGGCAGACCTGGCGCAACGCGTGGCGGAGCTGGCGCCGTCCCTGGCGACCGTTGTGGCCTACGGCCCTCATCCCTCCGCCTCGACGCAGACGATGCCGGCGGCCGGGGCCGCCTGCCGTGCGATCAAGCGGATGGCCCCCGCCGTCCCCGTGCTCTTGGTGGGTGGTCATGTCTCCGCGTTGCCGGAACGAACCTTGCGCGAGGAGGCATGCGACTTCGTGTGCCGGGGGGAAGGTCCCCTCACGATACGGGCGCTGCTCCGGGCGCTGCGGGCGGGAGGGCGCCCTGCGCTTGATTCGGTGCCGGGCTTGTGGCGCGTTGAGGGCGGGTCGGTCCGCGCGGGTCCGCCCGCGCCGCTCATCGCGGACCTGGACGCCGATCTGCCGGGCGTTGCCTGGGATCTGTTGCCCATGCCGCTTTACCGCGCGCACAACTGGCACTGCTTCGGGGAACCGTCGCGGCAACCTTACGCGGCGCTGTATACGAGCCTGGGCTGCCCGTTCGACTGCGCGTTCTGCTGTACCAACGCGCCGTTCGGCGGCCCGAACCATCGGCGCCATTCCCCGCGAAACGCCGTTGAGGAGATCGACCGGCTGGTCTGCCGCTACGGTGTCCGGCACATCAAGATTGCCGACGAGATGTTCATTCTGAAGCGGCGCCACGTGGAAGCGATCTGCGACCTGCTGATCCAGCGGGGTTATGACCTTAACCTGTGGGCTTACGCACGAGTGGACACCGCCGGCAATCCCCGACTGCTCGACAAGCTCAGGCGCGCCGGGTTCCGATGGTTGGCGCTTGGCATTGAGGCCGCGAGCGAGCGGGTCCAGGCCGACATGAGCAAGCCGATCCGCAAGGAGCTTTGCCGCGAAGTCGTGCGGAAGATCCGGGCGGCTGGTATCTACATCATTGGCAACTTCATCTTCGGCTTGCCAGAGGACGATCTGGCGAGCATGCGCGAGACGCTTGATTTCGCCAAGGAACTGCAGTGCGAGTTCGTCAACTTCTATTGCGCCATGCCGCATCCGGGTTCACGGCTCTATGACATCGCGGAGGCACGCGGGTGGCCTATGCCGGACTCGTGGGCGGGCTTCTCCCAGTATGCTTACGAAACGCGGCCGCTGCCCACGAATCACCTGAGCGGCACCGACGTGTTGCGGTTCCGCGATGAAGCCTTTGTCGAGTACTGCTCTGACCCCGCCTATCAGCGCCGGCTCGCCTCGACCTTCGGCGACGCCGCACTCGCCGAGATCAGATCGATGCTCGCACACAACCTGGAACGGAAGCACGTTCCACGAGAATAGACAACGCGCTTGACACGTCCGGCCCTTACGCCGTGCGCTCCCGGCTCCGACCTTCTAACCGGGCAGAGGGGAGAACGGTGAAGATACTCGTCACAGGCGGTGCGGGGTATATCGGGTCCGTGCTGGTTCCGCGCCTGCTGGCTGCCGACCGGCTCGCCGCTCTCGAGCAGCGGCTGATGCTGTTCTATACGGGTCTGTCGCGAATCGCCTCGGAAGTCGCCGCCGAACAGATAACGAAGGCTCGCAGATTGTGTTCTATCAGCCATGAAACGCCAGGGACCGCCGGCGCAAGCCGGCGGCCCCCGTCGTTTCATCTGTGCGCTTCGCGCACTCGTGTGCCGTCCGACAAATACGTTGAGCATAACGCAAGGTTCTTGTGCATTATGAGAAAAGCAACGTTGCGCTAAGCACGCTGTTTTCGCTTTCTGTGCTTCTTTTTTGC
>JAFGHX010000231.1 GCA_016929905.1 Kiritimatiellia bacterium
ATCTCGGCCGCGCTGAGCGCGCGGTTGTAGATGCGGATGTCGTCCAGTTTGCCGTCGCGCTTGCCTTCGTTGAACCACGCGATTTCCGCGTTGGCCTGGTTCGGGTCGACGTACGTGTTCAGCGTCTGCGCGCCGTTGCCGGTGGCCGTGTAGCCGGTCAGCAAGTTGCCGTCGAGATAGAACCGCACCTGGTCCGTCTTTGTCGCGCCGTCCGGCACGACGAACGCGACATGATGCCAGCCGGCGCCGACGCTGACGCCCGTCTTCTCGGTGCGCGTCCCGTTGAACGCGATGGCGATGTACTTGGTGGCCGCCAGGCAAGTGAAAGCCTTGCCGTACCCGTACTCCCAGCTCCCGTAGCCGAAGAACTGGCGCTTGTATTCGGTATGCGCGGCATCGGCCTCGAACCAGCCGCAGACCGTGCGGGGCGAGTTGCCGGTGGGGAAATGGAGCGCATGGCCCGGGACGTGCACGTAGTCGTCCACCCCGTCGAAATCGAGCGCGGTGCCGTACTTGCCGCTCGTCCATTTCGGCCCTCCGACCAGAGTGCCGTTGTAGCCGTGACCGGAACTGTCGTCGGCCACGGTGCCGCTGCCTTCGTCGAACGCCCAGCGCGCGACCAGGCCGGGGATACTCGGCGGCGACGGCGCCGAGCCCGGCGTGGTGACGCTGGCCGTTGCGGAGTACGCGCCGCTGCCCGCCGCGTTGTAGGCCTTGATCTTGTAGGAGTAGGTTGTGCCCGCCGTGACGCCGGTGTCGGACGCGGCCTCGACATTGGCCGACGGCGTCGCGATCCGCACCCACTCCGAGCCGCCGCTGATGCGCCGGTCGATCTTGAATCCGTCCTCGTCGTCGCTGTTGTCCTGCCAGGTCAGATTGACCCGAGTCTCCGACACGGCGTTGGCCGTGACGGCACTCGGCGCGTCCGGCAGCCCGCCATATAGAATCCAACCCTTGGCGTCGAACGCGTTGAACGCCGCGTCCGCGTTGCCCGTCATGCGGTTTCGGATGTGGTCCGGATTCCATGCCTTCGGCGCGCTCCAGCGCGTGCGGTCGGCGGCGACGTCGCCGGCAATGAAGTTCTTGAGCGCGTCCCAGCGCGCCTTGCATTTCGCGTCGGTCAGCGCGCCCGTACCGGTCAGGTGCAGCCGCGCCCGGTCGGAGAAGACCTGCTTGAACTCGGCGTTCTTGATGAGTCCATCGTAGAAGAACTGCAGGAAGTCGTGCTTCTCGCCATACAGTTTCGCCGCGTAGCTGCCGTCCACCCACCATTCGGCCTCGTCGGTCTTGATTCTGTGGCTGTAGTTGTCGCCGCCCTCGAACGCGAACTCGGCGTCCCACCACGTCCAGTAGGTGAGCCCGGCCGGGCTGTTGCGCGTCACGGCCCACGTGTTGGCGCACTTCCAGTCGCTGGCCCCGGTGAAGAACCCGAGAATCATGTAGTCGGCGAAGGCTTCCGGGTTGATGTAATTGCGAAGCTCGCTCAGGCTCAGGTTGGCCGCGTTCTTGCACTTGCTCTTGGCCGTGTTGTAGCGGGTCTGGTCCCCTTCGGGCGGGCGCGGCGGATCCGAGCGCGGATCGCCGTCGCGCCAGGAGGCCCAGTCGCCCTTCGTGCCACCGAACCACATCTGGCCCCAGGCGCGGTCGGCGCGCTCGGTCATGTTGTACAGGCCCCAGTACTGCCCGTTCACGTAAAGGTTCACGAAGGTGCCGTGGTTACCGAACCCGGACATGTCGATCTGGGTGGCGCGGACCCATTCGTCCCGCATGTAGGTGAGCGTCAACTCGCTGTTGGCGGACGAATTCTCGTTACCGCCGCCGCGCAACACGAGATTGTCGAAGCCCTGCTTGCTGTTGGCATGGAGCGGCGCGCGTTCGAGGATCGGGTAATTCAGCCGCTTCACGCCGTATTCCGGGCCGCGAAACTTGAGCCGAAATGAACGCTTCGCCTGGCCATGCGCCGCGCCGCCACCGTGGTTCCGAAGCCCGCAGTTGACATTGAAACGGTCGCTCGAATCGCCCGGATACCGCATCCGAATCGTACACCCCTTTTCGACGTATTCCTTGGTCCAGATCGGGCCCCAGACGGCTTCGGCGTCGCAGACGGCGTCGAAATCCGCGGCCGGAATCGTGATGTAGAGCTGGGGAATGTTGGCGTTTCCGGCGAACACACCCGAGCTGAGCATGGCGAACACAAGTGCCAGACACGTCATGGCAAGCGGCTTGCAAGCCGAACGAACGTTGAAGGCGCGTCTTCTGGTCATGGCTCTGTCTCCTCTCGATTGAACTCGACCCCAAACCCGTGGTCTACACAGTGGGAGGACGGCGGAGAGCCGAACCTAACAAACGGCGTGTGCCTTTCTTGCGGGGGCCGTGAATGGCGCCAGGATATCCGCCTTCCATGGACGTCGGAGGCGGCGTTTTGGCCGCGATTGGGGTGCGGCGCCCGTTAAGGTCCGGCCGGGGCGCCTTGGCGGAAGAGGAGGGCGACGTCTTCGGGGCTGAGCGCGCGGCTGTAGATGGCGACGAGGTGGAACGAACCGAGCCAACTCCGCAGGTTGCCGGGTTCGTCGCCGAGTTCGCCGCCGAGCACGAGCGGGTAGTCGGCGTTCCAGGCTGCGAAGTCGGAGCCGAACGTCCCGTTCCAGTCGGCCATCTGCCAGCCTTCGCGGAACTTGTAGGTCCGGTCGTGGCCGTCGACGTAGAGTGTGGCCGCGCGATCGGCCCGGCGCACGAAGACGACATGTGAGAGGCTGGGCGCCGCCGTGCGGGGGTACGACGTCAGTTGCCAGTGCTCGCCGTGGAGCCGGACGATATAGTGCCGTTCCTGCAGCCCGGCGATATGAATCTGGCCGAGTGTGAAATTGTGGACGTCCGGATTCGGGGAGCAGGTCACGATCCGGGCCGGGCCGCCCGGCTGCTCCGGGTCGGCCGGTGTGATCCAGGCCTCGATGCTGATCTCGTCGCTGGCCCGGCACGCCTCGATGATCCGGGTGGCCGGCCTGTCCGAGGCGAGGACGCAGCGCGTGCGGAGTTCGAGGCCGCCGCCCGGCAACGGGCGGACGGCCTGCGGCGCGCGGACTGTCAGGTCGAGCGGGGCGCCGGCGCCGGCGACGTCGCGGACGATTGTGCCGCCGTCCCGGAACAGGTAGAGTGCCTGCAGGCTTTTCCCGGCGCGCGCGACGGCTTCGGGCGGCGCGCGGTCGAACGCGGGGCGTGCGGCCACAACGGTGGTTTGCCCCACGAGTGCGTAGTAGCCTTCGTGCAGCGCCACGGACTGGCGCGTCTGTTTGTTCAGCACGCGCAGTTCGCCCCGGGTGAGGTCGACCCGGGTCGCCGCCGTCCCGACGGCGAGGCTGAAGCGCGTGCCGACGACCAGGACCTCGGTGTGGGGGCTCATCACGCGCATCGGCCAATGCCGCGGTTGTGGCACGACCTCGGCGGTCAACTCGCCGGTGTCGACGCAGACGCGTTTGGACTCGCCGGCTTGGCCCAAGACAGCGGCGGTCGTGTTGGCGGCCAGCTCGAGCCGCGTGCCGTCCGAATAGGTGATGAACGCCGCGCTCGCCGCGCCTCGGGTTTCGACCCGGTCGCCCGCGCTCAGGCTCTCCGCCGCCCGGATGCTGACCGCGCCGCTCGGGCGCAGGACGGCGACGGCGCCGCGTACCGGCGTGAGGGTGGCCACGTGGACGGCGAGCGAATCCACCCGCAGTTTGGCCACTTCTCGGCCCAGAAAGACGCCGAGCAGGAGGAGGATCCCGGCGGCAACGGCCGTGATCCGCCAGGTCCACGCGCGCACGCGGACAGGCCGGCCGTGCACCGGCCGGCGCCGACGGGCCTGCGGCGGCGCGGACGCGTTGCGCCGTTCCCTGGCGATCAGCGTCCGGACGGCCACCTCGTTGGCCAGTGTTTCCACAAAGTCGGTCTGGCACGCGCGGTCTTCGGTCAGATACGCCCGCAGCTCGACCCGCTCGGCGGCCGACAGGGCGCCGTCGAGGTATTTCTCCAGCAGGAGCGGGAACCGGTCATGAGCTGGTGCAGAGCCGTTCATAGGTTTTCCGGGGCATGCCGGGTGTCAACTTGCCCCATTGAAGCAAGGACAGAATCCGGCCAAACCTAACCCGCCAGTCTCTCCTCGATACACGTCTTCAGCGCCTGCCGGATGCGGCTGAGCGCCATGTACAGGGATTCGACGCTCTGGCGCAGGATTTTCGCGATTTCGGCGCCCCGTTTGCCGGCGCGATAGTGCAGGTCCATGATTCGCCGCGATTTCTCCGGAAGCGCGCCGAGACACTCGATCAGCGCCTTCTTCTTCTCGGCGTCGTACGCGCCGTGCTCGTCCCAGGTTTCCTCCGGAATGCAGGCTTCGAGCGCTTCGCTGATCCTGCGCTGGCGGTGCGTGCCGCGCAGGATTTCGCGGCACCGGTTCCGCGCCACCGTGCGGGCCCAGGCGGTGAAGTTCGTGCCGGGCGTAAAATCCTGCCAGCGGTTGGCCATGAAGACCGCGGTTTCCTGGAGTGTCTCCTCGACGATGTCCCAGTCTTCGACCATGGCGTAGATGTAGCCCGAGAGCATGCCGTTGTGTTTGACAAGCAGGCGAAGCAGGTCGTCGCGTTGTTGAGTGGGGTCGGCGTGCATGAGCTTGCGCGAAGGATAGGCGAAGAACGCGGCGGTCTGCAAGCGGAACCGGGTGGAAGAGGGGCTTGAGTCTGGGGGGTGATTGTTGGATAATGCGCGCCTGATTCCTGAATAGCCTGCGCGGGGTGAGCGGGGGCTGACTTCGCTATCGCTCGTCAACGCGGGATGGAGAGAGGGAATGAAGAACCCGATGGACAGGCAGTTGGAGAAGCGGCTCTCGGAGCGTGCTGCTGCGATCGGGCGCGAAGGGGAGGTGGAGGCGTTTGAAGAGCTGCTGACGCTCTTGAGTTCGTCGTCGGCCAACGTGCGGCGCCTGTCGGCGTCGGCGTTGGGTAAGCTGGCATGGATGGGGGTGGACCAGTCGGCGGCCGTGGCTGCGCTGGGGCCGGTGGCGCGCCGGGATGGGCACGCGCAGACGCGGCAATATGCGATTCGGGCGCTGAAGGCCTATGGGGCCGCCGCGGAGGATTGCCTGGACGATCTGCGGGATATGGCGCGGAACACGCGTGAGAAGCCGTACATCCAGCGGGATGCCGCCTCGGCCATCAAGGCGATCGAGGAAACGCTCCGAATTGCGACGGAAGCCACGGTGCACCGTTGCCAGCGATGCAGCGCGCAGGTGACGGCGGAGGAGTACGCCCAGTCGCAGCAGAAGTTCCAGCGCACGTTTTGTGACCGTTGCTTCGATGAAGTCTTCCTGCAACGCCGCAACTTCGAGATGCAGGTGGAGATCAACAAGACCATCGAGGCGCACGACGGGACGGTCGTGCAATCGCAAGGCGAGCGCCGAATCGCCGAATGGCTGACGGACCACGGCATGGCCTATCGGTACGATGCGAAGTATCGGATCATCGGCGAGTTCCAGATTCGGCCGGACTTCTATCTTCCTGAGCTGGACGTGTACGTGGAGTATTGGGGATTGGATACGCCTGAATACAAGATGGCCATGTACAAGAAACAGATGCTCTACCAGCAGGAAGGCAAGCGCCTGATTTCGGTGTATCCGAAGGATTTGCCCGTTCTGGACCAGCTCCTCACCCAAAAGCTCCGTCTATTCGGTTTCAACCCCTAGCGTCGGCGCGCGCAGCAGAGCCAGCCGCATTCACTTGCGGCAAGGATTTCCCATTTTCTCCCGGTCTGTTGCGTGCTATCCTGTCTGCCCGTTCTGCGGAGATCGTCACATCAACCGAGGAGGATGCCCCGTGCCCTACGAGAAATTCGATCTGGACCAGTCGGCCGAGTTGGCTTTGAACTACCTCACCAAGATGGTTGACAAGGATGAGGATTATCTGCCCTATTGGCTGGTGCGGATCACGTCGAACCCGGCCTGGATCAAGCACTGCCGGGTGGACGACGCCGAGCTGGTCGCGAGCTGGTACAACGCGATCGTCGGCGTGCAGGAGATCCTGGGCACGAGCAGGGGGGCGAATGTGCGGGAAGCGTTCAAGCGGCACCTGTACAAGCACTGGGGCGAACACGGCCTGCGGTTTCACGCGGACTATCCGTGGTCGAACACGATACACCACGCGTTCCACGAGGATGCTTACATCCTGGCGGCGCTGAACCTGATCATCGAGCGCGACGGCGAGCGCAAGGCGAAGAAGCTGGCCGCCGATCTGGTCCGCGGGCTGCGGGGGCTGGTGTATGAGCGCAAGATCCGCACGTTCTGGTCGGGCGATTATCCGATCAACCAGCCCGTCTATGAGTTCCCGAACGACGTGTTCATCAAGGGCAAGGGGTTCGATTTCACGCGAGTCACGGGCCGCGGCGAGGAATCGATCCGCAACGGGATGATGCTGCACGCGGTGGTCAAGCACTGGCAGATCACCGGCGACGCGGTGAGCCTGGACCTGGCGACCGGCCTGGCGAACCATCTGCTGGGCATGTCGCGTTATTTCAACCACAAGGGCGAGTTCTTCGGGCACGTCCACTCCGCGGTCTGGGTGGCCTCGGGGCTGGCCCTGCTGGGGCGGCTGACGCAGAACGAGCGCTATGTCGGTTTTGCCGAGAAGATCCATGACTATGTCGCGTCGCTGTCATCGTCGTTCGGGTGGGTGCCGGAGTACGCGCAGTGGCACCCGATGAGCGAGGAGCACTGCGAGACGTGCTGCATTAAGGATATGATCGAGTGCGGGTTCGAGTTGATCGATGCCGGGCACGAGGCGATCTACGACCTGATCAACCGCTTCGTCCGCAACCAGCTCTACGAGCAGCAGCTCAAGACGGGCGAGTTCATTGCGGTGGACAACACGCGCAAGCCGGGCGAGCCGGGCCTCACCTACGAGGACGTCGACAAACGCGTGGTGGGCGGCTGGTCCGGGGGCGGGGAGCCCAACTCCATCTCGCTGGCCCGGTTCCGGTCGGTGGCGGGCTGCTGTGTCGGGACCGCGCCGCAGGCGCTGCACAGGGTCTGGCAGCGGACGGTCGAGAACCGGAAAGGGACCGTGTATGTCAACTTCCCGATCGAACGCAAAGCGCGCGAGGCGACAGTCCGGATCGGCTATCCGAACGAGGGTTGGCTGAAGGTGACGGCCGGGACGGCCAGGCGTCTGCGGATCCGGACGTTCCCGTTCATGGGCGAGCGGCTGAGTCTGGCGGTGAACGGGAAGGACCGGCCGCTGCTGTGGGAGGGTGCCTGCCTGAAAGTGGACGGGTTGAAGAAGGGCGACGCGATTCTTCTGCAGCACCCGTTGCGGGAAGACGTGCGCCGCGAGACGGTACGCGGCGTGAACTACGAGGTGACGTGGAAAGGCTGCGACGTGGTCGGGCTCAGCCCGCGCGGAAATCCGCTGGTGCTGTATCAGCGCGTATTGGGCCAGCGCAAGGAGATTCCGCCGCGCCCGGCGGCGGGCGGCGATACGAAGTTGAACGCGGCGCCGACCGAACAGAAGCGATGAGGATGAATGCTCACGAAAAGTCCGTTCGGGCCCGGTTCACGGCGGCGGCCGGCTCGTATGATTCGTACGCCAGAGTGCAGAAGCGTGTGGCCTCGAAGCTGGCCACACTGATGCCTGCCTCGCCCTGGCCGCGTCGGATCCTGGAGATCGGCTGCGGGTCCGGCCAGTTCACGGAACGGCTGCTGGCAGGCGGACGCGCGTCGACAGTCCATGCGATTGACGTGTCGGGGGGGATGGTGCGTGAGGCGCGCGCGCGACTGGGGCGGGACAGGCGTTTGTCCCTGGCCGTGGCCGACTTGCTTGCCTTTGAGAGCGCGACTCCCTACGGACTGATCGGGAGCAGTTGCGCCCTGCATTGGATCACGCCTTTGCAGGCGGCCATGGAGCGGGTGGCGGGTCTGCTCGAGGAGGGGGGGCTGCTGGTGTGCGCCCTCATGTTGAGAAGCACGCTGGGCGAACTGCACGAGGCGCGCCTTCGCGTCGCGCCGGCGAAGCCGCCGCTGGGCCGGCTGCCGGAGCCGGAAGATGTACGCGTGTGCTTTGAGGCGGCGGGGTTCGTTTTCGTCAGGGCGTTCGACGAGGTCCTGACGGCGTCCTACCCGTCGGCGGCGGCATTCCTGGCGGATATCCGTGGCCAGGGGGTCACCGGGGGGGCTGTATCGCGGTCGACGGCGCCTTTGTCGCGGCGTGAGATCAGGGCGCTGGCGGCCGACTACGATGCGCACTACAGGCAGCCGGACGGGAGCGTGCGTGCCGGTTTTCATGTGTTCTACGCGAAGGCCGTGCGCGGGGCCGGCGCCCGTGCGGAACAGGCTGTGATCACCGGCTGCCGATGACGGATTGCCGAGAACTGACTGTGCGGGGAAGTGGCGATGGGGCGGGATCGCGTTGCTGAGAACGTGCCGGGTGAAGAGGCCGTTGGGAGTCGCGCCGGGCACGGGGCTTGTGTGGCGTTCTTCTGCGCCTTTGTGGTTCTGTTCGGCATGGGCCTGAACGCCCTGACCGGCATGTGGCATGGCGCCTGCTCGGGCGGCAGGCGCAATCCTCATTTTCGACGCGCGTGGGCCGAGCATGTCAGCTCCGCCTTCCCCAGGCAACCGGGCGAGCGGCTGATTGTGATCATCAGCAATTCGCAGGGGTACGGCCGGGAACTGGATGACGCGCAGACGTACCCACGCCTGCTCGAGGGGAAACTGGCTGAGCGCCTGAACGGCCCGGTTCGTGTGTTGAATTGGTCCGTACCGGCCGGAGTCGGCGTCGAGTATGTGCTGCTGGGCGCGGCGGCCGCGCGGCTGGCGCCCGACGTGCTCATGTTGGTTGCCGGCCCGGGCAATTTCGATGCGTCGTGGCTGCGGGTGGACACCGATCCCGCCCGTCGCGCCGCCTGGCCGTCCGACAACCGCTACCTGCTGGGTTTCGGCGATGTCCGCCGTCGCGTGCCGCGTGAGTTTCTCTCCCGCTACATCCGGCCTATCGACTGGGTCGACATCATGCTGGGCAGGGCGTGTCCGGTGTGGTCGTATCGTCACCTTCCGGCCGCCTGGCTGATGCGGTTCCGGCCGCTACACGCCTTCGAAAGGTCGCCGGAGAAGGAGACTTGGTTTTACGGCCCGAGCCGTGCGCCGGCACGGCCGGTTCTGGTCTATCCGCCCATTGCGGTGGATTGGGATCTGGTGCGCGACTATCTTGGCGCGACGCAGGGCATGAGCGGCACGCGCCGGGTGTTTGTCTCGATGCCGCTGCACACGCGCCGAAGGGGCCGGGCATCCGGCTTTCTTGCCCGGATGCGGGCTGACTGTGCGGCGGCGGGCGTGGAGGTGTGGGATTGCGCCGGTATTCTGCCCGATCATCAGTATTTCGTCACCACTCACGCGGACCGGGAAGGCCATGAGGTATTCGCCGAACACCTTGCCCGACGGCTGGCGCCATGACATTCGTATCGCTTGAATTTGCCGTTCTGCTGATCTGCACCTTGGCGGCGTACTATTTCCTGCCTCGCCGGGCACGGCAACTGCTGTTGCTTGGCGCGAGCTACGTCTTCTACACGTATTGGAATCCGATCTACGGGCTTCTGATCCTGGCGTCGACCCTGGTGGATTACGCGGCGGCCCTTGCCATTGACCATTCCCGCGCGCCTGCCGGGCGGCGGCTGGTTTTGATCCTCAGTATCGTCGTGAACCTGGGCATTCTGTTCTACTTCAAGTATACCCATTTCGCCCTGGATTCACTGCGCGCACTGCTCGGCCCCCTGGGCCGGAATCTGCCGTCGCCCGTTGACCTCATTCTCCCGGTCGGCATCTCTTTCTACACGTTTCAGACCATGAGCTACACGATCGACGTCTATCGGGGCAAGAAGCGGGCGGAGAAAGACTTCATTCTGGTTGCTCTGTATGTGGCGTTCTTTCCGCAGCTTGTTGCGGGCCCGATCGAGCGGGCCAAGGACCTCATGCCGCAATTGGGCGAACGGCATGCCTTTCGTTTCAAGAACATCGAACACGGGTTTCGGCTCATTCTATGGGGGTTGCTCAAGAAGGCCGTTGTGGGGGACCGGCTGATCCAGGCGGCGTACGGCGCCTATCTGGACCCGGCGGCGTACACGCGGGGGGAGCTGGCCTTCTCGGCGGTCGGCATGCTTGTGGCGATCTACCTGGACTTTTCGGCGTACTCGGAAATCGCCAGGGGCACGGCACAACTGTTCGGGATTCGATTGAGCCGCAATTTCCTGTATCCGCATGCGGCGCTGACCATCTCGGATTTCTGGCGTCGGTGGCACATGACGATGTCGAGTTGGGTGCACGACTATCTCTTTGTCCCGTTGGGGGGGTCTCGTCCACGCAACTTCCGGCATCAAGCCCGAACGATCCTCACGACCATGGGGCTGGTCGGCCTCTGGCACGGTGCGCAGTGGACGTTCGTGTTCTGGGGACTGGCGCACGGCCTGTCCATCGTTCTTCATCAGCTCGTGCGCATCCGGTTGCTGAGGCGGTTTCGACGGGCGCGCTTCGTCTCGAGCCGCCCCTGGTTGTTTGGGTCCTGGCTTCTGAGCACGGCGACACGGGCGTTGATCAGCATCCTCTTCTTCTCGCCGAGCATCGCGCATGCGGGCGTGTATTTCCGGCGTCTGTGTTTCGGCGGCGGGGTAGCGGGATTCGACAAGCCACACGTTCTGCTGGGATTGGCCTGTATCGCCGGGTTCTGGGTGTTCCACTACCTCCAGTCTCGAAGCGCCTGGTCGGACAGCCTCAACGCTCGTCACCCGGCCTTACGGGCGTTGGCCTACAGCGTGCTTTTCTACATCGTCCTCTTCGGCGCGGTCGATACGTCAGAGCCGTTCATCTACTTTCAGTTCTAGATGGAGAATGTCCTCTGCGGGTCCTCGTCCGTGCCGCGCAAGACGGCGGTGTGCGTGAACGGCGGCGTTCGCCTCCAGGGTAGCGAGTTCGCGCGCCGTGTCGTGGCAGTAGGCGCCCGGTTTCTCCCATTCGCCGAAATCGCGCACGCCGCACACGCCTTCAAGATCCGCGAAGAGGTACAGTCTCGCGTTTTGCATCCCCTGTTGCCGACGCCCTTTAGGCTTGAATAATGCAGGGAATGTGGACATCTTAACCGAAAGCAGGGCAATCAGGGAGGGAAAATGGCGCGGGTATTCAATTTCGGTGCGGGGCCGGCGACGTTGCCGGAGGCGGTTCTGACGGAGGCGCAGCGGGAACTGCTCGATTTCGGCGGGACGGGGATGTCGATCATCGAGAGCAGCCACCGGGGCAAGGCGTATTCGGCGGTGCACGAGGAAGCGGTGGCCAACTACCGGCAGCTTCTGGGCCTTTCCGCCGAGTATGCCGTGATTTTCGTGGCGGGCGGCGCCAGCATGCAGTTTGCCATGGTCCCCCTCAACCTGCTGGGCGAGGGGCATACGGCTGACTACGTCCATACCGGGGCGTGGGCGGGCAAGGCCATCAAGGAGGCGAAACGGGTCGGTGCGGTCCATATCGCGGCCGACACTTCGGAGGCCGTGCCGGCTCGCATCCCGACGCCCGCCGACCTGGACCTGACGCCGGGCGCGGCCTATGTGCACCTGACCTCCAACGAGACGATTGCCGGGTCCCAATGGAAGGGCTTTCCCGACACCGACGCGCCGCTTGTGGCAGACATGTCGTCGGACATTCTCTCGCGGCCGTTCGACGTCGAGCGCTTCGCGCTCATTTACGCGGGCGCGCAGAAGAACCTTGGACCGTCGGGCATTGCGCTGGTGGTTCTGCGCAGGGACCTGGCCGAACGCGCATCGGGCTCCTTGCCCGCCATGTTGAGATACGCGACCTACGTCGAGCACGACTCGCTGTACAACACCCCGCCGACGTTCAGCATCTACCTGATGATGCTCTATTCGCGATGGACGCTGAAGGAGGGCCTTGCGGCGCTCCATGCCCGCAACGTCGAGAAGGCGGCCAGACTCTATGCCGCTATCGACGGCAGCGACTTCTACACGGGCACGGTTGCGAAGGAGTGCCGTTCCGACATGAACGTCACGTTCCGGCTGCCCAGCGACGAATTGGAGGCTCTCTTCATGCGGGAGGCGGATGCGCAAGGCCTCACGGGGCTCAAGGGCCATAGGTCGGTCGGCGGGCTGCGCGCGTCGCTCTACAACGCCTTTCCGTCCGCGGGCGTGGACGCGCTTGTTTCGTTCATGAAGGCGTTCGAGTCCCGGCGGGGGTAGCGCAGGCCGGGCGACGGGCAAGCTGGAAGGCTGGAAGAGTGGATGGTTGGAAAAGCGGTTGACCGGCGGAGTGGCGGGTTCGAGGCGGGGTGGGGGGTGTCTGAGCATGGCGCACTTGGTTCGGCCATCCGTTCTTCTACCCTTCCGTGTTCTTTCGCGCTTCAAGCCGTCCTGTCTTGGGTCTGCGTGCGGAGGATGCGATGAAGATGTTGCGAGATCTGTTTCGCAAGCTGGGTTCGGGCAATGGGACGCGGCAGGAAGAGGACGCGATCGACACGGCCTTGCTGCGGGAGGAGCAGCGGGCGGAACTGGAGCACAATCTTACGGTTCTGGACAAGCAGGAGGAGGCGGTCGAACGCCGGGTGCAGCGTGAGGCGGAGCAGCAGGCCCGCTCGGCGGCGGCCGATTCGCTGCGCAGCCTGCACCTGATCCAGGGCGGCAACTGCCCGGTGTGCAACGCGGTCCTGAAGCAGTACGCGTTTGCCTCCATCTGCGAATCGTGCGGCTGGAACACCTACGACGTGCCGGAACGCGGCCCGGTCCGCATCCATCTCCGCGATGCCGACGACGAGATTGTGGAAGGCGAGCGCTGTTCCGTGCTCAAGGACGGAACGGCCCTGGTGCTGAAGGGCCAGATGGTGACGGCCCGGGTCCCGGCCCGGTTCGTCGGGTGGATCGAGTACGTGTGGCCGGAGAAGGAGGTGGTGCGCCGCCGCCGCGAGGTGGTTAGCCACATGACGATCATGTGCGGCTGGTGCGGCGCGGACGCCGACCCCGACCATGAGGGCTTTCATCTGGTGCACATTGCTTTCGGGGCGACCCAGGAGCGCTACTGTTTCTGTTCGGACCGCTGTTACGAGGCCTTTCGCAACACGTACCCTTCGCGCGTCGACCGCAACTGCTACGAGCGCAACTGCGACACGTGCAATTCGTGCATCAAGCGTTACGGGTCCGAGGGCGACGGCAGGCTGCTCATTGCCAAGGACTATCTGGACAGACGGCACAGGCTGTTCGGCTACTCGGACAACGGGAAGGCGCAGGACTAGACTGACCGCGTGAGGGCGGCAGGGGGCTGGAGCCGGCCCTGCCGTTTTTGTTTATGGGCACATATCGTACGGCGGAAGGCGAGCCGAAACCCCTCTCGGCAGGCGAGCAGAAACGCAGGCGCCGCCGCCGCATGAAGCTGGCGGCCGGCGCTGCGCTGGTCGTGTTGCTGCTCGGACTGGTCCTGCGGGTGGAGCGTTATGTGCTGGCCGACGGCTATGTGATCGCCGAGACATACGCCGAGGTGCGTCCGACGGCGGCCGGGATCGTGGCGGAAATCTGCGCGCGGACCGGCACGCAGGTGAACAAGGACGACCTGCTCGTCCAGCTCGACGACTCGGCCGAGCAGGCCGCACGGCGCGAAGCGACCCTCCGCGCGGACAAGATGGCGGCCGAACTCGTCCAGCGCACGACCGAGACCGCCGAGCAGCGCCGGAAGCTGGACGAGAGCGTGACGCGCGCGAAGCTGCAGCTGGAACACGCCGAGCGGAAGCTGACCCGGTTTCAGACGCTCATGGCGAAGGGGATGGTGGCCGCCAGCGAGTACGAGGACGCGAAGCTGGCCGCTGCGCTGGCCAGGGCCGAGCTCGCCTCGCTGACGGCGATTGACCATTCCGTCTTTGAACAGGAACTCGACGTGATACGCCGCGAGTTGGACGCCCAGCGCGAGGCGGCGCAACGGGCTGAAGCGCAGGCGCGCATGCGGCAAATCCGCGCGCCGATCGACGGGGAAGTGTTGCGTTACGAATTCGCGCGCGGCGAGCTGGTGCGTCCCGAATCCGTTCTGATGGAGATTTTCGGGGGGGACAAGCGGCTTCTGAAGCTCTACGTTCCCGAGCGTCACGCCGCGCGTGTGGCGAAGGGGCAGGCCTACCGGGCAAAACTCACGAGCCTCAACGGGTTGCGTTCGGTCTGGTTCGACGGCCATGTCGGCCGCCTTCGTAACGTGATTCAGGGCGAAGGGGCGAGCCGGTACCGAGTCGCCTATTGCCAGTTCGATCCGGGTACGTGGGACGTCCCCTACGGGGCGTCCGCCGAAGCCAGAATATACTACGGCCGCTCCTGCCTTTGGCTCTATCTTCTGGGCATGGACTGGTAGCGGCGCCGGAGGCGCCGAAAGTGGACAAGAGCAAGCTTTCCACAATTGTCTCGTTCCTCTTCCCCTACCGGCGGCGTTTCTACGGCATCGTGGCACTGACGGTCGTCCTTTCGGTTGTGGTGATGGTGCCGCCGCTGGTGATGCGGTCCGCGATCGACCGCGTGATCATTCCGGGCGACCTCTCGGCGTTCCCGCTGCTGGCCGGCCTGTTTCTCGCGTTGCCGCTCATCCACGCGCTGCTGCAGTTCGTGCAGGAAACAGGCGTCGCCGTACTCGGCCAGCGCTTCGTCTTCGACGTGCGCTGCGCGTTGTTCAGGCGGCTGTTGAGCATGTCCATGCGATTCTACGCCGAAAACAACGCCGGCATGCTGGCCAACCGGCTGATGGGCGACACGAACGTCGTACACCGCATGCTGACGACCGAGACGATTTCCGTGCTGACGGACATCGTGAGCTGCACCTTCGCGGTCATCGCCTCGTTCGCGCTGAACTGGCGGCTGGGCATGCTGCTGTTCGTGATCATTCCCTTCTTCATCGTCAATTACCGCCTGAACATCGGGAAGATTCGGGCCAGGAACCGGGACTACTGGGCGGCGATGGACCGGGTGTCGGCGGGGATTCAGGACCGCTTGATCGGGACCGTCACCGTCAAGACGTTCGGGACCGAGGGGCGGGAACAGAGCGCTTTCGAGGCGCAATCGGAGAGCAGTCTGAAGCTGTCGGAAGATCTCCAGATCGCGAGTACCCGGTTCAGCCTGAACACGTACCTGGTAAGGAGTCTCGGCCATGCGGGGATTTTCTTCGCGGGGTGCGCGCTGGTCTTGCGGGGCGACATCTCCTACGGCGACGTGACGGCCTTCACGGCGTACGCGATGCAGTTGCTGCTGCCGGCGGTGCGCTTCTCGATGATCGCCAGGCGCCTGCAGGACGTCGGCGTGGCCAGCGAACGCATCGCGGAAATCTACCTCGAACGCCGTGAGATTCGGGAGCCGGCCTCGCCCGTCCATCTGCCCGCGGCGACGGGGTGCGTGGATTTCAACCGCGTCCACTTCGCCTACGAACCGGGCAAGCCGGTCCTCAACGGCTTCGACTTGCACGTCGCACCCGGCCGAACAGTCGCTCTGATCGGCCCCACAGGCTGCGGCAAGACGACGGTGTGTTCGCTGCTTCTGCGCTTTTTCGACGTGACCGGCGGTTGCGTCGCCGTCGACGGCCGCGACGTACGCAGCGTTGCATTGGCCTCGTTGCGCCGGCAGATCGGGGTGGTTCTGCAGGAGTCGCAGCTTTTCGATATGAGCATCCGCGACAATATCCGCTACGGGCGGCCGCAGGCCGGCGAGGCCGCCGTGCAGGCGGCTGCCCGGGCGGTCGAACTGCACGATTTCGTCTCGGTCCTGCCTGACGGCTACCATACCTTGATCGGGACGGGCGCGCTGGAGCTGTCCGTCGGGCAGAAACAGCGGATCGCCATTGCGCGCGCGCTCGTCGCCAATCCCGCGATCCTGATCATGGACGAGGCGACCAGCGCCATGGATTCCGAATCCGAATCCGCCGTGCAGCGCGCCATGGCCCGGGTGCTGAAGGGGCGCACCTGTTTCATTGTGGCCCACCGGCTCAGTACGATCCGCAACGTGGACTGCATCGTCCTGATGTCGGACGGCCGGATCGTGGAACAGGGCACGCACGCCGAACTGATGGCCATGCGCAAGGGCCGGTACCGGGCGCTGTATCTGCGGCACATGAGTACCGGCAGCCTGATCCGGGAGCCGGAGGAGGACGCCACACCGTGAGGCGGCCACACCATCGCAACGTCCCGTTTCGGCCGCCGCGACAGGCGCACGAGGAGAAGTCGGGCACGATGCGGGCCTGCTGCCGCTTTCTGTTGCGCTACCTGCGGCCGTACCGGTGGACGCTGATCGGGAACGCGTGCATCTGGATTCTCGCCGGGTCGTCCGTCTATCTGATGACGTTTCTGGTGAAGGTCGTTGTGGACGACGTGCTGCAGGTCAAAAGCGGGGCGCATGAGAACGCGGGGCAGGCGGCGGCGCCCGGCCGCCGCGCGGATCCCGCGTCGTTCTATCGCGAAGCCGGCATCCGCACCGGCGAAGCGATGCCGACGCACCGGTCCGTCGCCGAGCCGGGCGGCGTACGCGTCACGCGCGACGCCGTCCCGCGCGGGCCCGGGCAGTTCCAGCAGTGGGAGGCGGCCCGCTTCGAGAAGCGGCACCGCCCGGTCGGCGCGGCCGCCGTGCTCGGATTGATCTTCCTGGCGTATCTGGGGGCCGTGGTGGGTGTGAACCTGCTCCAGCGCGTGCAGGAACGGCGCACCATCGCCGTGAACAGGGACTTCCTGGCGAAGCTGCGCGCGGACCTGCACGCGAAAATTCTGCGCCTGTCCGTCTCGTTCCACAAGTCCTACACGGTCGGCCGGTTGATGGCCCGCATCCTTGACGACATCAGCGTGCTGCAAGGCGAGCTGATGCCGGTGCTGTTCGGGTTGGTCAACCACGGCTTCACGGTGCTGCTCGGTCTGCTGCTGTTGTTGGCGGTGGATGGACGCTTGGCCCTCATCGCCTATGTGGTGCTGCCCGTCTACGCGCTGCTGCACAGGAAGATCCAGCCCGAGGTCCGCGCGCTCAGCCGGGAAGTGCGGCATACCAATGCCTGTATGTGGGGGTTCGTCGTTCAGCGGTTGAACAGTGTGAAGGCCGTCCAGGCCTACGTGCAGGAAGGGCGTGAAGGCTTGAATTTCCACCGGCTCGCCGCCTGCTTCGTACGCGATGCGGTGCAGCAGCGGCGCTACTCGGCCTTGCTCCATGCGGCATCCATCGTCGTGGGCGGGGTCGGCCGGGCGGCGATCTTCCTGTACGGCGCGCATTTGGTGCTGGGCGGCTCGATGACGCTCGGCAAGATGCTCTTTGCCTGTGGAACCGCCAACAGCCTGTTCTGGCCCGTGATCGCGCTCAGCAACATGGGCGTCTCCGTCACCCGCATGTTCATCGTCGTGCAGCGCATGACCGATATCATGGACAGCCCCGAAGAAATCCGGGACCGGGACGACGCCGTTGAGATGCCCGCGCCGCTGACACGCGGGATTACGCTGCGGGACGTGTCTTTCGGCTACAAGGGCGGCACCGGTTCGGTCTTCCGCGGGTTGAACCTCGACATCCCCGTCGGGACCCGGCTGTGCGTGATGGGCAGCAGCGGGAGCGGTAAGACGACGCTGGCCGCGCTGCTGACGCGTCTGTATGAGCCGGAATCGGGCGAGATTCTCTTCGATGACGTGCCGCTGAACCGCATCCGGCTCGCCTCGCTGCGCCTGCGCGTCGCCGTCGTCCCGCAGGAGGCGCAGATCTTCAGCGGGACCATTGCCCGGAACATCTGCTACGGCCACCCGCGCGCACGGCCACGCCAGATCATTGCCGCCGCGAAGGCGGCGGAGATCCACGACTTTATCATGGGGCTTTCCGTCCGGTATGAGACGATCGTCGGCGAACACGGCGTGAGCCTCTCCGGCGGGCAGCGCCAGCGCATCTCGCTGGCCCGCGCCCTCCTGGTCAGCCCGGATATCCTGATCCTGGACGACTGCACCTCCGCGCTGGACGCGAACACCGAACGCCAGATTCAGGAGACGCTGGCCCGCATTCTCGTCGGCAGGACCGCCATCATCGTGTCGCACCGCGTTTCCATGGCCGAGCGGTGCGACCGCATCTGCGTCCTCGGCCACGGCGTCGTCGCCGAGGCGGGCACCCACCCGGAACTGCTGGCGCGCGGCGGTTTCTATGCCCGGCTCTTCGAGCGGCAGACGCGCTGACGGCGCACGGCGCTGCGGTAAAGGTTTGACAGCGGGGCGCGCCGGCCCTATCCTGAAGTGTGCAGGAGCGGGAGGGGCGGCCCTCATCGCCTGGTTCGCGACAGTCCCTAACATCGAGTATCGAGCGAGGCAGATATGGCAGCACAACCCTTTGGCGGGCGGATAGCTGAAATCCTCATGAAGAACGGTTCCGTCGATACCGAGGCGTTGCAGGAGGCGGCGGAGAAGGTCAAGGCCGACGGCGGGCGGCTGGAGAAGTACCTCGTCGAAAGCGGGCTGGTTTCCAGCGTCGATATGACGCTGGCGCTGTCTGAGTACCTGGGCATGCCGCCCATTGAGCTGGCGCGCTTCGCGCCGGACGAGCGTCTCGTCGATCTGATCCCGCGCGATGTGCTGAAGAAGCACCTCGCCGTGCCCATCGCCCGGACGGCCGACATGCTGACCGTCGCGCTGGGCGATCCGTTCGACATCGTCGCCCTGGACGAAATGCACAGCCTTTCCGGGTTGAGTATCATTCCCGTGATCGCGCCGGAGAAGGAAGTGACGGAACTGCTCGCGCGCGTGGCCAGCGGCGCGGATGGCGGCCTGGAAGACATCCTCAAGGACGTGGCCGACGGCGACGTCGAGCTGTCGATCGAGGAAAGCGATGACGTCAGCCTCGACGAGATGCTCGAGAAGGCCGAAGGCGCGCCGGTCATCCGCATCGTGAACGGCCTGCTCGTCGAAGCCATCAAGAAACACGCCAGCGATATTCATATCGAGCCCATGGAAAAGAGCATTCGCCTGCGCTACCGGATTGACGGCGTGCTCTACGAGAACCCGAGCCCGCCCAAAAATCTGCAGGCGGCCATCATTTCGCGCATCAAGATCATGTCCAACCTCGATATCGCCGAGCGGCGCGTTCCGCAGGACGGGCGCTTCAAGATCCACGCGCTGAGCAAGGAAATCGACATCCGCGTCAGTATCCTGCCGACCGTGCACGGCGAGAAGATCGTCATGCGTACGCTCGACAAGAGCAACCTGGCCAAGAACCTCGGCAGCCTCGGGCTGGACCAGCAGGCGTTCGAGAGCTTCACCTATGCCATTCAACAGCCGTACGGCATGCTGCTGGTTACCGGCCCGACAGGCAGCGGCAAGACCACGACCCTGTATTCCTGCCTTCAGGAGATCAACCAGCCGGACGTGAACATCATCACCGTGGAGGACCCCGTGGAGTACCAGCTCGGCGGCGTCAACCAGGTGCAGACCAATGCGGACGTGGGCTTGACTTTCTCCAGCGCGCTGCGTTCGATTCTGCGCCAGGATCCCGACGTGGTGATGGTCGGTGAGATTCGCGACCAGGAAACGGCGGATATCGCGGTGAAGGCCGCCTTGACGGGGCACCTTGTGCTCAGTACCCTGCATACCAACGATGCGGCCGGCGCCATCGCGCGTCTGCTCGATATGGGCATTGAGTCGTTCCTTCTGGCCTCCTCGATCATCATGACTCAGGCCCAGCGTCTGTATCGCAAAGTCTGCCCCGCCTGCAGGAAAGCCAGGGATATCCCTCTGGACGTGCTGAGCTTGAACAAGATTGACCCTGAGTTCTTCGAGGACGCGCAGTTCTACGAGGCGCGGGGCTGCATCAAATGCGTCAATACCGGTTACAAGGGGCGCGGCGCACTTATGGAGGTGCTCCTCGTCGACCCGGGGATCCGGGAGCTGATGCTTCGAGACGCGAATGCCGGGGCCCTGCGAGACCAAGCCGTTCAGAACGGGATGCTGACCCTCCGACAGCTGGGGCTGATGAAGGTCAAGGAGGGGACCACCACCATCGAGGAGGCACTCCGCGTGACCGGTGGCGGGGCAGGCTGATGCCATGAGGCCGGGGGGCTGCCTCCCGGCATGATCCTCTTTCGCCCTCGCCAGAAGCCGCGGCACCACGGTGTCTGGGCCGGGTGCTGTGCGCGCCCTATTCGGGTTTCCACCCCCCTCATCGCCGCTTTCTCCCGCGCTCTCTTTCCAGCGTCAGACGGGCTTTTCGCATTCTTGTTTCCTATTTTGTAGAAAATGAGAATTTCATGCTTTACCTCGGGATCGGGGGTTCGCTAGTATGAAGGTCTGGAAGTGGGGGGGGGCTATGTCCAGCATTCTAATTGTCGATGACGAATCCAGCATTCTGAGCGTGCTGAGTACGCTGTTGAAGGCGGAAGGGTACGATGTGGTGTCGGCGCTGGGCGGGGAGAAGGCGCAGGAGCACCTGAGGTCGGACCGGTTTGATCTGATGATCACGGATATCCGGATGAGCCCGGTGAGCGGGATGGATTTGCTGCGGGAGGTGCATGAGAAGTACTCGGAGATGGCGGTGATCATCATGACGGCGTACGGCTCGGTGGAGACGGC
>JAFGHX010000232.1 GCA_016929905.1 Kiritimatiellia bacterium
ACGGGCTTTCCAGCCCGTCCCGCACAATCGTGAGTCGACGGGAACGGGGACGGGCTGGAAAGCCCGTCCCACGGGGAGTCGACAAAGATTACGATAGAGATTCGTACGGGTGATATCCGGCGCTGTGCGCCGGGCCTGTGCTGAGCCAAGCGCGACTCGGGACCGTACTCGAAATCCGCGCCAAGCGCCGGTCGGAACTCACTTGCCGGGGTTATCCGGGCCTTCGGCCCCTGGGAAGCGGCGGGACGCCGCTTCTACTCTTCGGATGCGGCGTACGAGGAAGCGGGCGGTGCGGCGGACGCGGGGCGATGGGTCGTTGCACGCCGCCTCGAGCGCCGGGCGCGTCGCGGGCTCGTCGAAAAACGGGAGCGTACGCGCGGCGTAGTACCGGTAGTCTTCGTCCCTGCACTCAAGGATCTTGGCCAGGGCAAGGACGCCTTCGCCGTCGAGCGCGCGGCGCGCGAAAGCGCGCAGCGTGGCGTCCGGCTCCCTCAGCTCGCGGTCGAGAAGCTGCATGGCCTCGGGCGTGTCGAGCCGAATGACGACGAGGACGGCCACGAACTGCCGCCAACGGGCATCCGTCTGCATCGCGTCGATCAGCGCGGAGCGCGCGAGCCGTCCGTCGGTGAACGCGAGCGCGCAGGCGGCGCCCAGCCGAACGTGCCCCTCCGAATCCGAGAGCCGCTCCTCCAATGCCGGCACGGCGCGCGGGTCCCGGACTTCGGCCAGGGCGAAGGCGGCGGCGAACCGGACGGACATGGCCGTGTCGGCGAGCAGATTGGTCAACGCCGCCGTCGTCTCGGGCACGCCGAGATGGCCGAGCGCGAAGGCGGCCTCGAAGCGCACGTCGGTCGCCTTCTGCTGCAGGGCCTGCACCAGAGCCGGCACAGCCCGGCTGTCGCCGAGCAGGCCGAGCGCCTCGGCCGCGGCCTGGCGCACGTCAGTGTCCGAATCGGTTTCGAGCAGCGCGATCAGCGCCGGCGCCGCCGGTGCATGGCCCATGCTGCCGAGCGCGAGTGCCGCCGCCTTTCGCACGTCCTCGTGCGGGTCCGCGACCGCCGCGCTGAGCGCAGCCAGAAATTCAGGGTTGCCCATATGCCCGAGCGCCGTGGCCGCGGCGCCCCGCACGGCGGGGATCCGGTCGTCCCGCAGCGTGGCGAGCAACAGCTCCGCGGATTCGGGACCACCGCAGCGGCCGAGCGATGCGGCCGCCGCCTTGCGCACTCTGTCGGAAGAATCGTCTCTCAGCGCCTTGACCAGCGCGGGCACGGCGGCCGGATCGGCGAGAATGCCAAGCGCCTCCGCGGCCGAGCTGCGCACGGACGATTGCTTGTCCGTCTCGAGCGCCGTCACGAGCAGCGGGACGGCGGCGGGCAGTCCGAGTTCGCCCAGTGCCTTCGCCACATTTTCCCGGACATCGGACGCCTTCTCCGCCTGCAGCGCGGCGGACAGCGGCGCGAGCGCTTCGGGTTGGCCGAGGCAACCGAGCGCGTCGGCGGCGGACTCGCGTACATTGGTGTCGGTGTCACCCTGCAGCGCGGCGGCCAGCGCGGGGATCGCCCCGTCTTTGCCCAGGTCGCCCAGCGCCTCTGCCGCCTCGCGCCGCACGCGGCTTTCGGCGTCTTCCTGCAGGACCTTGCCCAGGGCGGGGACCGCGCGGTCGTCGCCCAGGTTGCCCAGCGCCGCGGCAGCGGCCGCGCGCGCGTCGCCCGCGGTATCGGCACAGACGGCATTCAGCAGCGCGGGGACAGCTTCGGCAGAGCGCAGCCGGCCCAGAGCCCTGGCCGCCTCCTCGCGCACATTCTCGGCGCTGTCAGTCGCCAGCGCCGTGCACAGGTCGGCCAGCGCCTGCACATCGCGGATATCGCCCAGCGCCTCGGCCGCCTGCTCCCGCACGCTCGCCGCCCGGTCTGCCCGGAGCGCGTTCGACAGAGCCGGGACCGCGTTCGTGCCGCCAAGCATGCCGAGCGCCTCTGCCGCGCGTTCCCGTACGTAGAAGTCGGCGTCCATCCGCAGCGCGGCGAGCAGCGGGGGAAGGGCCTCCTCCTTGCCCAACCGCCCGAGCGAGCGAGCCGCCTCGCCGCGCACGCTCTGCGCGCTGTCCGTTTCCAGTGCACGGATCAACGGCCCGACAGCGCCGGCGTCGCCGAGTTCCGCGAGCGATCCGGCGACTTCCTTGCGGACGTCCCCTTCGCCGTCCGCGCGTAGCGCCGCCAGCAGCGCCGGCAGCGCATCGCGTTGCCCGATCTCCCCGAGCACGTTGGCGCACACGCCCCGTACGGCCGGGCTCTTGTCCTGGCGCAGGGCCTCGATCAGGATCGGCACCGCTTCCGCACCGAAGGCTTCCAACTTGTCCGGAATGTCGCCCGCCGGCTCTCTGTCGCCCCAGATCCATTCGGCAAGCGGTCCGAACGGCCAGGGCAGATCGCAGAGGCCGCCGACGAACCCGCTGCCGCCGGCATGGCGTTCTTCGCGGCGCACCTGTTCGAGCAGCGACCGGATTTCATGCTCCTTGGCGGTCAGGTTCTCCTGCTTCTGCCCGAACGTGTGGGCGAGCCATACGGCGAGCGCGAGCAGCGGGATGCCGAGCAGGATCGGCCAGCGCGGCTCAGGCTTGTTCTTTGGCGCGCCATCTTGCATAGTGTTGCCCTGCATGACGAAGCTGGTGGGCCAGATTGTTCGCTATTACACCGTGGGCGCGGCGAGCGCGGCAACCGATCTGCTGACGTATTTCGTGCTCACCCGGCTCGCCGGCCTGCACCCGCTCGCCGCCAACCTGATCAGCCGGCCGTTGGGCGGCGTGCTTGGCTTCGTGCTCAACAAATGCTGGACCTTTCGAGGCCGCGGCCATTCCACCGTCTATGTTCAGTTCAGCCGGTTCTGTGTCGTCTGGCTGTCGAGCTGGGCCGCCTCCGAGACGCTGGTCGGCCTCTTTCACGAGCTGCTCCGGCTCGGCCCCATGCCGGCCAAGCTCGGCGCCGAAGCCGCCGTCGGGCTCGCCGTGTTTGTCGCGCAGCGGCAGTGGACCTTCAAATAGCGGCCGTTCGAGAAGGCCTTCTCGAACGGCGATGCCGGACCGTGTCCGCCGTAGGCCCGGCGAAGGCGGATGCCGGATGCCGCTATCCGCAGTCTAAATCTTTCGATCCGGCTGGTTCCGCCGGGCGCGATCCGTGTGCGGGCCGGGCGGCACGTCTTCCGTCTTCGGTTTCGGGCGCGCAGGTTCCTTCGGCCGTACGGCGCCGGCGTGCCGCTCGGCGCCCTCCTGCGGCACGCGCGAGGTCAACGATTTCTCCTTATCGCGCAGGAACCGTTTCAGCGCGGCGCCGTGCAGGAACTGCGCGCGCAGATCCGAATCCTTGATCAGCGGGACCTCGCCGACGTGCTCCCGGATCGAAGCCGGCATCTGCGCCTTCGTGATGCGGCCGCCTTCGAGTGTTTCGAGCACCGCCGCGACCGCGAGTTCCAGTTCGTGCACGTTGCCGGGCCAGGCGTAGTGCTGGAGGCTGTAGCTGACGCCCAGCTCCAGCTTCGGGACCGGCCGCGCTTCACCCAGGTCCCGGCGCAGGAAATGGTGAACGAGCGGCAGGATGTCCGGGCGGCGCTCGCGCAGGGGCTTCAGCTCGATGAAGGCGTCGGCCAGCTCCCGGAACAGATCCTTGTCGAACCGGCCGCTCTCGACGAGCGTCCGCAGCGCGTTGGACGCGGAGATCACGAACCGCGGCTCGTCCGCTTCGTGCTCCACACTGGCGCGGCACCGGTCGATCTCCGCGAGCAGTTCCTTCTGCTGGGCCGGCGGCAGCGCGTTGATCTCCTTGATGAAGACGGTGGCCCGCTCGTGCGCGAACGAGACGTCCAGCGCCCCGGCATGATGCGCGCAATCCAGTACCTTGAACTCCTGGTCCTTGCGCGTGCTGTGCTCGTGGATTGTCCTGGCCACCAGCCCGCGCCCCGTCCCGCGCTCGCCGAGAATGAAGACGGCCGACTCGGTGGGCGCCACCTTCCGGATGCTGGTGCACACGTCGCGCATCGCCTGGCTCTCGGCCACCATCGCGCCGAGCGTGTGGTACGGGCCGACAATCAGTTCCAGGTCCAGCAGCCCGTGCGTCGCGGCGTGGTAGGCCAGCGCGCGGTTCATCGTCGCGATCAGATCGGCAATGTCGAACGGTTTCGGTATGTAGTCGAACGCGCCGAGCCGCAGCGACTCGGCCGCCGTCCCGACATCCGCGAACGCGGTGATCACGATCGCGGGAATGTCGCTGTTCATCAGCCGGATCGTACGCAGCAGCTCGAGCCCGCCCATCGGCTGCATGCGCACGTCGGTCACCAGCAGGTCGAACGTCGTGCTCTTGAACGCCTCCAGCGCGTGCCGGCCGTCGGCGCAGATCATCGCCTCATAGCCCCACCGCTTCAACACGTTGCGCAGATAGTTCACCAGCGTCGTGCTGTCGTCGACCAGGAGCAGCTTGTGCATGCGTTCGCCTCCAACATCACGCCCGATACGCCGTATCCTAGCACGGCACCGCCCGAAGGGCAAAGGGGAAGCACCGGCATTGTCTTGGCCGCGGCTCGGGATCGCGTTGACGGGCGCGCGGGAATAGTATAAATTTTTAACGATTCGCGATGTAGCCAGAGGAGGCCGCCGGCCGGTGAGGACTGCCGAGAGAGACATCCCAGCGCCCGTTGTCCAGAGATTGCCCGAGTACCTGTGGTTCGTGCGCAGGCAACGCGACGAGGGGCAACAATGGGTGAGCTCCAAGCGAATCGCGCGCGGGCTCGCCCTGAGCGAATCCACGGTGCGGCAGGACTTCTCCTTCCTGCCCATCAGCGGACGGGCGCGGCGCGGCTACGACGTGGCGCGGCTCGATGACGTGCTGTCCGCGATGCTCGACGTCAAGACGGAGAAGCGCATGGTGATCGTAGGCGCGGGCAACCTGGGGCGGGCGTTGGCCCAGCAGCACCATGACTTCCGGCGGTTCGGGTTCCGGGCATTCAGCCTGTTCGATATTGAGCCTGGCGTCATCGGCCAGAAGATCGGCCGCCTTGCCGTTCGGTCCATGGATCGTCTTGCGGCATACGTCCAGCGCGAATCCATAGACGTGGGCGTCGTGGCCGTGCCGCCGCTCGCGGCGCAGCGCGTCACGGATGCGCTCGTCTTGGCGGGCGTGACCGGCGTAGTCAATTTCGCGCCGACCCGCGTGGTGGTACCCCGCAAGGTGCGCGTGGTGCATGCCTACCTCTTGTCGCAATTCCTGGTCCTGTCCTATTGGATGGGCGTTTCGGATTGAGCGGGGCCGGTGCGGGTGCAATCCGTCTTCGCCCGGAGGGAACCAAGTCAAGCGAATCGTAGGACGGGCTTTCCAGCCCGTCCCGCACAGTCGTGAGCCAACAGGAAACGGGGACGGGCTGGAAAGCCCGTCCCACGGGGAATCGACGAAGCTGACAGCCTGCCCGCCCGTGGCGGGACAGAGTTTCGTGCCGGGCATATCCGCCGCCTGCCGCACATGCGCTTCCTCCGTTCAGGCACTTGACATCCGGTTCCGGACGCCGGACACTCGAACGAGCCGGGCAACTGAAAGAACGGGCCTGAGCCATGCGACTGATCGGGGTGCTGCTTCTGACTATTCGTGTGGATTCGTGTTGATTCGTGGTTTTGCGCGCGCGTTGCCCGGCCGGTGGAGGCGGAAGATGACCGTGCAGTGTGAGCTATGCCCGAAGCGCTGTGTCCTGGCGCCCGGTCAGCGCGGCGACTGCCGGATCCGCGTGAACCTCGACGGCCGCCTGCATGCGCTCACCTACGGCTACCCGACCGCCGTGCACGTCGATCCGGTCGAGAAGAAGCCGCTGAACCATTTCCTGCCGGGCAGCCGAACCTTCTCTCTCGCCACGGTCGGCTGCAACCTGCACTGCAAGAACTGCCAGAACTGGGAGATCTCCCAGAAGAACCCGGAAGACGACACCGCTTCCCCGCTGCCGCCCGAGTCGATTCCGGACGTTGCCCGCCGCTACCAATGCCTGTCGGTGGCCTACACCTACACCGAGCCGCTTGCCTACTATGAGTACACGCTCGACAGTTGCATCCGGGTGCGGGACGCGGGGCTGAAGAACGTGCTCGTGACGGCCGGCTACGTGAACGACGGGCCGTTGCGCGAGCTGTGCCCGCACGTGGACGCGGCCAACATCGATCTGAAGGCGTTCTCCGACGCGTTCTACCGCGAGATCTGCGGCGCCACGCTCGCGCCCGTGCTGAATACGCTCGTGGTTGCCAAGTCGATGGGCGTGATGGTCGAGGTGACCAACCTGCTGATCCCGACGCTGAACGACTCGGACACGATGATTCAGGAACTCTGCGTCTGGCTGAAAGCGAACATGGGCGCGGAGACCCCGCTTCATTTCTCGCGGTTCTGGCCGCACTACCGCTTGCGGAACCTGCCGCCGACACCGGCCGAGACGCTGTCGAAAGCGCGCGCCATCGCGCAGGCGGCGGGTCTGCACTACGTGTATATCGGGAACGTGATGGTCGAGGACTCCGCCACCACGTACTGTCCCGGCTGCCGCAAGCGGCTGATCCAGCGGCGCGGCTACCAGGTGCTCGAGCAGCGGCTGGCCGGCAACCGTTGCCCGGATTGCGGAACGGAGATCTACGGAATATGGCCGTAACGCGAAGAACATTTGTCGCCGCGGCGTTGCGCGTGCTGGCCTTGTCTGTTGCCGGCGTGCGGCGTGCCGCGGCGGGGCTGGCGCCCGTGCGGATCGTTCAGGCCGTGCGCGCCCGGCGCTATGCGGGCGCGGTACGGCCGCCCGACCCCGATGCCGTCGGGCGCACGGGCCATTGGCGCGGGTGAACATGGAACAGCGCGTTCGGTACATGATCGTCTTGTCGCTCGGCTTCTTCGCCGCCGTCGCGCAGGCGTTGCTGTTCCGCGAATTCCTCGCGGGCTACGCCGGTAACGAACTCGGGATCGGCTGCTTCTTCGGCGCCTGGCTCCTCTGGGTGGCGGCCGGCGCCGCGGCGGGCCGCCGCCTGCGCTTTCCGACCGGCGCGAACGCGAAATTCGAATTCCTGCCGCTGCTCTACATTCCCGCTTATGCGGCGCAAGCGGTGCTCATCCGTCACTCGCGCCTGGTGGCGGGGGTGGCGGGCTATGAGCTGTTTCCGCTGGCGCGCATGCTGCCGGTCTCGTTCGCGGCGAATGCGCCCGTGTCGCTTGTGACCGGCTTCCTGTTCACGGCGGCATGCCGCTGGCTTTCGTCCGAGCATTCACTGGCCGTGGCCAGGGTCTACGTGCTGGAGGCGCTCGGCAGCTGCGCCGGGGGCGTTGCCGTCACACTGATGCTGGCGGCGGATATGGCGCCGGAATCGATCGCGCTGTGGGCCGTGCTGCCGCTGCTCGCCGGCCTGCCGTTCCGCGGCCAAACGCGGCGCGGGGCCCTGGCGCGCCTCGCGCCCGCGGCGGCAGCCGGCTTGCTCCTTCTGGCCGGCGCCGACCGGCATTGGACGCGCCACGCGGATTCGAGCGCCTGGCGGCGTCTGCTGCCCGAATCCGGATTTCAGGGCGCATTTGCGACGGCCCAGGCTCGCTACCGCTACGGGCAGTACGGCGGCCAGTTCACGGTCGCCGCGTGGGAATCCGTCTGCGAGACGATCCCGAACACGGAACACGCCTCGGAAGTCAGCGCCGTGCTGTTGGCTCAGAACCCGGACGCCAAGCGGTTTCTCGTGCTGGGCACCGGCGTGTTCGCGCTGGCGCAGCGCTTGACGCAGTTGCCGCAGACGCAGTCCGTCTGCTGGCTCGACGCGGACCCCGACTACCCGGCTCGGCTCATGGCCGTGTTGCCGGAACGGTTGCGCGACGGTACGGCCGACCTGACTGTGCCCGGCGTGGATGCGCGCCGCTTTCTCGCGTCCACGGCGGAGTGCTATGACGCGATCGTGCTGAACCTGCCGGACCCGACCACGCTGCTGCTGAACCGCTACTTCACGCGCGAATTCTTCGGGCTGCTCAAGCAGCGGCTGGCGCCGGCGGGCGTTCTGGGCGTGCGCGTGACGGGCGGTGCGAACGTGATGGGCTCCGACCTGGTGCACGTCGGCGCGTCCGTCTTTCACACGCTGCAGTCTGTCTTTCCGCACCTGGCCATCAAGCCGGGCGACGAAACGTGGCTCATGGCCTCGGGCTCGGACCGGCTCAGCGAGGCGCCCGCGCTCCTGCGCCGGCGTTTCCGGGCGATTGAGGGGGCGACCGGGATCTATCCGCCCGAGGGGCTGCCGGCGCTCTATCCGCCCGACCGGATCGCCTTTCAGCGGCAGGCGTATGAGCGGGCCGTGCGTGGCGATGCGCGCGGGCTGCTGAATACTGAGAGCCGGCCGCGGGCGCTGCTGCACGTGCTTCTGTTTGCGGGGCGGCAGGCGGGCACGCGTGAAGCCGTCTCGGTGTTCGTGCGGCGTTTCGCCGGGTGCGGGACGGCCCTGTTGCTGATGGCCGTTCTCGGCTATGTCGTGTTGAGGACGGCGTACGTCGTGACGACGGTCTGGCGCAGCCGGGCCGGGCCGCGGACAGAGGCGGGGGAGGGGATAGGAGCGGCGGGGACCGGCGCTCCGGACGGCCCGATCGCCCATACGGCATTCGACAGCTACTTCCTGGTCGCGTCGGCCGGTGCGGTCGGCATCGCGTTCAGCGTCCTGCTCATGTTCACCTACCAGTCCCGGTTCGGCTCGATCTTCCTGCACATCGGCCTGATTTCGGCGCTGTTCATGGGCGGGCTCACGATCGGCGGCGCGCTTTGCGAACGGGTGGTGTTCAAGTACGGCCGGTCCGCCTTGCTCTTGCCGGTCGTGATGACGCTGCATCTGGCTTTGCTGCTGGGGGTCGCCTTCATGACGGGCGACCTGTCGCGCGGCGTCTTTGCGTTGTTGTTCCTGGCCGGCGGCGTGCTGAGCGGGTGCTATGTGCCGGTGGCGGCGGCGGCGCTGAAAGCCGCGCGGCATGCGGATCAGGCGGCTGGCAGCGCCGTCGAGATTTGCGATCATCTCGGCGGCGCGGCGGGCGGGCTGGCGACCGGCCTGCTCATCGTGCCCGCGCTCGGTGCGCAGGCTCTGCTGGGGATCGCCGGCGCGCTGCTCGCCGCCAACCTGGTCCCGGCGCTCCCGCGCCGGCGTATCGCCGCGCGCACCGCGGCTTGGTTCCGCCGGCGTGGGCCGGCGAGCCGGGCGGCGCCCGACCTGTTCGACCGGCTGGTTCGCCCCGTCGGCTACACGCTGTTCGGGATAGCCGCGTTCCTCGTGATCGGCGCCCGCGTCTGCCCGCCCGATCGCGCTGAAACCCAGGCCGATCCCGCACAGGCCGTTGCTCGCGCGCTCGGCAAGGCCGCCCCCATCGAACGGCAGGTCGTGCTGCCGGACGGCACGCCGCTGACTTACTATGTGTGCCCGGCGGAGGCGGGTCGGCCGGAGGCGTATGCCGTGATGAGCGACAAGCTGGCGCCCGACGCCGCGGGGTACGGCGGCAGGATCACGGCGGTTCTGGTTGTCGAGGCCGGCGGCAAGCTGCTGGAGCTGAAGATTCTCCGCTCGGGCGAAACGGCGGCCTATCTCGCGATTGCACAGCAATGGCTGGCCAGCCTGCGCGGGCGGAACGTCTTCGAGCCGAGCGGGCTGGACGGCGTCGATGCCGTGACGGGCGCCACGATCACGTCGCGGGCCTTGCTCGATTTGCTCAGGCAGGCCGGGCCGCGTTTTGCCGCGGCGCTGGGGCGCGCCACGGCTGAGGCGGCCGCTGCCGTGCGCAGAGCGCGCCGCCCGGATGCGGGCGGTGTGGCCATGCTCGTGTTCGTGGTGCTCGCCCTCGTTCTGCGGCGGCGCGCGGCCTGGCGGCTCGGCCGTGTGGCGCTGCTGGTCGCCGTGCTGAGCGCCGGGTTCGTACTGAACGTGCAGTTCTCCCTGGCCCACGTGCTGTCTGTGCTGGCGCTGCAATGCCCGCCGCCCGGGCTGACGACGGGCTTCGTGCTCGTCGCGTGCGTGCCCGTCGCCGTCGCGCTGTTCGGCAACTTCTACTGCGGCTACCTCTGCCCGGTCGGCGCGGCACAGGAACTGGCCGGCCGGTTCGGGCCGCGCTCGCTCGCCCCGCACAAGCGCGTGTGGCGCTACGCGCGCCTGCTCAAGTACGCGGTCCTGCTCGGCGCCGTCTGCCTGTTCGTATGGGGCCGCGGAGACGAGGGCTCCTCCGCCGATCCGCTCGTGACCGTCTTCAGCGCCGGCCGCACGCGCGCCGTTACCACCATTGCGGGCCTCGTTCTGGCTCTTTCGTTCTTCTACCCGCGGTTCTGGTGCCGGAACCTGTGTCCAGCAGGCGCGTTCCTGTCGCTGCTGAACGGCGTGCGGCTGCTCGGCCCGCTCGCGCCGCCCGTCAATCCGCGGCGATGTCCCTACGGCGTCCGGCACGCGGACGAACTCGACTGTATCGGCTGCGACCGCTGCACGCGGGCCGGCGCCGCGGCAACGGGCGAGGCGGGGGCAGGGGCCGGAAGAAGGGAGTGGGGCTGGAAGGACCTGGCGTTCCTGCTTGTGCTCGCCGCCTTCGTCGCCGGTGGCGCCTGGCTGCTCCGTACCGCGCGGGACCGGCCGCCCGGCCCGGCTTCCGAGGCAGCGGTCGCGCCGGGGGCAGCCGCGCGGATGGCGAGTGTGGACGTGGCGCGGATCCGGGACCTGATCCGGCAGCGCCGCCTCTCAGGCCGGGAAGCCCGCCACTACCGGCGCGCGGACGGCGTGCCCCCGGAGCCGCCGCCCCAGTCTCCGGACGAAGACCGGTAGCGGCGCGTCTGAGCGTCAGCACCGACACGTTCCATCGTGCCTGGCAGAATCGGCGAGTGCCCCGCATCGTTCCGGCGTTCGGAGTCAACGCCGTAAGGCGTGTCGGACTGCCGGCCGCAGCCAAAGGCCAGAGCCGCCCTGCGCGCGCTGCGGCCCCGGCCGCCTTGTCGGATTTTCGAAAAAACGAAATCCCATGGCAAAACCATGACAAATGGCTGTTATCGTCTCGCGCGAAATGATTGAATGGGCCGGAGTGTCTCCCCATTAGGCACGCCGCCGAAACCCGCGTGATCGCATTTTCAGGAGCTTGCAGATGAAAGTATTGCTTTCGTCCGTGTTCGGACCGTACGGAGTCGACGACGCGTTTGGCCGTAAAGAGAACCTCATGGAGCTGTTCCACAATCAGGTCACGCGCGAGCAGGGCCCGTTCTCGCTGCGGTTTCACCACCGCAGTTTCGGGCTGTACTTCATAGCGGAGAACATCCACGCGCCGACAGCGGTTCTCGATTTTCCTTCGCAGCGCCGGTTCATCCGCGAGATCAAGAAGGGCTACGACTATGTCGGCATTTCCTTCATCATGCCGAACTTCGTCAAGGCGAAGCGGATGGCGGAGCTGGTTCGCGAGCATGCGCCGAAGAGCCGGATCGTGCTCGGCGGGCACGGCACCATGATCCCGGGGCTCGAACGGATGATCGAGCATGACCACATCTGCCGGGGCGAGGGCGTGAAATGGTTCAGGCGGCTGCTCGGCGAAGACCCGGACAGGCCGTTCACGCACCCGATCCTGCCGTCCACCTGTCGCAAGCGCGTGCTCGGCGTGCCGCTGAAGGCCGAGGCGGCCGTGCTGATCCCGGGGGTCGGCTGTCCCAATGCCTGCCGGTTCTGCTGCACCAGCCATTTCTTCGGCAAGACGTACACGCCCTATTTCGAGTCCGGCAGGGAGCTGTTCGACGTGTGTGTCCGCATCGAGCAGGCCACCGGACTGCGCGAGTTCTTCGTCATGGACGAGAATTTTCTCAAGCATCCCGCGCGCGCGAAGGAGCTGTTGCGCCTCATGGAGGAGCACGGCAAGCTGTTCCGGTTCAGCATCTTCAGTTCCGCGGAGACCGTGGCCGAGGTGGGCGTCGAGTTCCTGGCGCGGCTGGGCGTGAACTTCCTGTGGATCGGCGTGGAGTCGAAGCACGAGATCTACGAGAAGAACAAGGGGATCGATCTGAAAGCGATGATCCGCGCGCTGCGCGATCACGGAATCAGTGTGCTCGCATCCGGGATCCTGTTCCTGGAACAGCACGACAAAGAGACGATATGGGACGACATCCGGTTCGTCGTGGGGCTGGAATCGGATTTCGTGCAGTTCATGCAGCTCGGGCCCGCGCCGGGCACCGGCCTCTACGCGGACTACGAGGCGAAAGGCCTGCTGATGAAGGATGTGCCCTACGAAGAATGGCATGGGCAGCACCGGATCTGGTTCCGGCACCCGCACTTCACGCCGGATGAGTCGGCCCGCTTCCTTCGCGACGCGTTCCGTTACGACTACGACACGCAGGGTTCTTCGCTGCTGCGCCTCTGCGAGACGGCGATTCGAGGCGTGACGACCCTGGCGCAATACGAAGACGCCTGGATGCGCAGACGAACAGACGTGCTGCGGCGCTTGGTGAGCGGCGATTTCCGGCCCATGCTGCCCGCTGTCAGGAAGCACGCGCACAACGCCCGAGCGCGGCGCCTGGCCGAGACGCTGATCGCCAGGTACGACAGGGTGTTGGGCGCCGCCTCGCTCAAGCAGTGGGCACTCTCCAGGTTGGTCATGGCCTGCGCCGCGCGCGAGGTCGGCCGGCATGCGGCCGGCCGAGCCCTGTGCCAGCCCGGCGTCATGGAAACCAAGTGGCGCTCGTCCCTGAAGGACCTGGTGGCCGCCCGCGTGAAGGGGAAGAGCCTGGCCAATCTCCTGCACCTGCACATCGACTGGAGCGGCAACCGCCTGGCGTTGCAGCTGGGCGGGATCCTCGACAAGGTGAACGCCAGGAGCCTCGTGCGCAAGCTCCAGCGATACCTGAAGGACGAGGACGGCGAATTGGTCCTGAGCCTCGATCGCCTCGTGGCCGTCGAGGACGAGGCGCTGGCCCGGCTGCTCGCCAAGATCCGCAAATACCAGGACCGGGTCAAGATCGTCTTCAAGGCGCGCGGCGATGCCGTGCGCGAAGCGGTCGCCAACCTGCCCGAGGAACTCGCGGTGCTCCTGGCCGAGAGAAGCGCGGCGCCCGCCAGATCGACCCGCACGCGCTCGCACGCGTGAGCGCGTGCCGCCGACTTGTCGCGCCATAGTCCCGCGGCGCTTGCGCCGCGGGACGACGGCGGCAGCCTGGGGCGAAGGCGGGCTCTCGAGCAAGTTTCCAGCGAGCGGCTCGTCACCCGGGCAGGGCCGGGCAAGGCGCCGAAGGCCGGCTCAGGCGCATGAATCAGGAACGGCAACCCGTGGACACGCACGAATCCGCCATTCTCGGGATAGACGTCGGCAGCATATCCGTCGCCGCCGTCATCCTGGATTCGAACGGGTCAATCGTGTACCGGCAGTATCTGTTCCACAACGGCAATATTCTGCCGGCTCTGGATCAGGTGCTCCGGAACCTGCCGGCGAGGCAGGTGGATGCCTTTGGGGTCGTCGCGGAGAAGGGCCGTGAGTTCTTCACGGCCGGCCTCGAAGTCAACGAACAAGTCGCCATTATCGAAGGCGTCAAACGCGACTGTCCGGAAGTGGGGGCCATTCTCACGATTGGCGGCGAGAACTTCGGCCTGCTCCTGTTCGATGAGCGGGGGCGCTACCAGAAATACATCTCCAATTCGGCCTGCGCGGCCGGGACCGGGTCGTTCCTGGATCAACAGGCCGTCCGGCTCGGGCTGTCCGGGAGCGAGGCGCTCAGCCGGATTGCCGCAGGCTATGAGGGCGAACCGCCGAAGATAGCCACACGGTGCGCCGTCTTTGCGCAGACGGACCTGATACATATCCAGCAGCAGGGCTACGGCCTGCCTGCGATCGCCGCCGGGCTGGCCCAGGGCGTGGCTCGGAACATCTGCGATGCCTTGACGCACGGCGTGACGCTGCGTCAGCCGATCGTGGCCGTTGGCGGCGTCGCCTTGAACGGCCGGGTCATCCGGTATCTGGAGCAGGAAGTGAAGGCGGCCATCCATGTCCCGCCCGATTGCGAAGTCATGGGGGCGGTCGGCGCCGCGCTGGTCGCGCTCGGCCGGCACAGGGCCGGCGAAGCCCGGTCGCTGCGCACAGACGAACTGCTCAGCACCCGGCAAGCCGCCCGCTCCTATTTCTACCCGCCCCTCAGCGAGACCGACAGGGCGGTAGCGGACCAGAGCAGTTGGCGGTCGTTTGTCGCGCACGAGGTCGAAGTGGCCGTCTATCATGCCTTGCAGGGCGGCGCTGTCTACCCCTGCTATCTCGGCATCGATGTCGGATCCACCAGTACCAAGGCCGTGCTGATGGATGCGCGCGAACACGTGCTGGTCGGTATGTATACCCGCACGAAAGGGCAGCCCATTGCCGCGGTTCAGCAGCTCACCCGGACCCTGGCCGAACTGGAGAGCCGGTACGAGGTCCGTTTTCGGATCATCGGCGCCGGAACCACCGGGTCGGGCCGGAAGTTCATCCAGCTCGTGGCCCGGGCGGACTATGTGGTAGACGAGATTACGGCGCACGCGCGGGCCGCCTGGCATCTGGAGCCGAAGATCGACACCATTATCGAGATCGGGGGGCAGGACGCGAAATTCACGGTCATGAAGGACGGCCAGGTCGTCTTCTCGGTGATGAACTACGTGTGCGCGGCCGGAACAGGCAGCTTCATCGAAGAACAGGCGCGGCGCCTGGGCGTGGCGCTCGATCAGTATGCCGGCCTGGCCATGGCGCATGCCGCTCCGCTGATCAGCGACCGGTGCACGGTCTTCATGGAGCGCGACCTGAACCACCTGCTGAGCAAGGGCTACACGAGAGAGGAGCTGCTGGCGTCCGCGCTCCATTCCGTGCGCGACAACTACCTGACCAAGGTCGCCCACGTCAACAAGATCGGCGAGTACATCGCCTTTCAGGGCGCGACGGCCAAGAACCGGGCGTTGGTGAAGGCCTTCGAACAGAAGCTGGGGAAACCCATCTACGTGTCCAGGTATTGCCACCTGACCGGGGCGTTGGGTGTCTGCCTCAAGATGGCCGAACACCGCACGGACGCCGGCTCCGGCTTCCGCCGGGCGCTTCACCTGGAAACCGTTGGCGTTGAGGAGTACGTCTGCGAATACTGCAGCAACCACTGCAAGATCAAGCAGATCGAAATCGAAGGCGAGAAACTGGGCTGGGGATACCTGTGCGGAAGAGACGAAGCCAGCAAGGGCTTCCGGAAGAGGACACAGACAGGGTTCAACCTGCTTCACGCTCATCGCCGCGTGTTCGATGTGGACAGCGCTGCACGGCAAGCCCATGCCGCCCGGGACGTGAACCTGTTCCACGAATTCCAGCAGGGCGGCATCCGCGCGATTATCCGAAGGCCCGGCCTGTCGCTGGCCCGCCTCCGGAACAGGATCCAGTTCAACGTCATGGAGCTGCGTAACGAGATATTCCGGACGGGCATCGTGCCGGTCGACGACGAAGACCGGGCAAAAGCGCAGGTCCGGGTCGGACTGCCCCGCACCCTGACCCTGCTCGAATATGTGCCGCTCTGGCGCCTGTTCTTCGAGCAGCTCGGCTTCGAAACGGTGACGCCCGAGATGGGCGCGGAAACCGTCCGCTCAGGCCGCGAGATCCGGGCCGCTGAATACTGCGCGCCGGTCACCGAGTTCCATGGCTGCATCCGGGAACTGGCCGGTCAAGCCGATTGGATCTTCTTCCCGCAGCTCATGGAGACAACCGCCGAGGAGAAGAAGAAGTTCTACTGCTACTACTGCCATTTCGCCGTGCCCGTCGTGCAGAACATTCCCGCCTGCCGGGTTGCCGGCCGGTTCATCGCGCCGGTCCTGAACATGAATGAGCCGCTGAACGATCTGATCCGGAAACTCTACTTGTCATTCCCCGACGCCCTGAAGAAGCAGGCCGCATTCAAGCGTGTCGATGAGAGTTTCAGGTTGGCCCATGACTGGTTCTCGGAACGAAGGCGGGATCTGCAGACCTTCTATACCGATCAGATGGGGGAAGCGAACGACATCTGCGTGGCGCTGTTGGGCCGTCCCTATGTGATCTTCAACCCCGCCCTGAACAAGGACGTGCCCGGCAAGCTCGCCGAGAAGGGGATCCAGTCGTTCTTCATGGACATGATACCCGACGACGACACGCACCTGGATATCGCCGCCGAGTTCGCGGAGGTCAATCATTGGCATTACGGAAACGAGATCATCCGGAAGGCGGAGATCGTCGCCACGACCGCCGGGCTGTTTCCCATCCTGATCACGGCGTTCAAGTGTTCGCCCGATTCGTTCATTGTCTCCTACTTCAAGAAGATCATGGACTACTACCAGAAGCCGTACCTGATCATGCAGCTCGACGATCATGCGGCCTCCGAGGGATACGACACGCGGCTGGAAGCGGCAATCGAGACGTTCCGCTCGCACCGGCCCTCGCGGCCCGCGACGGCGCGGCCCGGCATACGGTTCAAACGCGCGTTCGAGGACAAGGTCTATCTGCTGCCGGAATACGACCACTTGAAGGCGCGCCTGATCCAGGCGGCGTTCCGACACGCCGGCATCGAGGCGAAACGGGTGGAGCAGTCGCCGGAGATCATCACGCGCAGCCTGCGCTACAACGACGGCCAGTGTCTGCCCGTAAGCTGTATCAGCCTCGGCATTCAGAACGCAATCGAGAAACACGGGCTCGACCCCGGAAATGTCGTTTTCTTCTCGAACTCGGATGCCGATGTCGCCTGCAACCTGCCGCAGTACCCGGTCATGATCAAGCAGGTGCTCGAAAGACTGGGAAACGGCATGGAGAAAGTCGATGTGCTGGTTGCCCGGTTCCTGCCGGTCGACCTGCCGATCGGGCTCATGTATGAGATCTACATGGCGTACGTGCTCACCGGGCTCGTTCAGAAGATGACGCACAGGATCCGGCCGCGCGAGAAGCGGCGGGGCGAGACGAACCGCGTGTTCCGGAAGGCCACCGATCGGCTCGCCGACTGCTTCGCCCGCGGCCTGGCCAAGGAGCCGCTGTTCCAGGAAATCGTGAGCGACTACGCGCGCATCGCGCGGCACGACAGGGCGCTGGCCCAGGTCGGCATCGTCGGCGATTTGTTCGTGCGCGATAACGACACGTACAACCAGAACCTGATCGCCGAAATCGAAAAGGCGGGCGCCGAAGTCGTGACGGTTCCGTTCATCGACGCCATGAGCCTCTATGCCGGCAAGGTGTTCAAAGCGCAATGGGCGCACGGCGAATACCTCGGCCTGCTCGCGAACAAGATGGCGTTCAACGCGCTCAGCCTGTTCGGGAACCGCTTGAGAACACTCGCCGTGCCGGTCCTCGGCGAGCGGGACTGCAGCCTGAAACAGGCGCACGAGGCCTATCTGAAGCATTACTTCCTCGACCTCGAACACCACGGCGAGACGGTCGAGAACCTCCTGAAAGTCTTCTACCTCAAGGAGCAGTACCCGGATCTGAAGTTCATCATCAATGTGAACCCCATCTTTTGTTGTCCGGGCCTTATCAGCGAAGCCATCTACAAGAAAGTGGAAGTCGACATCGATATCCCCATCATTTCCATTATGTACGACGGGACCCGGGCAGACCGAAACAACGTGCTGAAACCCTATCTCCACTATCTGATGGAAGGCGCGAAGCCTGCCGCCCACGTGCGGCCGTTCGACGCGATCACCGGCTGCGCAACCCGTCTGCGGCAAAACAACACTTGATCCACCGGGCCGTTTCTGCTATCTCTCTTCGCCGTCGCGTGGCAAAGGCTGATCGGCCTGCGGCCGAAAATCTGCTGGCGATGCTCGGGTGCGACCGGAATTTTGACGTAACGAAATAGGGTGGGGTACCC
>JAFGHX010000233.1 GCA_016929905.1 Kiritimatiellia bacterium
GGAATTTCCGCGGCGCTACGCGCCGCGGGAAGAGCCGAGACGGCTCTTCTACTATGCCGAATCCAGCCTTATCTAAGCGCCATTCTGCACTAGCCGTCTTGTACGATCCTGCCGTCAGGGGACGTCTGTGGTGCAGCGGCAGGCGTTCTGATGGGATTGGACATGTCAACCAGAGCGATGACGGCGGACGCACTTTCAGGGTCATCGGAATCCCCGATTTCGATGCGTGTGGAAAGAAAGGGGTGGGTATTCACGCGCTGGCGCTGGACCCGAGTTCGGCGCCCGCGGCCCGCGTGCTTTATGCCGGAACCGATCTGGGGCTGTACAAGACGGTGGACGGGGGCAAGACGTGGCAGGCGCTGTCGCTTGGGATAGATATTCCGGAAGGATTGGCGGCGTCCGTAAGACGGCTGGAAGTGGACCTGACGGAGCCGAAGCGGGTATATGCGGGTATTCTCATCCTGAAAGCCAACGCTCGGAATAACCAGCTCGATGCGGGGACTGCCGGAGCTTCTGGTCTCTATCGCAGCGATGACGGCGGCGCAACCTGGCGGAAACTGGGCGCGGACAAGATCGGCGGCGTGAAGACCATCTCCATCTGTAAGGCAACCGGCACGTTGTACGTGGTGGGCGACAAATCGGGGGATACGCCCGGCGGTTGGTGGAACCGGCGCGTGCTCTGGCGCAGCGACGACCATGGGGACTCCTGGCGGAAGCTGGACGATCGGCGGCTGATCGCCTATGCCGCGGCGCATCCGCTGGACGCGAACCGGGTGTACATGGCCACGGGCGCCAATGATGTGACGAAAGAAAAGGTGAATGTCTGGAGATCGCGGGACGGCGGGAAGACGTGGGAAGCGATCGCGGACGACATCCCGCTCGATCCGATCGGCTATTGGAGCCGCATTGTTTTTGACCCTTCCAATCCGCGCCGGTTCCTGATCTTGAACCACGTCGGCACATTCGAGGGGGTGGAGGCGCCATGAACCAGGACAGACTGGCGAAGACGGTCAGGGACTTGTGCGAAGGGATCGGGCCGAGGCCGCCCGGCAGTTGGGCGGAGCTCGAGGCGGCGGAGTACATGGCGCGCGCGTTCGAGAAGGCGGGCCTGCGCGCTCGCCTCGAGCCGTTCGCGAGTGGGTCGCATCTGGCGGTGTCGTCGCGATTGGCGCGCCCGCGCGGGCGGAAGCCCTTCGCGTCGCTGCCCGCGCAGTTCTCGGCCGCCGGCGACGTGAGCGGGCCGCTGGCCTGGCTGGGCACGGTGTCCCGGCCGCTCGTTTCGGGCAAGGCCGTGCGCGGCAAGATCGGCCTGCTGGTTCCCGACGGCGATCATCGCGCGCGGATCGCGCGGCTGACGGCGCTCGAGAAGCACGGGCTGAAAGGCCTGGTGGTCGTAGGCCCGCATATCGACGCCATCGATACCAAGCCGGTGCGCTATCCCGAAGTCCGGCGCATGCCCGTCGTCTGCGTCTCGTTCCGGACCGGAAGCGCGCTGCGGCGGATGGAAGGCACGACGTTGCGGCTGCAGGTGCGGCACCGGGCGCGGCCGCGGCAGCAATCCCAGAATGTCGTCGCCACGCTGCCGGGCACGGGGCCGAACTGGCTGGCCGTCTCCGCGCATCTCGATACCGCGCCGGGCACGCCCGGCGCCGTCGACAACGCGGGCGGAACCGCCGTGGTGCTCGAGACCGCCCGCCGCCTGGCCCGCGCCCGCCTGCCGGCCACGGTTCTTTTCGTTGCAAGCGGCAGCGAGGAATACGGGCGGACGGACGGCGTGGGGGCCGGCGCGCAAGCGTTCTATGCCGCGCGCGAGGCTGAGCTGCCGCATTGCCTCGGGCATATCGAGATCGACGGGGTCGGCGGCGTGTTCGGTGTGGCCTGCGATGTGGCCGTCGGGGGCAGCCGCCGGTTCCGACAGACCGTCCTCTCGGCAGCCGGGCCGCGCGGGTGTACCTACCGCGGGGCGGCGGGCGTGGGCTGCGACCACGGCGCCGCGGAACAACGCGGCGTGCCCTACGCCTGGTTCCGCGAGGAATGCGCACCGTGCGCATTCTATCACACTCCGGAAGACACGCCGGCCCACCTGGATATCGGCCGGCTGGCCCGCTACGTCCCGATCCTGGTTCGTGTCGTGCGCGGACTGGCCGCGGCCGAGCCGCCCTATCGCTTCATCCGCGCCGGCGAGCGGCTGGTCCGCCCCGCGCGGCATGCCGACATGCCGGCCATCGCCGAGATCACGAAGCTGGCCTACGGCCCGGTCACCGTCCATCGCATGCGGGAGGAGTTCTTCAAGGCCAGGCTGGGCGGCAAGCCGTGGCAGGCGCACAAGGCGGCGAGCGTCCTGGGCTTCGTCGCCAAGCACATCTATCGCACGATCGTGTGCGAGGTGCGCGGGCAGGTTGTCGCCTTCGCCACCTACGACCTTGACGAGGACAACGGGATCGCCGGCATCGGGGATAACGCCGTCCGGCCGGACTGGCAGGGGCAGGGCATCGGCACCCTGCTCCAGCAAGAGGTCCGGCGCCGCATGCGCGAGGACGGATACCGGCGGTTCCGGGTCGGCACGCTCGCGATCGACGCCGCCGCCCAGCGCATCTACGAGAAGATGGGCTACGTGCGCGTCGCCGAGTCGTACCACTACCTCATGAAGCGCTGAGCCACCAGCAGGCCAGTCCTCATCTACGTGGGCGAACTGTGTCCCGGACTCCTTCAGGAGGGCTACTTCGATTCTTGCGTTGATGTCGCCGACCTGCTCAATGCGCCGGCTTGAAGCGCAAGGACGAGCCGCCGTCATCGATCCGCGGCGCGGTCCGGCAGGTCGCGCGAGGGGGGGGGCACCGGCTGTTCTCCCGCATTCTCCCCGGTTTCGGGGCAATCTTGTCCTCTTGACCGATTTTCCTGTCCGGGAACGGGGTTCGGCGGACATTCTTCAGGCAAAGAGCGCCGTATGGCAGAGGTGTCGTGAAAAAAGGAAGGTGGGTATGCGAACGAGGATGCTGGCGATCGTGGCGGGTGCGGTGATGGCGGCGGGTGCGGCTGGGGGGGCTCGAGCGGCAACCTATGGACAGGCGGGCCGGGTGCGCTGGCGTTCGATCGGGCCGGGGCCGGGAGGCGCGATGAGCGCCCCCGTTTTTTCCCCGCATGACGCGAAGGTCATTGTGGCCGGGGTGGACATGGGCAACGCGTTCATGACGCGCGACGGCGGCAAGACGTGGAAGATCCTCGGCCGCTGCGGGGCCAAGCCGTTCGGGAATCCCGGCTACCGCGGCATGTGGAACTGCTGCTTCGACCCGAAGCGGCCGGAGCGTATCTTCATCGGCTCGACGCACGGGCTGTATCGGACCACGGACGGCGGCGCGAACTGGCGCCTGGTCCGCGGCGGAAAGCCCGCGGACACCTTCGGCGCGATTGCCGTGGACCCGACCGATCCGAATATCGTGTACAGCGCCAACGGGGCGGACGCTCGTCATGACGTGTCGTGGTCGCGGGGCGATGTCTGGAAGAGCACGGACGGCGGGGACACGTGGCGGGCCATCACGCCCGGCGGGGAAGGCCAACGCAAGAAGCATTCGTGGGTGGGCATGGTCGTGGACCGGCAGAGCGCGTGCCTGCCGGGCCGCGGGCACAGCCGCGTGTATCTGTACGGCCACCAGGATTTCATGGTGTCGGAAGATGCCGGCGCGACCTGGACCAGCCTCAAGGCCGCCCTGCCGGGCGAGCGCCGGGTTTCGGGGCTGGTTCGGGCGCCGGGCAAGAAACGCTCGACCCTCTTCGCGGCCGTGGCGGCGGGCAGGGTCGGGCCGGACAACAAGGAACCGGTCGGCGGCGTGTACCGCTCGGACGACGGCGGAAAGACGTGGACGGAAAAGAACAGCGGGCTTGAAGAGACGATTCTCCGTATGGCCACGAAAGGGAGGGGATCGTATAGCTACTTCCTTCTGGCGGGCTGCGCGGCCAGGCCCGGCGTGATGTA